>DATKQI010000001.1:0-3270 GCA_035532755.1 Acetobacteraceae bacterium
ATCGACCGCCCGGTTGAGCCCGACCGCCAGCACATCGTCGTCCCGGTCGAGCGAGGCGAACACCGCGCCCATCTTCACATACGGCCCGAACCGGCCGATCCCGGCGGTGATCGGCTCCTTCGCCTCGGGGTGGATGCCCACGAGCCGCGGCAGCGACAGCAGCCCCACCGCCTGGTCGAGCGTCAGGCTCTCGCCCTCCATCCCGCGCGGGAGGGATGTGCGGCGCGGCTTCTCCTTCTTGTCCGGCACCGGCTCGCCCTGCTGCACGTACAGCCCATAGGGGCCGCGCCGGACGGTGATCTCCTCGCCGGTTTCGGGATGGGTGCCCAGCACCCGCATCCCCTCCTTCAGCGTGTCCCCCGCATCCTCCCCGTTCTCCACGGCCAGCTTCCGGGTGTACTGGCATTCGGGGTAGTTGGAGCAGCCGATGAAGCTGCCGAACCGGCCGAGCTTCAGCCCGAGCCGGCCGTTGCCGCAGGCCGGGCAGCCGCGCGGGTCGGACCCGTCGGGCTTGGCCGGGAAGAAATGCGGCCCCAGGTCCTCGTCGAGTGCCGCGATCACGTCGGAGATCTTCAGCTCGCGCGTCTGCTCCACCGCGGCCGAGAACTGCTCCCAGAACGCCCGCAGCACCGAACGCCAGTCGGCCCGCCCGCCGGAGATGTCGTCAAGCTGCTCCTCCAGGCCGGCGGTGAAGTTGGCATCCACGTATCGGGTGAAGAAGCTGGTCAGGAAGGCCGTCACCAGCCGCCCGCGATCCTCGGGAACGAAGCGCCGGGCTTCCATCCGCACATAGTTGCGGTCTCGCAGCACGCTCAGGATGGAGGCATAGGTGGATGGCCGGCCGATCCCCAGCTCCTCCATCTTCTTCACCAGGGAGGCTTCGGAATAGCGCGGCGGCGGCTGGGTGAAATGCTGCGCGGCACTCGCCGCGTTGCGTTTCAGCGGGTCGCGCTCGGCCATCGGCGGGAGCATCCGGCTCTCGTCGTCCTCGCCCTCGGCGGTATCGTCCCGGTCCTCGCGGTACAGCTTCAGGAAGCCGTCGAAGGCGAGGATGGAGCCGGTGGCGCGCAGCTTCGTCCCCGCCACGTCCACCACGTCCACGCTCACCTGATCAAGCTCGGCCGATTGCATCTGGGAGGCGACGGCGCGTTTCCATACCAGTTCGTACAGCCGCGCCTGGTCGCTGCTCAGATGCCGCGCGACCTCGCCGGGCGTGCGGGCGACATCGGTCGCGCGGATCGCCTCGTGCGCCTCCTGCGCGTTCTTCGCCTTGGTGCTGTATTCGCGCGGCGCGGCCGGCATGTAGTCCGGCCCGAACGCGCCCTTCACGTGGTCGCGGATCGCCAGCACCGCCTCGCGCGCCATCTGCACGCCGTCGGTGCGCATATAGGTGATGAGGCCGACGGTCTCGCCGCCGATGTCGATGCCTTCGTAAAGTTGCTGGGCGAGCCGCATGGTCTGCTGCGCGCCGAAGCCGAGCTTGCGGGAGGCTTCCTGCTGCAAGGTGGAGGTGGTGAAGGGCGGCGGCGGATTGCGCTTGACCCGCCGCCGCTCGACGCTGCCGACGGTGAAGGCGCCGGCCTCCACCGCCGCCTTGGCGGCCAGCGCCAGGGCCTCGGTGTTCAGATCGAACTGGTCGAGCTTTTTGCCCGCCAGATGGGTGAGCTTCGCGGTGAACGGCGCGCCCGCGGGCGTGGCGAACGCCGCCTCCACGGTCCAGTATTCCCGCGCCCGGAACACCTCGATCTCGGCCTCGCGCTCGCAGATCAGCCGCAGCGAGACCGACTGCACCCGCCCCGCGCTCCGGCTGCCCGGCAGCTTGCGCCACAGCACCGGCGAAAGGGTGAAGCCCACCAGATAATCCAGCGCGCGGCGGGCCATGTAGGCCTCGATCAGCGGCTGATCCAGCTCCCGCGGCGCGGCCATCGCCCCGCGCACCGCGCTGCGGGTGATCTCGTTGAAGGTCACACGCCGCACGTCCACGCCCTTCAGCGCGTGCTTTTCTTCGAGCATGGCCCGCACATGCCAGGAAATCGCCTCGCCCTCGCGGTCCGGGTCGGTCGCCAGATACAGCGTGTGCGCGCCCTTCAGCGCCTTCGCGATGGCGGAGACCTGCCGCTGGCCGCGCTCGTCGGCCTCCCAGTCCATCGCGAAGTCCTGCTCGGGCCGCACCGAACCATCCTTCGGCGGCAGATCCCGCACATGGCCGAAGCTGGCCAGCACGGTGTACCCGTCGCCGAGATATTTGTTGATTGTCTTGGCCTTGGCGGGCGATTCTACGACGACGACGTCAGCCATGATGTTCCTTGGGTGGCGGTCTCAGCCAGCATCGGCGAGCAGCGCCACCCGGTTCCCCGGCAGCGTTTCAATGAGCCCGCCCAGTTCCAGTTCGAGCAGCGCCGCCAGCATCGCGGCGGCAGAGAACTGGCAGCGCCGGGCCAGATCGTCAACCGATGTCGGTGAAGGGCCAAGAAGATCAAGCAGTTGCGATCTGGCCCGGGCGGTCTCGGCGGGGTCTTCGGCAGGATCTTCGGTGATGGGGGCGGCTTCCCGGGCCGGTTCGCCCAGGCCCGGCGGGGCTTCCGGGGCGGGGCCGCGGGCGAACAGCGGGGCACGGGCGATCCCCTCGCGCAGCGGGTGGTCGGGCAGGTTCTCCAGCACGTCCGCCGCGGTCTCGGTCAGGTGCGCGCCCTGGCGGATCAGGTCGTTGGAGCCCCGGCAGCGCGGATCGAGCGGGGAGCCCGGCACGGCGAACAGCTCCCGCCCCGCCTCCTGCGCCAGCCGGGCGGTGATCAGGCTGCCCGAATGCGGTGCGGCCTCCACCACCACCACGCCCAGCGACAATCCGGCGATGATGCGGTTGCGGCGCGGGAAGTGGCGGGCTTGCGGCGTCACGCCCAGCGGCGCCTCGGCCACCACCGCGCCGGTTTCGGCGATCTGGCGCTGCAGGTCGGCATGCTCGGGCGGGTAGGGCTGATCGAGCCCGCCGGCGATGGCCGCGACGGTGCGCCCCGCCGCCATCGCCCCCCGATGCGCCGCCGCGTCCACCCCGCGCGCCAGCCCCGACACCACGGCGAACCCCGCCGCGGCCAGGGATGCGCCCAGGTCCTCGGCGATGCGCCGGCCGTTCGCGGATGCGTTGCGCCCGCCCACCAGCGCCACCGCGCGCAGGCTCAGCACGGCCGGATCGCCCAGCACCGCGAGCACCGGCGGCGCATCGTCCAGCAGGCGCAGCAGCGGCGGATAATCCACCGCCCCCAGCACCAGCAG
>DATKQI010000002.1:0-4194 GCA_035532755.1 Acetobacteraceae bacterium
GTGCGGGCGGACATGCCGGCGGAGGTGGCGGCGGAGTGGCTGCCGATCGTGCCGAACACCGATACCGCGCTGATGCTTGGCATGGCGCACGCGCTGCTGGCCGAGGGCCTCGCCGACCGCGTGTTCCTCGACCGCTGCACCACCGGCTTCGAGACGCTGCGCGCCTACATCATGGGCGAATCGGACGGGCTGGCGAAAACCCCCACCTGGGCGGCCGGCGAGACCGGGATAGATGCCGAAGCCATCGCGCAGCTGGCGCGGGATTGCGCGGCGAACCCGACCATGCTCACCGCCGCCTGGTCGCTCCAGCGCGCCGAATATGGGGAGCAGCCGTTCTGGATGCTCACCGCACTCGCCGCCATGCTGGGCCAGATCGGCCGGCCCGGCTGCGGCTTCAGCTTCGGCCACGGCAGCATGGGCGGGATGGGCGCGCCGCGCACCGAAATCCCCTCGGTCAGCCTGCCCGGCCTGCCCAACCCCGCGCGCAGCTTCATCCCGGTCGCGCGCGTCACCGAGATGCTGGAGAACCCCGGCGGGGAATACGACTACAACGGCCGGCGCCTCGCCTACCCGGACACGCGGCTGATCTTCTGGGCCGGCGGCAACCCGTTCCACCACCACCAGGACCTCAACCGCCTGCTGCGCGCCTGGGCGCGGGCGGAAACCGTCATCGTGGCCGAGCCGTGGTGGACATCGGTGGCCCGGCATGCCGACATCGTGCTGCCCGCCACCACCACGCTGGAGCGGGACGATATCGGCTCCTCCGCGCGGGACCGGTTCATCCTGGCGATGCATCAGGCGATCGCGCCGCTGCACAGCGCGCGCAACGATTTCGACATCTTTGCCGACATCGCCGACGCGCTCGGCGTGCGCGACCGCTTCACCGGCCAGCGCGACCCGGCAAGCTGGCTGCGGGCGATGTATGACACCGCCCGGCAGAGCGCCGCCCGCTCCGGGATCGAGATGCCGGATTTCGACGATTTCTGGCGGCAGGGCCAGATCGAGATCGCAGCACCCGCCACGCACTACGTCCCGTTCGCCCGCTTCGTGGCGGAACCGGCGGAGGCGAAGCTCAATACGCCGTCGGGGCGGATCGAGCTGTTTTCCGAGACCATCGCCGGCTTCGGCTATGATGACTGCCCGGGCCACCCCGTCTGGCGCGCGCCCAGGGAATACGCCCACGCGCCGCTGGCCGCGGCCTATCCGCTGCATCTGATCACGCCGCAGCCGGCGAACCGGCTGCATGGGCAGCTCGACCAGACCGCGCTCGCGTCATCTTACAAGATTTCCGGACGCGAGCCGATTTTGTTACATGTGGCAGACGCGGCCGCACGCGGCCTGTCGGACGGGGACATCGTGCGCGTGTTCAACGACCGCGGCGCCTGCCTCGCGGGCCTGCGCACCACCGACGGGCTGCGGCCGGGGGTCGCGGTGCTGGCCACCGGCGCGTGGTTCGACCCGGCGGAGCCCGGCGTGCCCGGCAGCCTGTGCGTGCACGGCAACCCGAACGTGCTGACGCGCGATGCCGGCACCTCCCGCCTCGGCCAGGGGCCGAGCGCGCAGAGCTGCCTGGTGCAGGTGGAAGCCTTCACCGGGCCGCTGCCGCCGATCTGCGTCCACACCCCGCCGCCGATCGAGGACTGACCCGCGAACATTCGTCGCGCTGCTGAACAAATGATGCTTGCGGCCCTCGGGCCTGATCCACATACTTGCCGCCTGTCGAAACAAGCAACGGCCCGCAACAGGGCCATCGGGGGAAACATGGATCGGCGCAGCACGTTGAAGCTGTTCGGGGCCGCCGCCGCGGCGGGCGCGATGGGCCTGCCGGGCGGGGCGTTCGCGGCCGGCGAGAAGCAGATGGTCACGGTGGTGAAGATCGCCGGCATCCCCTGGTTCAACCTGCTGGAGAAGGGGCTGATCAAGGCCGGCAGCCAGTTCGGCATCAAGACCTCCATGGTCGGGCCCGCCAATGTCGATCCGGCGCAGCAGGTGAAGCTGGTCGAAGACCTGATCGCGAAGAAGGTCGATGTGATCGGGCTCGTGCCGTTGGACGTGAAGGTGCTCGCCCCGGTGGTGGAGCGGGCGCACAAGGCCGGCATCATGGTCATCACCCAGGAAGGCCCGAACCAGAGCGGGCGGACCTGGGATGTGGAGCTGATCAACTCCACCACCTTCGGCGAGATGCAGATGAAGGCGCTTGCCAAGGCGATGGGGGAGAAGGGCGAATACGTGGTGTATGTCGGCACGCTGACCACGCCGCTGCACAACAAATGGGCCGATGCCGCGATCGCCTACCAGAAGAAGCATTATCCGAACATGAAGCTCGCCGCCTCCCGCTTCCCGGGAGCGGACGAGATCGACACTTCGGCCCGCAACACCCAGGACGTGATTCAAGCCTATCCGAAGCTCGGCGGCATCATCGGCTTCGGCTCCAACGGGCCGATCGGCGCGGGCAACGTGGTGCGCCAGCGGCATTTGCAGAACCGCATCGCCGTGGTGGGCACCGTGCTGCCGTCCCAGGGGAAATCGCTGATCGAGTCGGGGGTGATCCGCGAGGGCTTCATCTGGAGCCCGACGGATGCCGGCTTCGCCATGGTGGCGGTGGCGAGCCTTGCGCTGAAGAAGGCGGCCTTCGCCACCGGCATGGACGTGCCGGGACTGGGCAAGGCGACGGTGGACGCGCCGGCCAGGGAGATCATGGTCAACCGCATCCTGGTGGTGAACAAGCAGACCATCAACGGCCTGATCGCCAAGGGGCTGTAGGAACGTGGCGCCCGGACCCGCTCCGGGCGCCGCCCCCTCGCGCGGCCTGCCGTGACGCCCTTCCTCGATCTTGCGAACATCTCGAAGCGCTTCGGCGGCGTGCAGGCGCTGGCGGATGTGAGCCTGTCTCTCGCGGCCGGCGAGGTGCACTGCCTGGTGGGCGAGAACGGTTCCGGCAAGTCGACTCTCATCAAGATCATCTCCGGCGTGCAGCCGCCCGAGCCGGGCGGGCGCATCGTGATCGACGGGCACCCCTGCCCGCACCTGACGCCGGTGGAGAGCACCCGCCGCGGCATCCAGGTGATCTACCAGGACCTTTCGCTGTTCCCGAACCTGACGGTCGCCGAGAACATCGCCATCGGCCACCATCTGGGCCGCCCGCGCGGTGTGGACTGGCGGGCGATCCGCGCCCATGCCGAGGCGGCGATGGCCCGCATCGGCATCGCGCTCGACCCCGAGGCGGAAGTGGGGGAGCTGCCGATCGCGGAACGCCAGCTTGTCGCGATCTGCCGGGCGATCGGCGCCGAGGCGCGGCTGCTGATCATGGACGAGCCCACCGCCTCCCTCACCCGCCACGAGGTGAGCGCGCTGCTGCGGCTGACGGAGGAGCTGAAGCGGCGCGGCATCGCCATCGTCTTCGTCAGCCACCGGCTGGACGAGGTGATGGAGATCGCCGAGCGCGTGAGCGTGCTGCGCGACGGCCGCATGGTCGGCACCTTCGAGGCGCGGGAGATGACCGGCCACCGCCTTGCCATGCTGATGACCGGGCACGAGTTCCGCTATGAGCTGAAAGAAACGGACCGTTCGGCGGCGGAGCCCGTGCTGTCGGTGCGCGGGCTGAGCCGGGCGGGCGAGTATGCGGACATCGACCTCGATGTGCGGGCGGGCGAAATCCTGGGCATCACCGGGCTGCTCGGCTCGGGCCGGACCGAGCTGGCGCTGTCGCTGTTCGGGATGAGGAAGCCCGATCGGGGCGAGATCAGGCTGCACGGCAAGCCGGTCTCGCTGCGCTCCAACCGCGACGCGGTGGCGCTGGGTGTCGCTTATGTGCCGGAGGACCGGCTTTCGCTCGGGCTCGTGCTGGAGCAACCGATCGGGACGAACATCGTGCTGCCGGTGTTCGGCCGGCTGACCGGCGCGCTGGGGCTGCTGCGGCCGGCGCGCATGGCCGAGGCGGTGCGGCGGTGGATCGGCGATCTCGGGATCAAGGTGGCCAATCCCGCCAACGCGGTGAAGACGCTTTCCGGCGGCAACCAGCAGCGCGTGGTGCTGGCGAAGTGGCTTGCGACGAACCCGCGCCTGCTGATCCTGGACAGCCCCACGGTGGGCGTGGACGTGAGCGCGAAGGACGGGATCTATGAGATCGTGAAGCGGCTGGCGGCGGCGGGGATGGCGGTGATCATGATCTCCGACGAGATCCCCGAGGTGCTG
>DATKQI010000003.1:0-13314 GCA_035532755.1 Acetobacteraceae bacterium
GAAAACGAATTGAAAAGAACAGAGATAAACCGTTCACATTTCTGGATTATGACGGCGTGCCCTGGAACAATAACAACGCAGAGCACGCCGTGCATGAGTTTGTGCGTCTACGGAATGCAATTATGGCAAGCACACCCAAGGAAATGCGTGAATACTGTACTCTACTGAGTATCCAACAGACGTTGCGATGCCGTGGGCTGGGATTCTTGGAATTCATGCGATCTGGGAGAATGGAAATTGATGGCTGATCCGGACGGCGGGTCTGCGTCGGAAACGCAAATCCGCCCCGGTGATTAGACCGGGACGGTGAGCGAGCTATAATGAAAGTGGTTGCGGGGACACGCAACCGACGATCCCATTACTCGATGGTGCCGATATAGGGCGCAGGGGCGGCTCCATTCGGTGTTCCGTGATTTGGTCAGGGCAGGATACCATCCGCCCGTCCCGGTCAGAACGCGGCGCCCAGATACGCCCGGTGCAGATCGGGGTTCTCGGCGATCTCGCGCGCCGTGCCGGACAGCACCGTTCGGCCCGTCTGCAGCACCGTCGCCGTGTCGGCGATTTCGAGCGCGAGTTCCATCGACTGCTCGGCCAGCAGAAGCGTGAGCCCCTCCGCGCGCAGCCGGGCCAGGGTCTCGTACATCGAATCCACCACCGCCGGCGCCAGGCCCAGGCTCGGTTCATCCAGCATCAGCAGCTTGGGATCGCTCATCAGCGCACGGCCCACCGCGAGCATTTGCCGCTCGCCGCCGGACAACGTGCCCGCGCTTTGCCGCCGCCGCTCGGCGAGCCGGGGGAACAGCGCAAACACACGATCGAGCAGCGCCCCCATCCGCGAGCGGTCGGACAGGGCCGTCGCCCCCAGGCGCAAATTCTGCTCGACCGTCTGCATGACGAACAGTCGCCATCCTTCCGGCGAGAGCGCGATTCCCCGCGCGACAATCTGATGTGCCGGCAGGCCGTCGATGCGCTGGCCCCGCCACTCGAGCGTGCCACCCGCCGGCCGCACCAGGCCCGCGAGCGCGTTCAAGGTGGTCGTCTTGCCTGCGCCATTGGACCCGAGCAAGGCCACGATCTGCCCTTCCCCCACCGCGAACGACACGTCCGCCACGCCGACGAGATCGCCATAGCGAACGGCAAGGTTGGAGACACGGAGCAGGGTCCCGCTCATGGACGGTGCCGTCCCGCGCGTCGGCCGAGATAGGCCTCGATCACCCTCGGGTCCCGCGTGACCTCCGCGGGCGCTCCCTCCGCGAGCGCGCGGCCCTGATGGAGCACGATCACACGCTGGGTCAGGCGGTGGATCACCTCCATGATGTGCTCGACCACGATCAGCGTGATGCCGCTCGCATGGATGCGTCGTACCAGCTCGATCGCCGTTTCGATCTCCTCCGCGGTCAGTCCCGCCAGCGCCTCGTCCAGCAGGAGCACCACGGGCTCGGTGGCCAGCGCACGGGCGATCTCGAGCCGCTTGCGACCCGGCGTGCCCAAGGTGGTGACTTGCTGGTTCGCCTGCTCGGCAAGACCGGTGAAGGCCAGGACCTCGTCTGCCTTGGCCGCCGCGGCATGGCGGTGCGGCCGGCGCAGAAAGGCGCCGACCATCACGTTTTCCCGCACGGTCATGCCGTCGAAAACGATAGGGACCTGGAACGTGCGGGCCAGTCCGAGCCGCGCGCGGTCATGCGGCGGCATCCTCGTGATCTCCCGGCCGCGAAAGTGGATGCTTCCCGCATCGGGCAGCGCATCGCCGGCCAGGCAGTTGAAGAAGGTGCTTTTGCCCGCGCCGTTCGGACCGATCAGGCCGATCAGCTCGTGCTCGTGCAACGTCAGGTTGGTCCCGTCCACGGCGCGGAAGCCGCCGAAGCTCTTGACGATGCTTTGCGCCTCAAGCAGCACCGCGCCGGCCCTTTCCCGCAAGCAGCGACCACCATTGCGCGAGGCCGCCGGGGCTGAAGCGAGCCAGCAGCATGATGGCGGCGCCATACACGACATAGGCGGCGCCGCTGCCACCGCCGCCCAGGAGCGCGTTGGTCATCTCCTCCAGCGGCACCAGGATGACCGCCCCCACCAGCGGGCCGAACAGCGTCCCGGCGCCGCCAAGCGCGCTCATCACCACCATGTTCACGGAGACCAGGATCCCGAAGCCGCTGTTGGGATCGATGAACCCGATCATCACCACGTAGAGCGAGCCGGCGAGCGAGGTGAAGGCCCCCGAGATCAGCAGCGCATAAAGCTTGTAGCGCCGGATCGGCACGCCGAGGCTTTCGGCGGCCCGCTCGCCAGACCCGAGCGCGCGCAGATAGAAGCCCATCCGCCCACGCTGCATCAGGTAGGTCAGCGCCAGCAGGCTCCCGAGCACGACGAGAAACAGGGCATAGTAGGGCAGCGCACTGCGAAACAGCAGATCGGCGAGGGAGCGGGCGTTTGCTGGCCCCATCAGCCCGATCGCTCCGCCGGCGAACGCCCAGTTGGTCACCAGGACCTCCGCCAGGGCGGCGATGGCGATCGTCGCCATCGAGAAATAGTGCCCGCGCAGGCGGAAACTCGGCAGGCCGACAATCACCGAGAGCACGAAGCTTGCCAGCACACCGAGCGGCGCGCCGGCAATGGGCGGCACGCCGAGCTTGGTGAATGCCAGCAGCGAGGAATAGGCGCCAAGACCGAAATAGACGGAATGGCCGAAGGAGACCTGCCCCCCGTAGCCGCCGATCAGGTTCCAGGCGGAGGCCGAGATCGCCGCCAACGCGGTGAGCGCGGCAATGCGCTGGTAGAACGGGTTGTCACTGAGAAAGGGCGCGGCGACCAGCACGCCCGCCACCGCGACCAGCAGGACGCGCGGCAGGCTTTTCATGCGCGTCCCAGCAGGCCCTGCGGCCGCACCCACAGCAGCACGATGAACAAGGCATACACCACCACGTCCTTGGTTGACGGTCCGAGGAAGTAGGCGGACAGGGACTGGATCACGCCGATCGCCAGCCCGGCCAGCAACGCCCCGGGCACGCTGCCGAAGCCGCCCAGGCAAACCGTCACGAAGGCAAGCAAGGTGAAGGAATTGCCGACTTCCGGCGAGACGTAGAAAAACAGCGCGATGAGCGCCCCGGCGACACCGGTCGAGGCGGCGCCAATGCCCCAGGCCAGCGCTTGCATCGGATCGGGTCGGATGCCGACCAGCGCCGCGGCCGTGCGGTCCTCGGAGACCGCGAGCATGCGGCTGCCGAGATCGGTGCGTGTCAGCACCAGGTGCATCCCCAGCGTGAGCACCAGCGCCGTCGCGCCGGCGAGCAGGCGCGAGGCCGAGAGCCGAAGCCCGGCCACGTCATACACCCCGCCGACCAGGGTATCCGGCAGGGAGACGAAATTGGCCGAGAACGCCCAGAGGGCGGCATAGCGCAGGAAAAGGGCGAGGCCGAAGGTGGAAATGATCTGCCCCAGCATCGGCCCGCGCATGACGTGGCGCACCAGCGCGAAATAGACCACGACTCCCAGCACAAAGAGCGTGATCGCCGCCAGCGGCACGAAGATGAGCGGGCCGACGTGGAGCAAGGTGAAGGCGAAGAACGCCACGTACATCGCGACCATGACGAAATCGCCATGGGCGAAGTTGACGACGTTCATCATGCCCCAGATCAAGGTCAGGCCGGAGGAGAACAAGGCATAGACGGCGCCGAGCAGAAGCCCGTCAGCGCACAGTTGCAGGAAGATCATGAGGCGGCCGGGAGGCTGCGCTCAGGTCCAGCCCTTGAAGGGAAGCACGAGCTTCGTGGTTGCCTGATCGGTCGGCCAGACCGGCACATACTCCTTGCCGTCGAGCTGGATCATCAGCGAGTAGGCAAGGATATTCTGGCCGTGGGGGTCGAACTTCACCCCTCGGTAACCGATCATCAGCTCATCCGCCTTCAGGTCGGTGGCGACCAGAGCGGCGCGGATCGCTTCGGGCTTGGTTGAGCCGGCCCGGTTGATGGCGTCGCACATCACCAGGAAACCCTGCATCGACCGCGCGGTGGTGTCGTCCAGGTCGCGGCCGGTACGCTTCTTAAACAGCGCGTTGACCTTGTACGGCAGGCTTCCGGGCTTGCCGGCGACGAACGCGCTTCGGTTCAGCACGCCCTGCGCGATGTCCCCGACCGACTTGGCGAAGGACGGATCGGAGAAGCCGGAATCGTCCCCGATCACGATCGGCGGGCGATAGTCCAGCGCCTTGAACGCCTTCATGTAGAGGATGGCATCCGACGTGTAGCTGATGAAGATGACCACGTCAGGCTTGCCGTTCTTGAGCTCCAGAACCTGCGGCGAGACGTCGGTGCCGTTGGCACCGTAGGAGATCGTCTGCGCGATCTTCACGCCCCGGCTGGCCGCGACCGAACTGATCGACTCGGCGACCGAGGTGCCATAGTCGGTGTTCTCGTGCACGATCGCGATCTTCCCGGTCGCGACCCCGGACTTCGCGACGTACGCGAGGAAATCCAGATACAGCTTGCCGAAATCGGGCCCGAACGGCGTGGTCCGGAAGAACCACTTGTAGCCGCGCTCGGTCAGGTTGGCGGCCACCGACTCCCCGGTGAGGAAGGGGATGCCGTATCGCTCCGCGGCTGCGCTCGCGGTCAGGGTGACGTTCGACTGGTACGCGCCACACAGCGCCACGACGCGATCCTGGGTGATAAGGCGCACCGCGTCGCCCTGGCCGACGGACGGACTGCCCTGGTTATCAGCCCAGACCACCTCCACCTTGGCACCACCAAGCCGCGGCAGCCCGGCCGTGGCGGCGAGCGGCATCGGTGCCAGGTCGGGGTGCGGGGTGTTGATGATGTCGACCGCGAGCGCGGCCGCCTGCTTGATCGACTGGCCGGCCGCGGCCGCATTGCCGGTCAGCGGCTCGATATAACCGATACGGACCGTTCCAGCCGCCTCCGCCACCACCGGCAGGGCGGCCAGCGCCGGAATCGCCAAGACGCCACGTCGCGTGATCGCCATTGATGATCTCCCCGTGTCAGGTTTTGGCGCACATTTCCCATATGCCCGGTCTATCTGAACCGCTTGCATGCAGCGGACCGTAGCTTCGCGCGTCTGTCAAGACCGCCGGCCCCTCGACCGCGCCGTATTCTGAGTGACCTGCCCTGTTTCCTTGGACCACGGTCAATTTGAGAGATCGGCTCCTTCTTGCTGCTGTTGCCCCAGGCGGGGCGGTGATGCGACGGGCCGGGAGGCGGAGGGTCAGACGGCCTTCTACACAGTCAGGTATCGGTCCCGAATCTCGGCTTGGTCGTCGTGGAACGCTTGGCGAGTCCCTGCATAAGCGATGCGCCCCTTCACCATGATGCGGATCTCGTCGGCGACCGCTTCGGCGAGTTTCAGGTTCTGCTCGACCAGCAGCACGGCCACGCCGTCGTCGCGCAGGCGGCGGATGACCTCGGCGAGTTCCTGCACCACCAGCGGCGCCAGGCCCTGGCTCGGCTCGTCCAGCAGCAGCACCTTGGGATCGGTCACCAGGGCGCGGGCGATCGCCAGCATCTGCTGCTCGCCCCCCGAAAGCTGCCCGCCCCGGTTGGCGGCGCGCTCGCGCAGCGCGGGGAACAACGTGAACAGCCGCTCCAGCGGCCAGCTGCGAGCCGGCCGCCGCTCGCCGACGCGGATGTTCTCCAGCACGGTCAGGTCCGGAAAGATCAGCCGTCCCTCGGGGACATAGGCGATGCCGGCGCGGGCAATCCGATGCGCCGGCCAGCCGGCGATCTCCACCCCATCGAGCCGCACCCGCCCGCGGCTCCGCGTCAGCAGGCCGATGAGGGCGCGCAGGGTCGTGGTCTTACCGACCCCGTTGCGCCCGAGCACCGCCACCACCTGCCCGGCGGGAATTTCGAGGTCCACCCCTTGCAGCACATGGCTGGCGCCGTAATGGGCGTGCAGCGCTTGCACCGACAGCATCAGTCCAGCCCGCCGAGATAGGCAAGTTGCACCGCCGGATCGGCCCGCACAGCGTCCGGCGGTCCGTCGGCGATGACCGCGCCCCGATGCAGGACCGTGATGGCGTGGGCGAGGCGGAACACCACGTCCATGTCGTGCTCAACCAGCAGCACGGTCATCGCGCCCGTGGCGAACAGGCCCGCGAGCGTGTCCACCGCCCGCGCGGTCTCCTGCACCGACAGGCCCTGGGTCGGCTCGTCGAGCAGCAGCACGCGCGGCGCCTGGGCCAGCGCCATGGCGATCTCGAGCAGCCGCTGGTCGCCATGCGACAGCAGCCCGGCCGGCTGGTCGGCGAGCGGGCCGAGGCCGAGCCGCTCCAGCGCCGCATCCCCCCGGCTTGCCGCGGCGGCGAACACGCTGCCGCCGCCCCAGGGCTGCCAACGCCGGCCTTCGCGCGCCTGCGCCGCCAGGGAAGCGTTCTCCCGCACCGTCATCTCGAGGTAGAGCGCGGTGATCTGGAAGGTGCGCGCCAGGCCGTGCTGGCAGATGCGATGCGCCGGCAGGCCGGTCAGCCGGGTGCCGTCCAGCCGGGCTTCCCCCTCGCTGGTCGCCAGCACGCCGGTGATGAGGTTGAACAGGGTCGATTTGCCGGCGCCGTTGGGGCCGATCACCGCACGCACCTCGCCCGCGGCCACCCGCATCGAGACGGCGTTCACCGCAACGAGGCCGCCGAAGCGGCGGGTCAGCCCGTCGAGCTCAAGCAGCG
Source organism: Acetobacteraceae bacterium (assembly GCA_035532755.1). Taxonomy (GTDB): domain Bacteria; phylum Pseudomonadota; class Alphaproteobacteria; order Acetobacterales; family Acetobacteraceae; genus DATKQI01. The sequence goes on from DATKQI010000003.1 coordinate 6,665, forward strand.
GCATCGGGCACGTCCGTCGGTAGCGCCGGCCGGGCCGGCCGCGACCGGACCAGCCCCCAGATGCCCTGCGGGGCATACAGCACGACGCCGATGAAGAGCAGGCCGAAAAACAGTGCCCAGGAATCGGTGTAGGCGCTGAGAATCTGCGAGGCGAGCAGGAAGAACGCGGCGCCGAGCACCGGTCCCGCCAGGGTGCCGGCGCCGCCGACGATGACCATGATGAGGACCTGCCCCGACAGCAGCCAGAACAACAGATCGGTATCGGCGAACCCGGCGAACGGCGCATACAGCGCACCGGCCATTCCGCCCAGCGCATAGGCGATGGCGACCACGACGATCTTGTAGCGCCGTGTGTCGAAGCCGAGCGCGCGCGTCTTTGCCTCGTTCTCGCGGATGCCGCGCAGCACCGCGCCGAACGGCGAGGCGACCAGGGTGCGGCAGAAGGCGAAGCTGCCGGCGAGCACGCCGAGCGCGAGATAGTAGAAGCCCGTGCGGCTGTCGAACAAAGCGAATCCGAACGGTCCCGGCCGGCGCGGAATGCCGGCCAGACCGTCCGAGCCGCCGGTGACGGCGTTCCATTTGTAGGCGATCGCATACAGCAGCTGCGCGAAGGCCAGGGTAAGCATGGAGAACGACACCCCGCTCGCCATCGTGGCGACCCAGGCGATGCCGAGCCCGACCACCCCGGCCAGGACCGCCGCGGCCGGCACTGCGACCACCAGCGGCACGCCGTGCAGCAGCAGCCAGCCGCTCGCGTAGGCGCCGAACCCGTAGGCGGCGGCGTGACCGAAGGAGACCAGCCGCGTGTAGCCGACCATGAGATCGAGGCTCATGGCGAACAGCCCGAGGATCAGCATCTCGGTCAGCAGCGTGGTGGCATAGACGGGCAGGCCGAACGGCGCCGCCAGCAGCGCCGCCGCGAGTCCGGCGGCCAGCAAGCGACGGCGCGGCCGGCGCACGTCCGGTACGCTCACGCCCGGGCGCCGAGCAGCCCGGCCGGCCGCAGCACGAGGACCAGCAGCATCGCCAAGTACATCAGCGCGAGGGCCAGGTTCGGGAAGAAATACTCGCCGAACACCTGCACGAAGCCGATCAGCAGCGCGGCGAGCAGCGAGCCGGGAAAACTGCCCATGCCGCCGATGATGACGATCACGAACGCCTCGATGATGACGCTAGCCGCCATGCCGAGCGAGGCGGTGACCAGCGGCGCGGCCAGCACGCCGCCGAGCCCCGCCAGCGCGCAGCCGATGCCGAACACCGTGCTGCGCACCAGCCCGACGTCGGTGCCGAGCGCACGCACCATGTCCGCGTTCTGCGCAGTCGCGCGGATCAGCAGGCCGAGCCGCGTGCGCGCCAGGAACTGCCACAGCCCGAGCGCGATCGCCGCCCCGGCGCCGATCAGGAACATACGGTAGATCGGGAACGGATTGTCGAGCAGGAACACGACGCCCGACAGCGCGCCGGGCGCGGCGACCGGCAATGCCTGGGAGCCCCAGAGCAGCTGGATCACCTCGCCCATCACCAGCGCCAGCCCGAACGTCACCATCAGGAAGGCGCTGTCGTCGCGCCGATACAGGCGGCGCAGCACCCCGGCCTCGAACGCGACGCCGGCGGCACCGACCGCCAGCGGGGCGAGCACGAGCGCCACCCAGAAGCTGCCCGTCAGCCGCACCAGCGTATAGCCGACGAACGCCCCCAGCATGTAGAACGAACCGTGCGCGAAATTGACGATCCGCATGATGCCGAAGATCAGGGTCAGGCCGACGCCGAGCAGGAACAGCAGCGCCGCCTGGGCCAGCGCGTTCATGGTCTCGGTGAGCAGAAAGCCCGCGAGATCAGTCGTTGTAGGTCTCCTTGCGGCAGGCCGGGGTGACCTTGTCGGCGGGATAGACGTCGATCACGTCCGGCTGCGGGAGCTTGGCGCCGGCCGGCTTGACCACCTTGACCATGAATCCCTGCTGCACCGCCTGGTGGTCGCAGGCCCGCATCGCCACGTGGCCCTTGATGCTGTCGATCGCGACCGTTTCCAGCGCGGGGCGCAGCTTCGCCGGCTCGATGCTGCCGGCCTTGGCGATCCCGGCGGCCAGGATCTGGCAGGCCTGCCACTGCTCGCCCTCGAACACGTCCGGCGGCAGCCCGTGGGCCTTTTCCCACATGGCGACGAATTCGTGGTTCGCCGGAATATCGTAGGTGAAGCAGTAGCGGGTGGAACCGGCGAGCCCAATCGCGGCGTCGCCGACCGCGCGGATGCTGGACAGATCGACGATCGAGGTGAGCAGCTGGGCCTGCTGCGCCAGCCGGTACTCGCGTGCCTGGGTCAGGAACGCGACGTTGTCGTCGCCCTGCATCACGATGAACACCGCGTCCGCGCCGGACTGGCGGATCTTCAGCAGATAGGTGGAGAAATCCTTGGTGCCGATCGGCGAGAACACCGATCCGACGAACTGGTGCCCGGCCGCCTTCACCAGCCGGGCGAAGGAATGCACGCTGTTGTGGCCCCAGGCGTAGTCCATGCCAATCCCGAAGAACTTCTTGTAGGGCGCGGTGCGCAGCCACAGCGCCACGGTGCGCGTATCCATCGGACCGGAGGTGTTGGCCCGGAAGAAGTTCGGCACGAAGGATTGCGCGGTCAGCCGGCCGTCGCCGTCGTCGGAGGACACGAAGATCGCGTTCCAGCCCGCGAGCTTGGGTACCACGGCGAGCGCCTCGGAGGACAAGGTCATCCCCATCAGCAGGGTCACCTTGTCGCGCTCCACCATTTCCTGCGCCTTGCGCACGCAGGTCGCGGGATCGCCCGCGGTGTCCTCGATCAGGAATTGGATCGGCCGGCCGAGCAGGCCGCCCTTGGCGTTCTGCTGTTTGGCAAAGAACTCGACGCCGCGCTTCATCTGCTGGCCGATCTCGCCGTTCGGGCCGGTCAGCGTGGCCGGCATGCCGATCTTGATCGGTTCGGCTGCGAACCCGCTCCGGGAGATCGCCGGCAGCGCGAGCGCCGCAGCGGTACCGCCCAACGTGGTCCGCAGCACCCGACGACGGGTGATCGTGAAGTCACTGGTCATATCTCTCTCTCCCTTGGGTCGCGCCCCTTTCCCGGGGCGTCGCGTCACGGCCGTGCCGTTTCCGGATTCACTATCGGCCCAATCCGGCGCCGGGTTCAATGGCCAGCCGGCCGCGGCTCAGCCCCCGGACACGGGGTCACGCACCGCACCGGCCAGCGCCTGCAGCGGCGGCAGTGCCGAAGGGTTGTCCAGGGAACTGAGATCGCCCGGCGCCTGGCCGGTATAGAGGTTCCGGATCACCCGCCGCATGATCTTGAGGCTGCGCGTCTTCGGCAATTCCGTCACCAGATGCACCGAAGCGGGACGAAAGGCCCGGCCCAGTCGCCGATCGACATGCGGGAGGACGGATCGGGCCAGATCTTGCGGCGCATCCTTGGTCGGAACGATGAAGACCACCAGTTTCTGGCCCTTGGCGGCGTCTTCCACGCCAATCGCCGCCGCCTCCGCCACGCCTTCCAGCTCCAGCAGCACCTCCTCCACCTCCGCCGAGCCCAGGCGCTTGCCGGCGATTTTCAGCGTGTCGTCGGATCGGCCGCGCAGGAAGAACACACCGTCGCTGCGGCGCAGCGCGAGGTCCCCATGCACCCAGACCCCAGGGAAACGCGACCAGTAGGTCTCCAGATAGCGGGCGCGGTCCTGCCAGAAGGCGCGCGTCATGCCGACGAAGGGCGCCAGGATCGCGAGCTCCCCCACCTGGTCGCGCACCGGGCGGCCGGCGTCGTCCAGCACATCGACCTGCACGCCCGGCGAAACGGCATTGAAGCCCGCCGGCACGATCGGCAGCACCGACACGTTGCTGAGCAGCCCGCCGGAGACCTCGGTGCCCCCGGTGTAGTTGATGACCGGGCAGCGATCACCGCCAATATGGCGCTGGTACCAAAGAAAATGTTCCGGATCGAGCCCCTCGCCCGCAGTGACCAGCAGGCGCAGCGTGCCGAGATCCGCGGCCACCGAGGCCGGCAGGTTCGCCGCCAAGCCACGGATCAACGTCGGCGAGGCCCCGAAATGCGTGACCTGGTGGCGCTCGACCAATCCCGCCATGCGGCTCCAGTCCGGAAAGTCCGGGGCGCCGTCGTAAGAGACCAGCGTCGCGCCGCGCATTAGCGCGCTGCACAGGATCAGGGAGCCGGCGATCCAACCCATGTCCGCCGGCCAGCAGAACCGGTCTTCGGGCGCGATGTCGAAATGCACCGCCGCGTCGTGCGCGATCTTCAGCGGGAAGCCGCCATGGGTGTGGACCGCGCCCTTCGGCTTGCCGGTGGTGCCGGAGGTGTAGATCACCATCATCGCGTCGTTAGCGCCCATGCGCGCGGGCAGATCGGGGTCGGGCGGCGCCGCCACCGCCTCCCACGCGACCGCGCCGGGCGCGGTCCCGCCCTTCAGGATCAGCGTCGCCAGCGCCGGCAGACGGGGGCGAACCTCGGCGATCAGCGCGGCGATATCCACCAGCCGCCCGCGACGGTGAAATCCGCTGGTGGCGATCAGCGCCTTCGCCTCGCAGCCGGACAGGCGGGAGGCGATGGCATCGACGCCGAAGCCGCTGAACAGCGGCACGCAGATCGCGCCCAGCGCCGAAATGCCGAGGAACGACACCACTGCCTCGATGCCGCCTTCCATCAGCAGGCCGATGCGATCGCCCCGCGCGAGCCCCCGCTCCCGCAGCCCCGCGGCGAAGCCGAGCACGCGCGCCTCCAGCCCGGCCCAGGTGAGGCTGCGGATGGTGCCGTCCTCACGCTCGGCGATCACCGCCGGCGCGTCGCGCCGCGCCGGGTCGCGCGCCCAGCCCAGCACGGTGTCGACCCAGTTCAGCTCGCCGTCGGGGAACCAGTCCGGGAACGGTGCGCCGGCGGACAGGTCCGCATAGGCGGTGGGCGGACGCGACCAGGCGATGCGCAGGAAGCCCATCAGGTGCCGCCAGTAGTCGTCCGGATGTTGCACCGAAAACCGGTACAGCGCGGCGAAATCGGGGCATCCGAGCTGCTCCGCCAGGCGCGTGACCTGCGCCCGTGCCATCAGCGCCGGCGCCGGCACCCAGGCCGTTTCCATCCAAATCCTCCTGCCGGCGATCGATGTCCCCGCTAGATCCGGCGATGCCGGCGCGTGTCCTTGCGCGTTCGGGCGACTATCGCAGCTTGCCGGGCACGGCAGCAAGCGTGGACGGGCCAAGCTTGATGGCGGCACACCCGCACCATAGGATCGGCCCACAGCCGGCGTCGGTCGCGCAGCCGGGCACCACAGGGGGGATCTGATGGACCTCGGGCTCCGCACTCGCCGCGCGCTCGTCACCGGCGCCTCCAAGGGCATCGGCTTCGCCTGCGCCGAGGCGCTCGCGGCGGAAGGCTGCGACCTCGTGCTGGTCTCGCGGACCGCCGCCGATCTTGATGCCGCGGCGGCGCGCCTCCGCGCCGCACACGGCCGGGCGGTGCTCGTGCGCGCACTGGACCTCAGCAACAGCGCCAATGTGGACGCTCTGGCCGCCGAGTTCCCCGACATCGACATCCTGCTCAACAACGCCGGCGCAATCCCGGGCGGTACGCTCGACCAGATCGAGGAGGCGCGCTGGCGCGCCGCCTGGGATTTGAAGGTCTTCGGCTACATCAACATGTGCCGGCGGTTCTATGCGCTGATGCGCGGGCGCGCGCGCGGTGTCATCGTCAACATCATCGGCGCCGCGGGCGAGAGCCTGGATGCCGACTACATCGCCGGTTCCACCGGCAATGCGTCGCTGATGGCCTTCACCCGCGCCCTGGGCGGCGCCGCGCCGTCCGATGGGCTGCGCGTGGTCGGCATCAATCCGGGCCCCGTCCTGACCGAACGGCTTGAGACGCTGCTGCGCCGGCGCGCGCAGGACACGCTGGGCGATGCCGAACGCTGGCCGGAGACGCTGTCCGCGATGCCGTTCGGCCGTGCGGGCCGGGTGGAGGAAATCGCCGCGCTGGCGGCCTTCCTGGCCAGCGATCTCTCCGGCTACACGAGCGGCACCATCGTCACCGTGGACGGTGGCATGGCGAACAAGCGCAAGGCGTTCTGATCTCGCGCTCAGACCTCGCTGGCCGGTGGGAACCGGGGCGGCCGCTTCTCCCGGTGGGACTCCAGCCCTTCCTTCACCTCCGGGCCGCTGAAGCCCATGAACTCCATCGCCAGCCACGCATCGAAACCGGGGCCGGCCATGCGCAACCAGTTGTTCAGCGCATGCCGGGTCCAGCGGATGACGCTCTGCGCGCCTTCGGCCAGGCGGGAGGCAACCGCCACCGCCTTTGGCGTCCAGTTCGCCGTCCTCCACCGCCGGGGAGATCAGCCCGATGCGTTCGGCCTCGGCACCGAGCAGGAGATCGCATGTCGGCAGTGTGGATGTGAGTTCGCTTGCAATACTGACCCCCTGAGGGGCAATTTCGCGTCCAATTCTGACCCCTCATTGGAGTGCGCCCCTGGGGGTGGACACTTCTGGCAATTGGAATTGACCATCCCTGTCGGGCTTCCGGAGGATGGAAACCGTGACGAAGCACCGATCGCACAGCGCCGCCTTCAAACGGCAGGTCGCTGAGGAGTTCATCGGAGGCGAGACGCTGCACGCGTTGGCGGCGCGGCATG
>DATKQI010000004.1:0-10518 GCA_035532755.1 Acetobacteraceae bacterium
CGGCGAGGCGACGGCGATCGCGATCGAACGCAATATATAGACTTATCAGATTGTTGTCTGAATACCGGGCGCGCGCCGGCCGGCCTGGGGCTTGCGCCCGCGGGGGCATCGGGCCCACAAACGGGAACAAGCACACGGGAACGAGAGTTGCCGCCATGCCGGCCATCGGCAGGCAGGCTTCGATGCGGGAGAAATGGCCCATGCCCCAGGCTTTGCAGACTTCGCCGCGCACGCCGCGCTCGGCCATGGACGCCGATGCGGTGAAGGCGGCCTATCGCCGGTGGGCCGGCGTGTACGACGTGTGGTTCGGCCTCGTCTCCTCCGTCGCGCGGCGCCGCGCGGTGGCGGCGGTGAACCGGCTGGACGGGGACCGGGTGCTGGAGGTGGGGGTGGGCACCGGGCTCGCCCTGCCGCGCTACCGGCCGGAGAAGCGCATCACCGGCATCGACCTGTCGGCCGAGATGCTGGCCCGCGCACGGGCGCGGACCGCGCGGCTCGGCCTTGCGAACGTCTCGGCGCTGCTGGAGATGGACGCCGAGGCGACCAGCTTCCCCGATGCGAGCTTCGATATCGCGGTGGCGATGTTCGTCGCCTCCGTGGTGCCGCATCCGCGGCGACTGCTCGTGGAGCTGCGCCGGGTGGTGCGGCCGGGCGGGCATATCCTGTTCGTCAACCACTTCGCCGCCGAGCGCGGGGTGCGCTGGTGGGCGGAGCGGGGGATGGCCCGCGCCTCCCACGCGCTGGGCTGGCATCCGGATTTCGCCTTCGAGGCGCTGCTGACCGAGGCGGAGCGGGCGGCGGCCGAGATCGCGCCGCAGCCGCCGTGCGAGCTGTTCACGCTCGTGCGGATGCGCAATGCGTGAGCGCGCGCGCAAGATTGCCGGTTCATGAACCCATCAAATATGTTGCACTGCCGCGGTTTGGTGCGCGGGTGCGCTTGATCTTGGATGGGAGGTCCGATACTCCCTGATTCCAGCGCGTCCCGGCGGGATGACCGGAGGCCGCGGCAGGCGGGATGGACAGAAAGATGCAGGATTTGCGGCGGCGCGGCGCGTTGATGGTCATGACCATGCTGGGTGCCCTGGCGGGCGTGCTGGCCGGGGTTCCGGCGGCGGACGCGCAGCAGCCGACGCCGTGGGAGGTGGGCCTGCAGCCCGGGTTCAGCCCGGTGAAGTTGCGCATTGAGACGCTCAACACCCTGGTGTCGGTCATCATCTTCGGGATCATGGTGCTGGTGGCGGGGCTGCTGCTGTGGGTGATGTGGCGCTACAACGCCAAGCGCCATCCGGTGCCGAGCCGCACGAGCCACAACACGGTGATCGAGGTGCTGTGGACGGTGGTGCCGATCCTGCTGCTGATCATCATCGCCATCCCCTCCTTCCGGCTGGTGTTCTACGAGAACAAGACGCACGACCCGTACATGACGGTGAAGGTGACCGGGCACCAGTGGTACTGGGAATATGCCTATCCGGCGGCGAAGGGGGTGGATTTCTCCAGCTACATCGTGCCGGGCAACAAGCTGAAGCCGGGCCAGCCCCGGCTGCTGACGGCGAGCGCGCCGCTGGTGCTGCCGGTGGGCAAGGACATCCGCATCCTGATCACGAGCGGGGACGTGATCCACAGCTTCTTCATCCCGAGCCTGGGGGTGCAGCGCTACGCGATCCCGGGCCAGGTGATCGAGACCTGGGTGCGCGTGGACAAGCCGGGGATGTATGACGGCGAGTGCAACCAGATCTGCGGCACGAACCATTCGCGCATGCCGATCAACATAGAGGGGCTGCCGCTGCCGCAGTACCAGGCGTGGCTGAAGAAGGCGCAGGCGGCGGCGCAATCCGCCTCGGCGGGCGGGCAGGGTGGGCCGGTGCAACTGGCCGCCGCGACGGAAATTCGGCGCTGATCCGCAGGATCGGTGTGAAGGAGCAGGAAGATGTCGGCAACCACCCATAAGTATGCACCCGAACACGCCCCCGGTGATCACGCGCATGACGCGCATCACGATCACAAGCCGTATTTCGTGCGGCGGTGGCTGTTCAGCACGAACCACAAGGACATCGGCACGCTGTACCTGATCTTCGCGATCAGCGCCGGGATCATCGGCGGCATCCTGTCGATGATCATGCGGCTGCAGCTGATGTATCCGGGCCAGCATTACGTGGCGAGCGGGCAGCAGTGGAATGCGATCGTGACCGCGCACGGGCTCATCATGATCTTCTTCATGGTGATGCCGGCGATGATCGGCGGGTTCGGCAACTGGTTCGTGCCGATGATGATCGGCGCGCCGGACATGGCCTTCCCGCGGCTGAACAACATCAGCTTCTGGCTGCTGGTGCCGGCGTTCGCGCTGGTGATGGCCGGGCTGCTGTACGGGCAGGGCTCGGGCGTGGGCTGGACGCTGTATCCGCCGCTGTCCAACAGCACCTATCAACCTGGGCTCGCGGTGGATTTCACGCTGTTCGCGCTGCATCTGGCCGGCATCTCCTCCCTGCTCGGCGCGATCAACTTCATCACCACCATCTTCAACATGCGCGCCCCGGGCATGACGCTGCACAAGATGCCGCTGTTCGTCTGGGCGATCCTGGTGACGGCGTTCCTGCTGCTGCTCTCGATCCCGGTGCTGGCCGGCGCGGTGACCATGCTGATCACCGACCGCGATTTCGGCACCGCGTTCTTCAACCCCGCCGGCGGCGGCGATCCGGTGCTGTTCCAGCATCTGTTCTGGTTCTTCGGCCACCCGGAGGTGTACATCCTGATCCTGCCGGGCTTCGGCATCATCAGCCACGTGGTCTCCACCTTCAGCAAGAAGCCGGTGTTCGGCTACCTCGGCATGGTGTACGCCATGGTGGCGATCGGCGCGGTGGGCTTCCTGGTGTGGGCGCACCACATGTTCGTCTCCGGCATCAGCGTGGATACCCGCGCGTATTTCGAGGCGGCGACGCTGGTGATCGCGGTGCCCACGGGCATCAAGGTGTTCTCGTGGATCGCGACGATGTGGGGCGGTTCCATCGAGTTCAAGACGCCGATGCTGTTCGCCCTGGGCTTCATCTTCCTGTTCACCCTCGGCGGCGTGACCGGGGTGGTGCTGGCCAACGCCAGCATCGACCAGGTGCTGCACAACACCTACTACGTGATCGCGCATTTCCACTACGTGCTGTCGATGGGCGCGGTGTTCGCGATGTTCGCGGGCTTCTACTACTGGATCGGCAAGATGTCCGGCCGGCAGTATCCGGAGTTCTGGGGCAAGGTGCATTTCTGGGTGACGTTCGTGGGCGTGAACCTGACGTTCTTCCCGATGCACTTCCTGGGTCTGGCGGGCATGCCGCGGCGCTACCCGGATTATCCGGCGGCGTTCGCCGGGTGGAACTTCGTTTCCTCCGTCGGCGCGTTCATCTCCGGCTTCTCGGTGCTGATCTTCCTGTACGTGGTGGTGCGCATCTTCACCTCCAAGGAAGCGGTGGCCGACAACTACTGGGGCGAGGGCGCGACGACGCTGGAGTGGAGCGTTTCCTCCCCGCCGCCGTTCCACACCTTCGAGGAGCTGCCGCAGATCCGCTGAGGATCGGCTGAAAGCGCGATGAGCGAGATGGCCACACCGATGCTGGGCGAACCGATGCTGATGAATGCGGCCGTGCCGGCGGCGGTGCGGGCGGCCGACATGGTGAGTCCGTCCAGCGCGGGGGACTGGCTTGCGCTGCTCAAGCCGCGGGTGATGGCGCTGGTGGTGTTCTCCGGTCTCGTCGGCCTGCTGGTCGCGCCGGGGCACCTGAACCCGGTGCTGGCGGTGACGGCGATCCTTTGCATCGCGGTCGGGGCCGGGGCGGCGGGTGCGATCAACATGTGGTTCGACCGCGACATCGACGCGGTGATGCGGCGCACCGCCGGGCGGCCGATCCCGGCCGGGAGGATCGAGCCGAGCGCGGCGCTGGGCTTCGGGGTGACGCTCGCCGTGGGTTCGGTGGCGCTGATGGAACTGGCCACCAACCCGCTGGCGGCGGGCGTGCTGGCGGTGTCGATCCTGTTCTACGTGTTCGTCTATACGATGTGGCTGAAGCGGCGCACGCCGCAGAACATCGTGATCGGCGGCGCGGCGGGCGCGTTTCCGCCGCTGATCGGGTGGGCCGCCGTGACCGGATCGGTCTCGCTGCTGCCCATCCTGATGTTCGCGATCGTGTTCTTCTGGACGCCGCCGCATTTCTGGTCGCTGTCGCTGTACGCGCACGGGGATTATCAGCGCGCCGGAGTGCCGATGCTGCCGGTGGTGCGCGGGGCGCGGGCGACGCGGCGGCACGTGATGCTCTATACGCTGCTGCTGGTGCCGGTGTCGCTCTCCCCCTGGGCGCTGGGGCTCACCGGGCCGGTGTACGGCGCGGCGGCGCTGGTGCTGGGCGGAGGGTTCCTGTGGCACGCGTGGCGGGTGGTGCAGGATGCGCAGGACGAGACCGGGCGCAGCCTGACCAAGGATGCGCCGGCCCGCAGCGCCTTCCGCTTCTCTCTGCTGTACCTGTTCCTGCTGTTCGCGGCGATCGCCGTGGACCGTCTGGCCGGCTGAACCCCCGATGCCGCAGGTGATTCCGCAGAAGCCCGCGGTGGTGATGCTCTCGGCCGATGAATCGGCCGCGATCAAGCGCCGCCGCGTGGGGCGCAACATCGCGCTGCTGGTGGTGCTGGTGGTGCTGTGCGGCCTGTTCTACGCGATCGCGATGGTGAAGATGGCGAAGACCGGGCTGTAGCGCGGGGGCAGGAGCCGCGCGGCCTTGAACGGCGCGCGGTTTGGGCGATGATGCGACGATCTTGGATATGATGGCCGCGATATGATGACCGCGTCGGGGCGGGCTCCCCGACGGAGAGATGGACGGAACGGCATGAGCAGCGATTCGCACGGCGCCACACTTCCCGTAAGCTCGGGATTGAAGCAGCCCTATCATCTGGTGAATCCCAGCCCGTGGCCGCTGCTGGGCTCGCTCGCCGGCGGGGTGACGGTGCTCGGCATCATCTTCGTCGCGCATTTCGGCAATTACGACCTGCTCGGCCTCGGCATCGTGCTGGTGCTGGGCACGATGTTCCTGTGGTGGCGCGATGTGCTGCGGGAGAGCCGGACGGCGGGGGTGCACACCCCGGTGGTGCGGCTCGGCCTGCGCTACGGCATGATGCTGTTCATCACAAGCGAGGTGATGTTCTTCGTCGCGTTCTTCTGGGCTTATTTCAACTTCGCCCTGTTCCCCTACCACGTGGCCGGTGCGGTGCATCCGATGTGGCCGCCGCAGGGTGTCCATACCTTCGATCCGTTCGGCCTGCCGTTCCTGAACACGATGATCCTGCTGCTGTCGGGCACCACCATCACCTGGGCGCATCACGGGCTGATCGAGGGGGACCGGAAGGCGCTGACCTGGGGCCTCGCGCTGACCGTGCTGCTGGGGATGAGCTTCACCATGGGGCAGGCGTTCGAGTATTCGCATGCGCCGTTCGCGTTCACCGGCGGCGTTTTCCCCTCGGTGTTCTTCCTCGCAACCGGCTTCCATGGCTTCCACGTGATCGTGGGGACGTGCTTCCTGATCGTGTGCTTCTTCCGGGCGCTCCTCGGGCAGTTCACCGTGCAGCGGCATTTCGGGTTCGAGGCGGCGGCGTGGTACTGGCACTTCGTCGATGTAGTGTGGCTGTTCCTGTTCACCGTGGTCTATCTGTGGGGCGCGAGCGCCATCACGGTGGGCTGAACGGCAGGCGGCGGAGGCCCGCGCATGCGGGAGCCGCCTTCCATCGTGCAGGCGGCCCTGGGTTGCCGGTGCCCGCGCTGCGGCGAGGGGCGGCTTTATGCCGGCCTGCTGACCATCCGGGAGCGATGCGCGGTGTGCGGACTCGATCTGCGCGGGCATGACGCGGGGGACGGCGCGGTGGTCGGCGTGATCCTGGTGCTGGGGGCCATCGTGGTGGGGGCGGCGTTCTGGGTGGAATTCACCTTCTCGCCGCCGCTGTGGGTGCACGCGGTGCTGTGGCCGGTGCTGACGTTTCCGCTGGCCATCCTGATGATGCGCCCGGCGAAGGCGGCGCTGGTCGCGATCCAGTACCGGCAGCGATCGAGCGAGATGGACCGATGACGGTGGCGGCCCCGGCGCGGCCGCCCCGCATCTGGCCGGCGGCGATCGCGGTTCTGGCGGCGCTGTGCATCCTCGTCGCACTTGGCGCGTGGCAGATGCAGCGCCTGCAATGGAAGAACGCGATCATCGCCGCCATCGCCCATGCCGAGCAGGCGCCGGCCGTGCCGCTGCCGGCGCGGCCCACGCGGTTCGAAAAGGTGGGCGTGCAAGGCACGTGGCGGCCGGGCGCGGCCGCGCTGTATGGCGACGAGGTGCATGATACCGCCCGGGGGCTGACGCGCGGGGGGCATCTGCTGATGGTGCTGGACCGTGCAGGGGCGCCGCCGGTGGTGGTGGATCGCGGCTGGGTGCCGCAGACCCGGCCGCATCCGGTCGATGCGCCGGCGGGGCCGGTGAACGTGTCCGGCTTCGTGCTGCCGCCCGAGCGGCCCGGCGCGCTGAGCGCCCAGGATGATCCCGCGCACCGGCTGTTCTACACGCGCGATCCGCGGGCGATCGGCAGGGCGCTGGGTGTGCCCGATGCCGCCCCGTTCACGCTGATCGCCCTGGGCCACGTGCCGCCGGGCACCTATCCGGTGCCGGCGAAGCATCTGCCGCGCCCGCCCGACAATCATCTGCAATACGCACTCACCTGGTTCGGCATGGCGGGGCTGCTGGTGATCTATTCCGTCATCTGGCTGCGAAAGGCCCGTCGCGCATGACCGACCATACGGACGCCTATGCCCGCCTTGTCGCCCGCTTCGCCCGCATCGCCACGGTGAACGAGGCGGCGGCGATGCTGGGATGGGATGCCGCGGCGGTGATGCCGCCGGGTGGGGCAGCGGCACGCGGGGACCAGCTGGCGGTGCTGGCCGGCCTCGCGCACGGGCTGCTGACTGCGCCGGAGGTGGCGGACGATCTGGCGGCCGCGCAGGCGCCGCCGCCGGCCGATCCGTGGGATGAGGCCAACCTCGCCTTGATGGCGCACGCGCATCGGCGGGCGACCGCCCTGCCGGCGGATCTGGTGGAGGCGCAGGCGCGCGCCAATTCGGCTTGCGAAAAGGTGTGGCGGACAGCGCGCAAGGAGGCCGATTTCGCGATGGTGCGCCCGCATCTGCTGGCGGTGGTCGATCTGGTGCGCCAGGGGGCTGCCGCGCTCGCGCCGGCGCTGGGGCTGTCGGCGTATGACGCGCTGATGGACGGGTTCCAGCGCGGGATCGGTGCTGCGGACGTGGCGCCGGTGTTCGCGGCATACGAATCCTTCCTGCGCGACGCGCTGCCGCGGGCCGAGGCCCGGCAGGCGGCGCGGCCGGCGCCGCTGCGGCCCACCGGCCCGTTTCCCGCGGAGACGCAGGAAGCGTTGTGCCGCCGGCTGTCGGAGCGCGCGGGGCTTGATTACGCGCACGCCCGTCTCGATCGCTCGGCCCATCCGTTCTGCGGCGGCACCCCCACCGATGTGCGGATCACCACCCGCTACGACGAGGCGGATTTCGCGCAGGCGCTGATGGGGGTGATGCACGAGACCGGGCATGCCTTGTACGAGCGCGGCCTGCCCGAGGCGCAGGCGCGGCGGCCGGTGGGCGAGGCCGCGGGGATGGCGGCGCATGAAAGCCAATCCCTGATCATCGAGATGCAGGCCTGCCGGTCGGCCCCCTATCTGTTCTGGCTGGGGCCGCAACTGCTCGCGGCTTTCGGCGGCGATCCGGCCGCCTATGCGCCGGCCAACCTGGGCGCGCTGTTCCGCCGCGTGGCGCGCGGCTTCATCCGCGTCGATGCCGACGAACTGACCTATCCGGCACACGTGATCCTGCGCTTCCGGCTGGAGCAGGCGCTGATCGCGGGCGACCTCGCGATCGCGGACCTGCCGGGGGCCTGGAATGACGGGTTGCGCGATCTGCTGGACATCACCCCGCCCGACGACGCGCGCGGCTGCTTGCAGGACATCCATTGGTACGACGGCGGGTTCGGCTATTTCCCCAGCTACACGCTGGGGGCGATGGCGGCGGCGCAGCTGATGGCCGCCGCCCGCCGCGCGCAGCCGGATATGGACGCGGCGCTGGCGCGGGGGGATCTCTCGCCGCTGGTCGGCTGGCTGCGCACCCATGTCCACGGCCAGGGCAGCCGGCTGGGCTTCAATGACCTGCTGCGCGCGGCCACCGGCAAGAAGCTGGACCCGGCCGATTTCCAGGCGCATCTGACGCAGCGCTACCTGCAATGAGCCGAAGGGGAAACCATCCATGGCCGATGCCGCAAGCCTGAAGCAGGACGCGGAGGATCTGGTGGGGCTGCTGAAGCTGCGCAGCCTGCCGATCGGGATGAAGCTGTTCGAAGACCTCGATGCGATGCGCGCGGTGCCCGGCCTGCGCCTCCGCAAGGATGGCAAGCGTTTCACCACCTGCCAGCTTGTCACCCAGGCGCGCCTTGGCGGGCTGACGATCGGGATCGAGGCCGGCAGCGTGCTCTCCGCTCTCGGCTGCGCGGCGGTGATCGGGCTTGCCGAACCGTCTCCGGTGCTGGCCTCCGGCGAGGCGATGACGGGGGTGTGGTTCCAGAACCAGGACGCCGCCCGGCTGCACCAGGAGCAGATGCCCCATGTGGAGCGCGGGCGCTACGCGGGGCTTGCGGCATCGCCGCTGCGGATGGGCCGGCTCGATCCGCCGGACATCGTGTTGTTCTATGCCAACCCCGCGCAGATGATCCTGTTCATCAACGGGTTGCAGTGGAAAACCTATCGCCGGCTCGATTTCAGCGTGACCGGAGAAAGCGCCTGCGCCGATTCCTGGGGCCGTGCGCTGTCCACGCGCCAGACCAGCCTGTCCATCCCGTGCTACGCCGAACGCCGCTACGGCGGCGTGGCCGACGATGAATTGCTGATCGCCATGCCGCCGGACGAGTTCGAAACCGGCATCGAAGGGCTGAAAGGCCTCGACAAATCCGGGTTGCGCTACCCGATCCTGCCTTACGGCAGCACGACGGACCCCGCCGAGGGCCTCGCCGCCAGCTACGGCGGCCGGACGCGGTAGGCGTCACGCGGCGACGGTGAGGGAGCGTTCGATGCGGTGGGGGGCGAGGCGGAAGGCGTCGGCGATGTAGCTGGCCAGCACGTCGGTGACGGGTTGGCGCGGCGCGCGGCCTTTCAGCATCAGCAGGCCGACCGGCGGCAGAGGCGGCAGGCCCTCATCCGGCTCCACCACGCGCAGGCCTTCGGGCAGCCAGGAGGAGGTGGTGGAGACCGTGACGGCGAGCCCGGCCAGCACCGGGGCATGGGTGCCGGCCTGGGTCGCGGAAGTGTAGGCGATGCGATAGGGGCGGCCGATCTGCTCCAGCGCGTTGATCGTCGCGCGGCGCCAGGTGCAGCCCGGCGTGGCGACCGCCAGCGGCAGGGGGGTCTGCCGATGCGGGGCGTGACGGTTCGAGGTGATCCACAGCAGCGGGCCGCGCCACAATTCCGTAACGTCCGGCCAGTGAGGCGGCTCATTGCCCTCGGTGCAGAGGGTGAGGTCCAGCTCGTCCGCCTTCAGCCGCTCGACGAGGTATTCGGAGGGGACGCAGATCACGTCCACCTCCACCGCCGGGTGGGACTCGGCGAAACGCTTGAGGATGGCGGGCAGGAAGCGCAGCGCGTAATCGTCCGGCGTGCCGAGGCGCACCGTGCCGTGAACGGTGGGTGCGCGGAACGCAGACCAGATGTCGTCATTCAGCGCCAGCACTTCCCGCGCGCGGGTGAGAAGGTACTGGCCGTGCGGCGTGAGATGCACGGAACCGCCCTTGCCGCGCAGGAGCAGCGTGCGGCCCAGCAGCGCCTCCAGCCGCTGGACCTGCATCGACACGGCCGACTGCGTGCGGCCCACGCGGGCGGCGGCGCGGGTGAAACTGCCTTCCTCCGCGATGAAGGCGAAGCTGCGGAGCAGATCGGGATCGATGGCGGCCGGCAATGACATGCCATCAATATATGTGATTCACCCCATCAATGCAATTCGTTTTCTTTATTCTGTGGGATTCACCATTATTGCCATAGCGGTTTATTCAGACAGGAGGCAGCGATGATCGCTCCCGACAGGCAATGGATGGCTGGTGTGGCGGATTCGTTCGGACGGGCATGGATACAGGCGCAGGCGGCGTTCCGGCTCGCCCGTTCCCGCCGTGATCTGAGCCGGCTGTTGCGCCAGATGGATGACCGGGCGCTGGCCGATCTGGGGCTTTCACGGTCCCAGGCCGCGTTCGAGGCCGCGCGATCGTTCTGGGATCGCGGGGGCGTTGAGGTGGATGAGCGGCCGGCGCATCGGGGCGACGACGGCGGGATGCGGCACCAGCCGCCATTCCGCCCCCGCCCGCCGGTATCGCCGCAGGCGGCACCGGACCCGGCGCGCCGCCGGCTGCCGGAGCTGGTCGATGGGTGAAGGCCTGACCGGAGGACGGGCGCCTTGAATGGCGGCACGAGAACGCCGGA
>DATKQI010000005.1:0-29672 GCA_035532755.1 Acetobacteraceae bacterium
GAACCTCAACATCCAGCCGACCATCACCGTCCGCCCCGGCTGGCCGCTGCGCGTCATCGTCCGCAGGGACCTCGTACTGCGGCCCTACCGGGGACAGGGATGAGCGGCCAGAAAAGAGGAACCTGCGATGCCCGAACTGAAGCTCGCCAGGCTGCCGGACCGGACCCCGGCCAGGATCACCATCACCGTGTCGCCGGAATTGAACCAGGCGCTTCGCCAGTACGCCGGCATCTACCGCGCCGCCTACGGCGAGGCGGAATCCGTCGCCGAGCTGATCCCCTTCATGCTCCGCACCTTCCTCGACAGCGATCGAGCCTTCGCCAAGGCGCGGAAGGACGTAGCGCCCGACCCATCGCCGGAGCCGGAACCTCGGCGACGCGGACGCCGGTCGCTGTCGCAACCCGCATCAACCACCCGCACGGAGGATTGAGAGATGGCCTTCATTGGCACCTTCACCACCGCCAAGGATGGGGGGTGGACCGGCTCCATCCGCACCCTGACCATCGATGCAAAAGTTCGCCTTGTCCCGAATGACAACCGCGAAACCGAGAACGCACCAGCCTTCCGCGTGTTCGTCGGCCAGTCCCGCCTCGGGGATGCCTGGGAAGCGCGCTCCGGCGGCGAGAACCCAAAGAATTACCTGCGCGTCAAGCTCGACGACCCGAGCCTGAACGAGCCGATCAGCGCCGCCCTGTTCCCCTCGGAGGACGGCGGCACAGCTCAGCTCGTGTGGAGCCGGCGTCGACCGACCGAAGCATGAGTTGCCGATCGGAGGTAGTATCGTCATGGAACAGGAGAAACAGCCGGAGAGGAAGGCCGGAAAGCCGGCGAACGATAACGGCGCCGATACGGGCAAACCCATCGATCCGCGCATTCTGCGTATTGCCCAGGCGATCGGCCGGCAGCTTGCCCGCGAGCAAGCCGGCGGCCGGCTGCGCCATGCGGCTAATGACAATACGCCTCAAGGCTCTTGCCCAAATGCTAGAAAATGACTATTATGACCAGAGTGATTTTCGGCTTGGAGGCAGTGGTCATGAGCATCGGAACGTGGACGGTCGCCGAAGCGAAAGCGAAGTTCAGCGAACTCGTCGACAAGGCGCGGGTGAGTGGTCCGCAGACCATCACGAAGAATGGTCACACCGCCGTCGTGGTGGTGGCCGCGGAGGAATGGGAGCGGAAGACCCGTCGCCCTGGAAATCTGGCCGAGTTCCTCGCGGAGTCTCCCTTGCGGGGTTCGGGCCTCAAGGCCCCTCGGACGAAGGATGGTCCGCGCGAGGTCGATCTGTGAACTTCCTGCTCGATACCAATGTCGTCTCCGAGTGGACAAAGCCGCGCCCCGACACCGGGGTCGTGACCTGGCTCGCGGAGGCCGACGAGGATCGGGTGTTCATCAGCGTCGTCACGCTGGCGGAATTGCGCCACGGGATCGAAAGGTTGCCGGCTGGCGCCCGGCGCGACCGGCTTGATGCATGGTTGACCGAGCAAGTGCCGGCACGTTTTGAGGCGCGCGTGCTGCCGGTTGACGCCGAGACCGCCAATTTCTGGGGGCGCGTGATGGCGCGCGGGCAGGCGGGAGGGCGTCCGGTCGGGAGCATGGATGCTTTCATCGCGGCAACCGCCGAACGCCACGATCTCACCCTCATCACCCGCAATGTCTCGGACTTCGATGCTCTCGGCATCCGATTGATCAACCCCTGGAGTAATGGCTGAAGTCCACCATGATCAAAGTCGCGCTATACGCTCGCTATTCATCCGACAATCAAAGCGCCGCGTCGATCGAGGACCAGTTCCGCGTCTGCCGCGACCATGCCGCCCGCGAGAAATGGAAGGTGATCGCAACACACCAGGATGCGGCAATTTCCGGTGCGAGCGTGATCCTTCGCCCAGGTATCCAGGCATTGTTGCAGGATGCCCAACGTGGCCGGTTCGACATCGTGCTGGCGGAGGCGCTGGACCGTGTGTCCCGCGATCAGGCCGACGTAGCGACCTTGTTCAAGCATCTGCGCTTCGCCGGTGTGGAGATCGTAACCTTGGCAGAAGGCGAAATCTCCGAGCTTCATGTTGGGCTCAAGGGCACGATGAATGCCCTCTTCCTGAAGGACCTGGCGGCGAAGACCCATCGCGGCCTGCGGGGGCGGGTCGAGAAGGGCAAGGCAGGCGGTGGGCTCTGCTATGGCTACGACGTGGTGAAGCACACGAACAGCGAAGGCGAGCCGATCCGCGGCGATCGAAAGATCAACGAGGCGGAGGCCGTCATTGTCCGCCGCGTCTTTCGGGAATTCGCGTCGGGACGGTCGCCCCGCTTCATTGCAACCGATTTGAACAAGGATGGCATCCCCGGTCCTTTCGGCCATGGTTGGGGCGATACAACGATTCGGGGCCACGCTTTCCGGGGCACCGGCATTCTCAATAACGAACTCTATGCCGGCGTGCTGGTCTGGAACCGGCTCCGCTACGTCAGAGACCCGAATACCGGGAAACGTGTCTCCCGCCTGAACCCGGAAGCCAAGTGGATCAGGACCGAAGTGCCCGAGTTGCGTATTGTCGATGATGAGGCGTGGCAGGCGGTAAAGGCCCGGCAAGAAGAATTGACGAAACAGTTTGGCGCAACGGTTGCTGGTGTCCGCGCTGCCCGTGAGAAGCGGCTGAACGGCCTGCGGCGTCCGGCCTTCCTGCTGTCCGGTCTGCTCAAATGCGGATGCTGCGGCGGCAAGTACAGCATCGTGGTCGGTGATCGCTATGGCTGCTTGAATCACCACCGGAAGGGGACTTGCGACAATGGCCGCACCATCAGGCGTGACGATATCGAAAGGCGCGCGTTAAGCGGTCTTACCAAAAAACTGGTCTCGCCCGAGACCGTCGCCGCCGCGGTGCGCAGCTACGCCGAAGAGACCGACCGACAGAATCATGACCGACGCGCTCAGGCAGAGATTGACCATCGCGCTCTGGAAAAGATCGAGTACGGTATCAAAGGGATTTTCGCGGCGATCGAGGACGGCATGTACCAGCCCGCCATGAAGGCGCGCATGGCCGAATTGGAACGGCAGAAAGCAGAGATCGAAGCGCGCCAGGCCGAGGCCCCGGCCGACGTGCCGGACATTCACCCGAACATCGCCGAGCTGTATCGGACGAAGGTCATTCATCTGGCTGAGACGCTGGCGCAGCCGGGAGCCAACAGCGAGGCGCGGGAGGATATCCGCTCGTTGGTCGGCGAGGTGGTTATGACGCCCGGCGAGAAGCGTGGGGAAACTCGAGCCATCCTACGCGGCGAACTGATGGGGATTCTGGACCTCGTGGCGGGACAACGGAGGTATCCCAGACCAGATGTTATAACAAAAGTGGTTGCAAGTCCCCGCAACCACCGACAGTTGACTCCCCGAGAACATCCGTTCCGGGGAGTTTCTGTCGGTGCTCCCCGCCCGGCGCAGCACCTTGACCGCACCACCGGGCCACCCGGCGGCCAGCACCAGGATCGCCGCCAGCTGCTCGTTCGCAGCTTCCTTAAAGTTGCGCGAGTCGGGCGGCAAAGTGCCCGGCGTGATGCTGTGCCTGAGCTGCCATGCGAACCGCGGCATTCACAGCGCCGAACTGTTGATATCCGCGTCTTTGGACGATTTCGAAAAAGAAGCGATCATGAAATGCGCCGGTATAGGCGTGAATGAACTCGCCGCCGTCATCGCGGTCGAACAGCAGGTTGAATTGACGAAGCTCTGCCATTCGTACGTCATCCAGGGCGTGCCGGGCGGCCAGATCATCGTAGTAGTTGGCCGGGATCGGCAGCAGCATTGCGCCGGCGGCATCGAGGGCCGCAGCCGTACGAAGGATATCGTCGGTGGCGAAGGCGACATGATGCACTCCCGCGCCGGCAAAAGCAGAGATGAAGCGGCCGGTTGCCGTTTCCCGGCTTTCCGAGATGTTGAGCGGCAAGCGCACCGACTGATCACGGCTCACCATCGCCCGGCTGCGGATCAGACCATACGGGTCGGGAATCTCCCACAACTGTTCTGCTGCCAGACCGAAGACTGCCCGGTAGAACAGAACGAAGCTGTCCATCCGGCCGTAGGGCAAAGCCTGGGCGACATGATCGATCGCAGCCAGCCCTGCCGCTTGCGGATGTGCCGCGAGCAGGTGAAAATCGTCTTCATAGATCGTGCGGCCGGCATGCTGCGGTTCCACCAGGTAGATCAGCGTGCCATCAGGCGCGCGCAGGGCAGGGATCTGCCGCTCTCCTTTGCCGATGCGCTCGAACCATTCCGGGCAAAGCAGCGAACGTGCGCGGGCGATCGCGCGTCCGGCGTCGTCGACGCGCAGAGCCATGGCGCAGACCGATGGCCCATGCAACTGAAAGTGCTCCGCTGCAGCGCTGTCCGGCTCGCTATTGAGCACGAGGTTGATCCGCCCCTGCCGATAAAGATGGACCGACTTGGAGCGGTGCCGTCCAGCATGATGGAAGCCAAGCGCGTGCAGGAAGTGCGCGAGTGCCGCGGCAGACTCCTCGTCCACTGCGAACTCCAGAAATTCGATGCCGTCGAACCCGGGTGGTTCGGGAAGGGCGGCGCCGGCACCGGCAGTTGCTTCGGCCGCGATCAGCGCGCGTAGCCCATCGCGCGCGGTCTGGCGCGCCGGTGCTGCTCGGAACTCGTCGTTGAATATCTCCAAGGAGAGCGGGCCCCGATAGCCGGTGTGCAGTACCGGCCGCAGAAAATCGTTGATCGGGAGCTGGCCTTGGCCCGGAAAATTCCGGAAATGGCGGCTCCAGGACAGCACATCCATGCTCATGCGTGGTGCATCCGCCAACTGCACGAAGAACACGCGCTCGCCCGGAAGATCGGCAATGCCGGCGACATCGTCCTCCAGGGCAAGTGTGTGGAAGCTGTCCAGGATAAGGCCCAGTTTGGGATGGCCGGCCATGCTCACAATGCGCCAGGCGTGGTGCCACCGTTTCACATGTTGGCCCCAGGCGAGCGCCTCATACCCTATGCGCAGCCCCCGGCGGGCGGCTCGTCTGGCCATCTCAGCGAGGTCGGCGGCCGCGCGCGCGTCGTCATCGATGGCTCCCGCATTCACGTTGCTGCAGACCAGCACCAGATCGGTGCCAAGCTGCTCCATCACGTCGAACTTGCGTTCCGCCCGATCCAGGTTCCGGGTGCGCTGCGGTTCCGCCATCGCCTCGAAATCCCGGAACGGCTGGAACAACAGAATGGCAAGGTCGAGATCTTGGGCGATCCGCCGGACATCCGTCGGCGAGCCTTCGAACGTCAGCAGATCGTTCTCGAAGATCTCGACTCCGTCGAAACCGATGGCCGCTGCCGCTTCCAGCTTCTCAGGCAGCGTTCCGCTGAGTGACACGGTCGCGATGGATTTCGGATGGCGAAAGTGATTTTGTCCCACGGATTCCTCCCATTCGGGTCAACTTCCTGCTGCCAATGCCCGCTGCTGCCCATGTGGCGTTCGGCAGCAGCGGGCGGAGCTGGCCAATTCGGATGCCGGAATCTCGCGGCGCGCGAGCAGGCCATGATCGATATCGTCATACTTCCAGGAACACGGTTTCACCCGCCCCTTGCAGGCGGATATCGATGTGCCACACACCTGATCCGTCAGGTACGGCAACCAGCGTTGCGCGCCGCGCCGGGTCTTCGATCGCGGCAAGCAGCGGGTCCGTGTCGTTCAGCGTTTCTCCGGCAAAATAGACTCGTGTGCGCAACCCGGTCAGAATGCCACGCGCGAACAGCGTGACTGCGATATGAGGCGCCTGGAGCGAGTTGCCGCGCCCGGGCACGGCGGCGGGCTTCAAGGTGATGAAGCGGAATTGGCCGTCGGCATCGCTCGCGCAGCGCCCGAAACCTTGAAAGAGATCATTTGCTGGCGGGCTCGCCTGCCAGATCTCCACGCAGGCGTCGGTGATTGGCGCGTCGTCGCCATCGGTCAGCCGGCCGTGCAGCACGATCTTCTCGCCGCTCGCGCCAAAGCGCGTAAGGTCGGCCCAGGCCGGGTCCACCAGCAGGTGCCAGAACGGGCCGATGGTCTGGCTGGCGGTGGCGTTGGCCATGCTCATGCCTCCATCGGTGTCGCGCCACGCCCGCGCAGCACCACATCGAAGCGATAGCCCAAGGCCCAATCAGGCTGGGTGATGCCGATATCGAACTGCGCGATCAGCCGCTCGCGTGCCGCCTGGTCCATTATCGCGTTGAAGACCGGATCGAGCGGCAACAGTGGGTCACTCGGAAAATACATCTGGCTGACAAGCCGCGTCGCGAATCCGGGGCCGAACAGTGAGAAGTGGATATGGTTGGGCCGCCAGGCATTGTGATGGTTCCGCCATGGATAGGCACCCGGCTTTACCGTGGTGAATTGATACCATCCGCCCGCATCGGTGAATATGCGCCCCACGCCGCGGAAATTCGGGTCAAGCGGTGCGTCGTGCTGGTCGTGTTCATGGTGATAGCGACCGGCCGCGTTGGCCTGCCAGATCTCCAGCATCGTCTCGGGTACGGGCCGCCCGTCCTCGTCAATCACCTGGCCGCGAATGATGATCCGCTCGCCGAGCGCCTGCTTCCCCTCCACAGTCGAGATGTCGATGATCGGCGGAAAGCGCGACGAGGTGAAGCGCGGTCCGCTGATCTCGGTGATTGTATGCGGCATCCGTACCGGCGGCTGCAGCGGATGGCGCTTATGCGTGCTTCCATAAGCAGGGGAGTCGTTCGGCGGCTGCGTGCCAGGCCGGTAGGGCCGGAACGGTGATGGATCGTGCGCGGCCTCGCTCATCATTCCATCTCCCTCAATGTTTCCTTGGTGACCCGCACGGCGGCATTGGCTGCGGGAATGCCGGCATAGGCCGCCACCTGGATCGGCTTGGGCCGGGCGTCGTCGCTGTCAACCCATGCACCCGCGGATCGGGTCGAACCACGTAGATGCGTCCGGCCTGGTAGCACTCCTTGTGGCAGATGCAGCAGATCGGCGTTGACTTGCCGGAGCCTGACGGTCCGCACAGTGCGATCTTCTTGCCTGCACAAACCGCCAGGTTGATGTTGGTCAGGGCCTTGAACAACCTGCACGACTTTCCGGCAGCGACCATCATGATCATTGGTTTGGCGGGTGCGAGGGCAGTGTGTTCGCCGCGGCTGTTCATGGCCCTGATTTTCCCGGCAGCGTCAGTGCGCGGTGAACGGAACGCCCGAGACACTGGCCGGGAAGGCGGGTGGGCTGAGGTGCATCCAGTGCTGATAGACCTTGGCGAGTTCTCCATCTGCCTTGATCTTGTCGATGAAGGTGTTCACGGTCGCATTCATTTCCTTGTCGCCAAGGCGTGTGCAGGCGCCGTTGTAAAGGGCGCTGAGGTTGAATTTGTTCTGGAACGTGTTGGGCTTCGCCGCATCGAGCCGCTCAACGTAGAACTGGTTGGCGCCGATCGCCTGTACCTGGCCCGAGAGCAGGGCCTGAATGGTCGCGGCATCGTCGTTGAAGCGCAGGATGCGTGTGCCCTTGGGCGCGATCCGGGAGATATCGATGTCCTGGACGCTGGAGCGCGGGACGCCGATCGTGTATTTGGCGAGATCGGCGGCATCCTTGATCGATGTGGTCTTTGCGGCGACGACCGACATCTGGTTGGCGACGTAAGGCTTGCTGAACTGCACCACCTTGGCGCGGTCCGGCAGCATGGCCATGGTCGCGAACAGGATGTCGACACGTCCGGTCGTCAGTGCCGGAATGCGATTGGCTACCGCGAGCGGCACGAACTTCACCTTCACGCCAAGGTACTTGGCGAAGAGCCGGCCGATATCGGCGTCGAAACCCTCCTGCTTTCCATTGGCGGCAACGAAACCCCATGGCGGATTGTCACCCTGGATGCCGACCACCAGGACGCCCTTCTTCTTGATGTCGGCCGTGGTCAGCGCAAGCGCGGGCCGCAGCAGTGCTGCGGGTACAACGAGCGCCGCACCTGCGGCCAGAAGAACCTGGCGGCGTCGTGGTGTGATGCTGCATGAGTCTGTCATGGCGTTTCCTTTTTTTTGGTGAAGTTGGTTGAGGAGTGGGATCGGCCGCGGCGCTTCACCGTACCGCCGTTGCAAAGCGGCGCTGCAGCCGCGTGCCATAGAGTGACAGCGGCCAGCAGAGCAGGAAGTAGAGGCAGCCCACGACGCCGAAGACGAGCAGGGGCTTGAAGTTCTGGTTCGAGATGATCGTTCCGGCACGGGAGAGTTCTGTGAAGCCGACGATCGCGGCGAGCGATGTACCCTTGATCAGCTGCACGAGGAAGCCGACAGTTGCCGGCAGCGAGATGCGCAGCGCCTGCGGCCACACCACGTGACGCATGCGCGAGACGTAACCGAGGCTCAGCGCGCGTGCCGCCTCGCTTTGGCCAGATGGAACCGCCTCGACCGCGCCGCGCCAGATCTCGCCAAGATAGGCACTGGCATGCAGGGTGAGGCCGATCGCGACCGAGGTCCAGGCCGAGAGCTTCAAGCCGACCAACGCCAGACCGTAATAGGCGACAAAGAGTTGCATCAGCAGTGGCGTGCCCTGGAAGACGGCAATGTACCCCCGCGCCGCTTGCGCGAGTGCGGGCCTGCCAGAGCCGCGTGCAAGCGCGATCGCGAGGCCCGCTGCTCCACCGCCGAGGAACCCGGCGGCGGAGAGTGCCACGGTCCAAAGCAGGCCGCGCAGGAGGAACCCCCATTCCGCTCCGGTCATGGTCCGTTCCCTACTTCACGGGATAACTGAAGGCGCGGGCGCCGATGGCTGAAAAGCAGCGCATCAGCAGCATGGACATGACAAGGTAGAGCACCGTGACGGTGCCGTAGACCTCGAAACTGCGGAACGTGTTGGACTCGATCTCCTGCGCGACCGAGGTAAGCTCATAGGCCGAGACCGCGGCGGCGATGCTTGTCGTCAGCGTCAGCAGGATGAATTGGCTGGTCAGCGAGGGATAGATCGCCCGGAGGGCAGGTTTGAGCACGATGTAGCGGAACACCTGGCGGCGATGAAGGCCGAGCGCGAGCCCCGCCTCCGCCTGGCCTCTGCCGATCGCCTCCACGCCGCCGCGGATGATCTCAATGGCATAGGCGCCACCGTTGACGCCCAGCGCGATGATCGCAGTCGGGGTGGGCGCAAGCCGGATGCCGATCAGCGGCAGGGCGAAGAAGATGAAGTATATCTGCACCAGGAACGGCGTGTTGCGGATCACCTCCACGAAGCCGATCACGAGCCATCGGATGACCATGAGGCGGGAATGCCGCAGCACCACTCCGCCGACGCCAATGACGATGGCAATGACCATGCCGGCGATCGCCAGGCCAAGCGTGCCGGCACACCCCCACGCCAACTCCGGCCAGTAAGCAAAAACGACTCCGAAATCCAGTTTGTAGCCCAAATTTCCACCCATATCGCTCGTATCGCGCCCGGTTTGTCCGGGTTCACGCCATGGCGCCAACCGCCTCGAAATGGCTGCGCATGCGGTCTATATCCGGTGTGCGGCCGGTAAAAAGCCGAAACGCTTCGGCAGCCTGGAACACATTCATCCCGCTGCCATCCAACGTCCGGCAGCCACGCGCGCGGGCCTGCCGAAGAAGCTCGGTTTCCAGGGGAAAGTAGATGATCTCACTGACCCAATGGCCAGGCCGCAACCACTCGGGCGGAAACGGCATGCCTGGAATTTTTGCCATGCCCACGGGCGTGGTGTTGACGATCCCGGCGGCCGCACGAACCGCTGCTTCGGAGGTGGCAGCCGCCGTCACACGGCCGTCGCCGAAATGCGCCGTCATTCGCGCCGCTGTCGCCGCCGCCTTCGCCATGTCGGCATCGACCAGCGTCAGATGCTGCACGCCGAGTGTCAGCAGCGCATAGGCCACCGCCGCGCCGGCGCCGCCGGCGCCGAATTGCACGACGCGATCGAGCGCGACGCCAGTCATCTCGCACCGGAACGCCTCCGCGTAGCCGTGCCAATCCGTGTTGTGGCCCACGCGCTTGCCGCCGTGCAGCACGATGGCATTGACGGCCCCCACGGCTTGCGCATCGGGCGACAGCACGTGCAAGTGTGGAATGACCGCCTGCTTGCAGGGATAGGTGATGTTGAGTCCGGCAAACCCGAAGCGCTCGGCCGCGACGAGGAGGTCCGGCAATACCGCGACAGTCAACCCAAGTCGATCGAGGTCGATCAGCTGATAGATGCAGGTCAGTCCCTGCGCGGCGGATTCGCGCTGATACAAAGCGGGGGACCGCGACAATCCGATTGCGGCGCCAATCAATCCGAGCAGGACCGTAGCCTTTGGCTCCGCAGGACGCACCAGGCGTGCTTCAATCTCGGCGGTGGCTGCCACGGACGGCTTCCCTGCGTCGGGCCTGCCTTATTTGGCGCCCGTATCGGTCTTCTTTGTACGAACTGGTCCGATTATGCAAGCGAAAATGGACTAAACGGTGAAAAGTCTCTGGACGCACACCGGCCAGTTGGGGGAGATGTCTTCCGCCCGCCAGCAAGGAGGCGAGATGACCGAGCAGCCCATAGCGTCGCCGATGTCCCAGGGCCCCACGGGCCGTACGCATGACCCGGAGGGAGTGCGCCGGAACATTCTGGAAATCGCGACCGCAGAGTTTGCCGAAAGGGGGTTCAGCGGCGCCCGCGTAGACGAGATCGCCGCCAAGACCAGCGCCAGCAAGCGCATGATTTACTATTACTTCAAAGACAAGGAGGGGCTGTTCATCGCCGTCCTCGAAGCAGCATACGCCGGCATACGCAACATCGAACTGGGTCTCGACCTCGATGGCCTGTCACCCGTCGAGGCCCTGCGCCGGTTGGCGGAGTTCACCTTCGACTATCAGAACGCCAACCCCGATTTTGTCCGCCTGGTGATGGTGGAGAACATCCACAACGGCATCCACATCGACCGGTCCGAACGGATGCAGAGTTTGAACGTGTCTGTTCTCCATGTTCTGGATGAAGTGTATCGACGGGGCGTAGGCGAGGGCGTGTTCCGTGACAAGATCGACATCATAGACTTGCACATGACGATCAGCGCCCTCAGCTTCTTCAACGTCTCCAACCGTTCCACCTTCTCCAAGATCTTCAAGCGTGACATGGTAACTCCCGCCGCGCTGGCAGCGCGGCGCCAGGTGGTGGCCGAGACGGTGGTGCGTTTTGCCTTGTCCGACGCGCGCCCGGGTATTCCGACGGCGCGGCGTCGAAAATCGTGAACCACGCTTTCAGACAACGGAGCCTGTACCTGGTTGCGTCAAGCAGAGCGCTCTAGTATCCGATCGCCGCACCCGCCGGCCGGCGATCGTCGTTCGCGCCGTAGAGGATGCCGGGTCGCAGCGCACCGCCGCGCATCGAATCGTTACCCGAGGACGCGACACCCGCACCCCGGCGCGGCGGGCCGACCTCGATCAGCTCGACCGCGCCCCAGGGCGTCTGCCGCTTCAGCGTGTAGCCCATCTGCCTCAACAGCTTCGCCGTATCCGGCGAGAATGCGTAGGGTTCAGCATACACCACATCGGGCAGCCATTGATGATGGAACCGCGGCGCATCCACCGCCGCCTGCGGGTCCATGCCGTAATCGATCACGTTCATCAGGGTTTCCAGAGTGATCGTGATGATCCGCGAACCGCCGGGCGAACCCAGGACCAGGAACACATGGCCGTTCCTCGTCACCAGCGTGGGCGCCATCGAGGACAGCGGCCGCTTCCCCGGCGCGATGGCGTTCGCCGTGCCTTGCACGAGCCCGAACATGTTCGGCACGCCGGGCTTGGAGGTGAAATCGTCCATCTCGTCGTTCAGCAGCACGCCCGTGTCGCCGGCCATCTCGATCGCGCCGAAATAGCCGTTCAGCGTGTAGGTCATCGACACCGCGTTGCCCTGCCCGTCCATCACGGAAACCTGCGTGGTCTGCGGTCGCTCGTGCGGGGGCTTGCCCGATGCGAGGTCGCGCGAAGGCGTTGCCCGGTCCGGCGGGATCGTGGCACGGATGTCGGCCGCGTGGCTGGCCGAGAGCAGCCAGCCGAGCGGATTCTTCACGAATGCCGGGTCGCCGAGAAAGCTGTTGCGATCCAGATAGGCGTGCCGCATCGCCTCCACCATCAGATGCACCGAGGCGGCCGAGTGGAAGCCCAGCGCCTTCATGTCGTAGCCGCCGAGGATGTTCAGGATTTCGCACATCGTTGCCCCGCCGGAGGAAGGCGGCGGGGCTGAAACCACCGTGTAGCCGCGATAGATGCACGTCAGGGGGTTGCCCTCGGTGATGCGGTAGTGCGCGAAATCCGCCGTGGTCAGAATCCCGTCCCCGGCGGCCGAGGCGGCGGCGATCTGCCGCGGGATGCTGCCGGCATAGAAGGCCTTGGCTCCATCGCGCGCGATCGCCTGCAAGGTGCGCGCGAGGTCGGTCTGCACCAGCCGGTCCCCGGCACGCAGGCCCGTTCCGTCGGGGCGGAGGAAGATCTTCGCGATGGCCGGCTGGGTGCGGAACTTCGCGACGGCCGAATCCAGGATGTCGGCATCGGGCTGGGTCAGCACGAAGCCCTCCCGCGCGAGCCGGATGGCCGGCGCCATCACCTGCCCGCGCGTCAGCCGGCCGTATTCGCGCAGGGCGGCATCGAGCCCCATCACGGTGCCGGGCACGCCGACGGCCTTGTAGCCGCGCAGGCTCTCGCCCGGCACCACGTTGCCCTGCGCGTCCAGATACATCGTGGAGGTCGCCGCGGCCGGGGCGGTTTCTCGGAAATTGATGAAACGCTCCCGTCCGTCCGCCAGATGGATCACCATGAACCCGCCGCCGCCGATATTGCCGCAGCAGGGATTCACCACCGCCTCGGCATAGCCCACGGCCACGGCGGCATCGATGGCATTGCCGCCCTCTTTCAGGATTTCCACGCCGGCTTCGGAGGCAAGACGCTGCGCGCTGACCACCATGCCGTGCGCCGCAGCAACCGGCTGCGGCGATGCCGCAACCGCCGGGAGGCTGCCGAGGCAGGCGAGGACCGTGGCAAAGGCCTTCACGACGATGCTGCGTTCCATTTCTTCCCTCCGTTCATGCGGGCTGGCCCGGGACTAAACATCTAATGCAGGGTGTTGCGGTGGATGCTTCCCTGCTTCATCACGAGCCGGATGGCCCGCTCCGGCTGGGCCAGCAAGGCGATGTCGGCGAGCGGATCGCCCTCCACCACCAGCAGATCGGCGATGGCGCCCGGCTGCACCACGCCAAGCCGGCCTTCCATGCCGATCAGCTTCGCCGCGATGGTGGTTGCCGCCGCCAGGATCGGCGGCGCCGGCAGCACCCGCGCGCGGATCGCGAATTCCTCGCTCTGGCGGACATGCGTCTCGCCCAGCAGGTCGGTGCCGAAGGCCATCGTCACGCCGGCGGCGCGCAGGATCTCCAGGCTGTGCAGGCCGGCGCTGCGCACGCTTTCGATCTTGCCGATGGAATCGGGCGGGAAGCCGAAGCGCGGCCCGTCCTGCGCCAGCGCCTCATAGGTCACGAGCGTCGGCACCGCGACCGCGCCGGCTTTCGCCGCCAACTCAGCCGCCGCGGCGTCGATGCGGTTGCAGTGCTCCAGCGAATGCACCCCGCAGCGCACCGCACGGGTGATTGCCTCGGCGGTGTAGAGGTGCGCCGAGACGTAGGTTTGCGCATCCGCCGCCTCCTGCACCGCCGCGGTCATCTCGTCGGCCGAATAGCCCTGCCAGGCGATCGGGTCGGTCGGGCTCGCCACGCCGCCGTTGGCCATGATCTTGATGAACTGCGCGCCCTGTCGCAGCTCCTGCCGGCAGGCGCGGCGCACCTCGTCCACCCCGTCGGCGATGCGGCCCATCGCGCCGAAATTGCGCTGCCAGCGGAACGGGTCGTGCGTGTCCTCGCGCGGGCGCATATCGACATGGCCGCCGGTCTTCGACAGCGCCTTGCCGCACACCACAAGGCGCGGCCCGACGGCCAGCCCCTGCTCGATCGCCTGGGCGAGCGCGAAGGGCGCACCGCCCACATCGCGCACCGTGGTGAAGCCGCGATCCAGCATGCCCTTCATGATCGGCAGGCTGCGCAGCACGGCGAGCGCGTCGGGCTGGGCCGCGTTGGCGCCGAGGTTCATCATCGCCGCCGTCACGTGCACGTGGCAGTCGATCAGCCCCGGCATCAGCGTCCGCCCCTTCAGGTCCAGCACCAGCCGGTCCGGCGCGGCCACGGGCCGGGCGGCGAGGTCGCGGATCATGCCGTCCTCCACCAGCACATGGCCCTCGCGCGGCTCGGTGCTGGTCGCGTCGACGATGCGGGCGTTCGTGAACAGGGTCTGCATGGCGTAGCTCCGAGGGGGAAAGCAGGCATGAGGGAATGCAAACGTAGCATCCGCCGGCCCCTTGAAAAGATCGGCCAGGGTGCGATGCTCGGCGTAAATCCTGGGGAGAGAATAAAGATGGCCTTCCTCGGCACTGCCGTCCGCGATTATCGCCTCGGCCTGATGCGCGCCCTGATGGACCGGGAGGGGCTGGACGCGCTGGCCTTCACCACCGCGGATTTCTTCCAGTTCGCCACCAATTTCAGCACGGATGTGCAGACCTGGGAGCGCCCGATCCTGTGCGTGGTGCCGCGGGACGGGGAGCCGTTCGCCATCCTCAACGAGCTCTCCACGAACCACTGGCGCTATGCCGCCGAGGATCAGCGGCTGTGGGTGGGGGATGGCAGCTTCTATGCCGAGCATCCGCGCCTGGGCGCGCGCGCCCCGCTCGCCTCCCAATGGCCGGAGATGGTGGCGGCGAAGCTGAAGGCGGCGGGGCTCGCACGAGGGCGGATCGGCGCGGATGCAGGCGGCGGTCCGCTCGCCCGCGCCGCCGCCCTGCTGCCGGGCCTGCGCATCGAGGTGCCGCTTGCCGAAATCCGCGCGCTGCGCTGGGTGAAGCACCCCGAGGAGATCGCGCTGATGCGGCAGATCGCCGCCCTGTCGGACTGGGTGCAGGACCGCTATCGCGAGAACATCCGCCCCGGCCGGCTGGTGATGGAGCTGGACATGGCGATGGCCGTGCTGATGGCGGAGGAGGGCGGGCGGTGCTTCCCGGGCCAGCATCTGGAGATCATGCGCTGCTGGACGCTCTCCGGCCCCGCGTCCGCCGCCCCGCACGGGGACGGCAAGCAGGCCGGCGCGCGCATCGAGGCGGGGCACGGCATGGTCAACATCGTCATCCCGCGCGTGAACGGGCTGGTGGTGGAGAACGAACGCACCTGGTTCTGCGGCCAGCCGAGCGCCCAGCAGGTGCGGCTGTTCGAAACCGCGACGGCGGCGAACGAGGCGGCGGCGGGCGCGGCCGTCACCGGCGCCCCGGTCTCGGCGATCGACGAAGCGGCACTCGCGGTGATCGAGAAGGCCGGCTTCGGCGCGCATGTGCTGCACCGCACCGGCCACGGCATGGGCACGCTGGGCCATGAATTCCCGGAAGACATGGCGTTCAACACGCGGCCCCTGCTGGAGCGCGAGGTGTATTCCGCCGAGCCCGGGCTGTACGTGTTCGGGCTCGGCGGCTTCCGCCACGACGATACGGTCGTGGTCGGCACCGCCCCGGAAGTTCTCACCCGGGCGCCCAAGGATCTGAAAAGCCAGACCATCCTGTAGCGGAGGCCGCGATGCCATCCTTTCTGTTCTCCGGCGGCCGCTTCCTCGATCCGCGGCAGGATGAGCTGCTGGACGGGATCGAGGTTCTGGTCGAGGGCGGCGTGGTCAAGGCGGTGTCGGATACGCCGATCGCCGCGTCCGGCGCCACGCGGATCGATCTGCGCGGGCGGACGCTGATGCCCGGCCTGATCGATGCGCACATCCATATCGTGCTCACCGAGGTGAACATCCGCCTGCTGTCCGATGTGCCGCTCACCCTGCTCACCGCGCGCGGGGCGGTCGCGATGCGGGCGATGCTGATGCGCGGCTTCACTACGCTGCGCGACACCGGCGGGGCGGATTTCGGCATCAAGCAGGCGGTGGAGGAAGGCAGCCTGGTCGGCCCGCGGCTGTTCATCTCCGGCATGCCGATCAGCCAGACCGGCGGCCATGCCGACCATCGCGCACGCACGCAAACACGGATGTTCTGCGCCTGCTGCTCCGGCCTCGGCTACACCGCCCGCGTGGCGGACGGCGTGCCGGACATGATCAAGGCGGTGCGGGACGAGCTGCGCAAAGGGGCGGACCAGATCAAGATCATGGTTTCCGGCGGCGTCGCTTCGCAGTCGGACCCGCTGGAGAGCCTGCAATACCGGATGGACGAGATCGAGGCGGCCGTGGAGGAGGCCGAGCGCTGGGGCACCTATGTCTGCGCCCACGCCTACAGCGCGAAAGCGATCGAGCGGGCGGTGCGCGGCGGCGTGCGCACGATCGAGCACGGCAACCTGATCGACCGGCCGACGGCGCAGCTGATGGCCGAGCGCGGCGCGTATCTGGTGCCCACCCTCGTCGCCTACGACGCGCTGAAGCGGCGCGGGCCGGATTTCGGATTGTCCGGCTACAGCCTCGCGAAGAACGAGATCGTGCTGGAGGCGGGGTTGCGCTCGCTCGACCTGTGCCGCGCGGCGGGGGTGAAGATCGGCTTCGGCAGCGACCTGCTGGGGCAGTTGCAGAACGACCATTGCAACGAGTTCACCATCCGCGCGGCGGTGATGTCGCCGCAGGAGATCATCCGGTCCGCAACGCTCGTGAATGCGGAGATCGTCCGCCGCAGCGGCAGGCTGGGCGAGCTGGTGCCCGGCGCGCATGCGGACCTGCTGGTGGTGGACGGCGATCCCTACGCGGACCTCGCGGTCTTCCAGAACGAAGGCGCACGGATACCGGCGATCATGGTCGATGGCCGTTTCGTCAAAAACACGTTGTAGCGCCCGCCCGTTTTGCGCCGCAAAACGCCCTTTATGGGGGCGAAGCGAACGGGAGCCTGAAGAGCCTTGCCAACAGCGCGAGGGTGGATTGGCGCAGGCTACGCGCTGCCGCCGCGCGCGGTGCCGAGAAAGGCGAGCAGGCTGCTTCCGGCGTTGCGCACATGCGCCTCCAGCAATGCCGCGGCGCGCGGGGCGTTGCGGGCGCGGCAGGCGGCCAGCAGCGCCTCGTGCTCGCGTTGCGCCCGCGCCTGGCCCTTGCCGCCGGTGAGCAGCAGCTGCATGCGCGTGTAGCGGTCGGTCTGATCGAGCAGCCCCTGCACCAGCGTCAGCGACCGCACCCGCCCCGAAGGCTGGTAGAGCGCGAGATGGAACTGCGTGTTCAGCGTGCCCCAAGCACCGACATCGCAACGCGCGAGGGCGGCGCGGTAGTCGGCGAGGATGCGCCCTGCCGCCGCCAACTCCGCCGCCGAGATGCGGGGGATGGCATAGAGCACGAGATCGGGTTCCAGCATCGCGCGCAGATCGAAGAGTTCCGAGATCTCCTCCAGCGATGGCGCGGAAACGACCGCGCCGCGATGGGGAATGATGGTCAGCAGCCCCTCCGCCTCCAGGCGCCGGAACGCCTCCCGCAACGGGATGCGGCTGACGCCGAGTTCGGCGGCGAGAACCTCCTGGCGCAGCTGTGCGCCCTCCGGCAGGGCGGCGGAGAGGATGCGCTCGCGCAGCATGTCTGCAACGCGCATCGCCACTGTGGTGCGCGGCACGGTGCCGCCGCCGGAGTGATCTTCCATGGCCGTGGTATAGACTGCCGGTGATTTTGGATACAATATCCAGTTCAGCGGGTGCCAGGACGGGGGCGGGGATGACGGTCGGGGTTGGTGGGTCGAGCTTCGTGGCAGAGCTGGCGCGCATGGCGCCGATGCTGGACGGGGTGCAACCGATTCCGGTTGCCGAGCACCGCCGGCGCATCGAGAAGGCGCAGCGTTTGATGCGCGAGCAGGGCATCCAGGCGCTCTATCTCGATACCTCGACCAGCCTGCACTATTTCACCGGCATCCAGCTGCGGCTGACCGAGCGGCTGCATGGCGCGATCATCCCGGCAGACGGTGAGATCGCCTATCTCAGCCCCGCCTTCGAGGAGCCGAAGACGCGCGAATACATGCGCTTCGGTGATGATGTGCGCGTGTGGGAGGAACATGAAGACCCCACAGCACTGGCAGTGGAGACGGTGCGCAGCATGGGCTACGACCATGGCGTCATCGCGGTCGATCCGGCTACGCCCTTCTTCACTGTCGATGGGCTGAACCGCTCCGGCAATAGATTCCGCATCGTCAATGGCCGCACCATCACCGCCGCCTGCCGGCAGGTGAAGTCGACAGCCGAGATCGCGCTGATGCAGCGGGCGATGGACATCTCGATGGAAGTGCACAGGGCGGCCGCGCGCTGCCTGCACGAAGGCGTGACGACGACCGAGGTGAAGGCCTTCCTCGACCAGGCGCATCTGAAGCTCGGCGCGTCGGCGCCGAGCGGTGCCGTGCAGTTCGGCGAGGCCACTGCCTATCCGCATGGCGTGCCCGATCCGCAGACGCTGCGTGTGGGCGACATGGTGCTGATCGATATTGGCGCCTTCGTGCAGGGCTACCGCTCCGACATCACCCGAACCTTCGTCTTCGGCGACCCCTCGCCACGGCAGCGCGAGATCTGGAATCTCGAGCAGCGCGCGCAGCTTGCCGCCTTCGAGGCCGCCATCATCGGCGCGCCGTGCGAGGCGGTGGACGCCGCCGCCCGTGGCGTGATTGAGGCGGCCGGGTTCGGCCCGGGCTACAAGGTGCCCGGCCTGCCGCACCGCACCGGCCACGGCATCGGCATGGATGTGCACGAGGAAGCGTTCATGGTGCGCGGCAACCGCACCCCGCTCGTCGCCGGCATGTGCTTCTCCGATGAACCGATGATCTGCATCTATGGCGAATTCGGCGTGCGGCTGGAGGACATCATCTACCTCGCGGAGGACGGCGCGCACTGGTTCACCCGGCCCTGCCAATCGGTGGATGACCCCTTCGGCTATGGCACCTGAAGGCACCGCGATCTCGACCGTGATCTGGACAAAGGCAAGCGTACCATGACGAAACATGCGGACTGGGCGGGCATCTTTCCCGCCGCTACCACCAAGTTCACCGACACGGGAGCGCTGGACGCCGCCGCCTGCGAGCGGCATTTCGCCTGGCTGCTCGATCGCGGATGCAACGGTCTGATCGTTTCCGGCTCGCTCGGCGAGGGCAGCACGCTCACCATGGAGGAAAAGCTGGAACTGGCGCGCATCGCCCGCGCCGCGAGCGGCGGGCGGGTTCCGGTTCTGCTCACCATCGCCGAGGGCTCGACGGCGCGTATGCTCGGCCTGCTGCGCCGGGCGGAAGCCCAGGGCGTGGACGGCGTGATGCTGTTGCCGCCGATGATGTACCACGCTGCTGCCGAGGAGACGCTGGCCTGGTTCACCGCGGCGGCGCAGGCGACCGCGTTGCCGTTGATGATATATAACAACCCCGTCTCTTACCGGATCGACATCACGGTGGAAATGCTGCGGCGCCTCGCCGACCTGCCCGGCATCGTGGCGGTCAAGGAAAGTTCGGACGATGTACGTCGCATCACGAGCATTCGTATAGCACTCGGGGATCGGCTGCGCATCTTCACCGGGGTGGACAATCTCGCGCTTGAAAGCTGCCTGATGGGCGCGGATGGCTGGGTGGCTGGCCTGGTTGATGCCTTCCCGGCGGAGACGGTGGCGGTGTGGCGCCTCGCGCGCGCCGGCCGGCTGGCGGAGGCGCTGGCGATCTACCGCTGGTTCGCCCCGCTGCTCGAACTCGATGTCAGCCCGCGCCTGGTGCAGAACATCAAGCTGGCCGAGGCGATGGCGGGAGTGGGCACGGAGACGGTGCGCGCCCCGCGCCAGAAGCTCGCCGGCGCCGAGCGCGCACGCGTCGAGGCGATCATCCGCGAGGCGCTGCGCACCCGGCCTGCCCTGGCCGCGCGGGTGGCGGCATGAGAGAGGTGGCCGGCGGGCCGCGCAACCCCGTGGCCTTGACAGCGCGGGGCGTGGCTCGGAGCATTCCGCGAGGCAAGGAGGCATCACTCTGAGCGACGCGCTGACACTGCGCCGGGAGCATGCCGGGTGGGGCGCTGCCTCCGTCGGCCGCGCCCTTGTGGGCGTTCTGGTGCTGGCCGGCGTGGTGATGATCTTCCTGCCCCTCGTTCTCACGCTCTATCTCAGCTTCTTCGACGAAAAACTGATCATCTTTCCGCCGCGCGGCTACACGCTGCACTGGTATCTGGCGGCGATCCCGCATTTCGGCGGCGCGCTGATCACGAGCCTGGAGGTGGCGGCCATCGCCGTCAGCCTTAGCCTGCTCATCGGCGTGCCGGCCGGCATCGCGATCGCGCGGCGGCGCTTCCGCGGGCGCGGGGTGGTCAGCACCCTGCTGCTCGCGCCGCTCACCGTGCCGGGCATCGCGCTCGGGCTCGCAATCTACGTGCTTGCCGTGGCGGTGGAGGAACGGACGGGCGCGGCACTCGCCGGATCGTTCGTCGTGCTGGCCGGCGCACATCTGCTGATCACCATCCCGTGGGTGGTGCGCCTGTGCGTGGCAAGCCTCGTCAACCAGGACGAAGCGGCGGAGGAGGCGGCGGCCAGCCTGGGCGCGCGGCCGCTGGTCGTGCTGTGGCGCATCACCCTGCCGTCGATGCGCCAGGGCATCCTGGCGGCCACGCTGTTCGCGTTCATCATCTCGTTCGGCGAGCTGGAGATGACGCTGTTCCTGGTCGGGCCGGGGATGACCACGCTGCCCATCGCCGTGCTGGAATACCTGAAATACCATATCGACCCGCTGATCTCGGCGATGGCGGTGCTGCAGATGCTGGTCATCGGCGTCGCGCTCACGCTGCTCGATCGCTACGTCCGGCTTGGCGGGATCGTGCGATGAGCGGCGCGGAGGCCGGCTATCTGCGCCTCGACGGGCTGTCCAAGCAGTTCGGCGCCACGCATGCGGTCCAGGATGTCAGCCTCTCGGTGCGGCGGGGCGAGATGATCGTGCTGCTCGGCCCGTCGGGCTGCGGCAAGACCACCACGCTGCGGATGATCGCGGGATTCGTGGAGGCGAATGGCGGGGCCATCGTGCTCGACGGCCAGAGCATCGGCGGCCAGCCGCCGCATCTGCGCGGCATGGGCATGGTGTTCCAGAGCTATGCGCTGTTCCCACATATGAGCGTGGCGGCCAACGTCGCCTTCGGCTTGCAGATGCGCAGGATGTCGCGCAGCCGCATCGCCGAGCGCGTGGCAGAGATGCTGCGCCTTGTGAAGCTCGAACCGTTCGCCGAACGGCTGCCGCGGCATCTTTCGGGCGGGCAGCAACAGCGCGTGGCCCTTGCCCGCGCGCTCGCCATCCACCCGAAGCTGCTGCTGCTGGACGAGCCGCTGTCGAATCTCGATGCGGCGCTGCGCCAGGAGGTGGCGCGCGAAATCCGCATCCTGCAGCGGGACAATGCGCTGACCACGGTGATGGTCACGCATGACCAGGCCGAGGCAATGGCGATGGCCGACCGGTTGGTGGTCATGCGGGAGGGCAAGGTCGAGCAGATCGGCACGCAGGAGGATCTGTACGAACGGCCGGCAACGCCGTTCGTCGCGACATTCATCGGCCATAGCAACGTGGTCGCGGGCACGCTGAGCGACGGATCGTTGCTGACGCTGGCAGACGGCACCGCCCTCCGCCTCGTCGGCCGCTACGCGGGGGCGGGGCCCTGCCGCCTCGCCGTGCGGCCGGAGCGGATCATCCTGGCGGCCGCCGATGGCAGCGGCATCCGTGGGCGCATCACGCTCTCCACCTATCTCGGCGCCACCGTGGAGCATGTCGTCCGGCTCGGGGAAGAAACCGATCTGGTGGTGCGCGGGCCGACCCTGGAAGGGGGGGCGACGCGGCGTTTCGCCGTGGGCGATCCGGTATCCGTGGCATGGCCACTGGCCGGAGAAAAACTGTTCGACAACGACGACCGGCCCCTCCCGCCGCAGAGCGGGGCACAGGCCGAGGCAACCATCTGGGAAAACGGAGTGACGAACAATGCATGACGATCAGGACAGGAAACCGGGTTTCCGCATCTCCCGCCGCGGTGCGCTCGCGGGGGCTGCCGGGCTCGCGCTGCCGGCGGTGCTGAGTGCGCGGGCGCACGCGGCCGGCAAGCGCGTGGTCATCGGCACCTGGGGCGGGGATTATGCGCGTTTGCTGCACGAGAATATCGAAGTGCCGCTGGTGATCCCGCAAGGGATCAAGGTGATCCAGGATGTCGGTGACGAGCCGCCGCGCATGGCGAAGGTGATCGCCCAGCGCATGCTGCCGCACGGCTCGATGGACATCGCCTGCGCCGAGGCGCCGTATGCCTGGCGGATGCACAACATGGGGCTGCTGGAGACGCTGGACGAGAAGAAGATCCCGAATCTCGCCCATGTCGATCCCAATATGCGCTCGGACTTTCTCGTTCCGCATATCTGGAGCCCGCAGATACTGATCTACAATCCGAAGACGGTCAGCGCCCCGCCGCTGACCTTCGGCGATCTGCTGGCGCCGCGCTTCAAGGGCAAGGTCGGCTTCCCGAACGGCAACAATCTCTACGTGATGATGGCGGCCTCGCTGTTCGCCAGCGGCAACGTGGACGATCTGGCCAAGGCCAAGGCGCTGCTGATCAAGCTGAACGGCAACGGGCTACGCCTGTATCCGGAGACGGATACCGTCGGCACCGCCTTCAAATCCGGCGAGTTGCAGGCCGGCGTGATGTGGTTCGCGCGCGTGGTGATGTGGCAGAACGCCAACATTCCGGTGCAGGCGTCCTTCCCGAAGGAAGGCAGCGTGATCTACATTTCCGGCTTCGTGGTGCCGAAGAACGCGCCCGACAAGGAAGCAGCCTACGCCTACCTGAACGCGGCGCTGGACCCGCGGGCGCAGGAAGGCTTCGCGAAGCACATGGGCTACCTGCCCACGGTGACGAACGCGAAACTCACCGGGAAGGTCGCGCAGCAGCTTGCCCTGCCGAACCCGAAGCCGAAGCTCATCCCGCCGGACTATGCGTTCGATGCCAAGATCACCGCCGGCTTCAACGACTGGTGGCAGCAGACGATCCAGAAGGCGTAGGCGCGAGGAGGTTCGCGGCCTTTCGATGAGCGCGGTGGCGGAACCTCGCGCTGCCATGCGGCCGGTGCGCAAGCCGGCCGCATCGGCCGCGTTCTTCCTCGGCCCGGCCACCATGGTCGTGCTGGTGATGATGTGCGCCCCGCTCGTCCTGCTGGCGCGCTTCAGCCTCGATCGCTTCGACCCGACGAAGATGATGATCGCGGCGTTCACCGGGGCGAACTACCTGCGCTTCGTGACGGAGCCGTACTATCTCGACGTGATGCGAACCACGGTGTTCGTCGCTGTTTCCGCCACAGCGCTGTGCCTGCTGCTCGGCATTCCCATCGCCTATCGCCTGGCGCGCACGCAAAGCCGCTACAAATCCACGATGGTCCTGCTGGTCATCCTGCCGCTGTTCATGGGCGGCACCGTGCGCGCCGTGGGATGGATGATCCTGTTCGCCCATGGCGGCATGCTCGATCTGGCGGTCGCCGCCATCGCGCCGGGGCACGGCCTGGACCTGATGTACACATCCACCGCCGTGATGATCGGCATCCTCTCGTTCAACATGCCCTACATGGTGCTGATGCTGCAGGCGGTGTTCGAGAAGATCGACCCGGCGCTGGAGGAAGCCGCGCGCGGCCTGGGGGCCGCACCCGGCCGCGCCTTCTGGCGGATCGTCTGGCCACTGTCGCTGCCGGGCATGCTGATCGCGACGATCCTGTCCTTCATCATGAGCATGAACGCCTATGCCACGCCCGTCCTGCTCGGCGGGCCGCGCTTCCACATGATGGCTCCGCAGGTCTATGTGGAATTCGCGACCAACAACAACTGGCCGTTCGCCGCCGCGCTGGCTTTCATCCTCACGGCGACCACGCTCGCCCTCACCCTCGTCGCGAACCGCCTGATACCAGGCCGCTATCGCGCGCCGTAGCGTCGCCCCAGACGAAGCCGGGAATGGTGGCGACCGGGATCAGGCCTTCCGCCCGCGCCTCGGCCTCCGCATCCGGATGGCGGTCGGTCAGGCCGTGGATGCCGCCCAGCACCCAGCATGCGTCGATGCCGGCGGCAGCCGCGCCGGCCACGTCGGTATGCAGCGCATCGCCCACCGCCAGCACCCGCGCGCGCGGCACGCCCAGCAGGCCGAGCACCGGGGCATAGATCGCCGGATCGGGCTTGCCCAGCATGCGCACTACCCCGCCCATCTGCCGGTAGCGCAGCGCCAGCGTGCCCGCACAGACGGTGCGCACGCCACTGCGCAGCACGATCAGGTCAGGGTTCGCGCACAGCATCGGCAGGCTGGCGGCGCGGCAATCTTCCAGCACCGCGTCGAACGCGGCGGGGTCGGACGGGTTCGCGGTATCGTCCGGCCCGGTGTTCAGCACGAAATCCGCATCGGCGGGCCCGTCCGCCAGCATCAGCGGCAGATCCTCCAGCACCGACCGGTCCCGCTCCGGCCCCAGGTGGAACACGCGCGGGCCGAGTGCGGCGAACCACGGATCGGCGCGGGTGCGCAGCGCGAGGTGCGTGGCTTCGCCACTGGTCATGCAGGCGGCATAGAGATCATCGGCAATGCCCATCGCGCGCAGCCCGGCCTGCGCCACATGGGCCCGGCGCGGGGCGTTGGAGAGCAGCACGGCCCGCTTGCCGGCCCCGCGCAGCCGGGCCAGGCAGTCGATCGCGCCCGGATACGGGGCCACGCCGTCATGGATCACGCCCCACAGGTCCAGGATGAACCCGTCGTACCGATCGGCGATCGCGGCCAGGCCGCGCAGATGTTCGATCATGCGGCCTCGGCCAGGTTGTGTGCATCGACGCCCACGGCCTCGGCGACGCGGGCGAAACCCTGCGCGCGCAGGGCAGCCAGAAGCTCCGCCTTCAGCCGCGGCAGCAGCGCCGGGCCGGCGTAGGCGAAGGCGGTATAGACCTGCACCAGCGCCGCCCCGGCGCGGATCTTGGCCAGCGCATCCGCGCCGGTTGCAATCCCGCCCACACCGATCAGCGTAAGCCGGCCATGCGCCTGCAGCCATGCGCGGGCGAGCATGCGGGTCGAGCGGGCGAACAGTGGCGCGCCGGACAGCCCGCCGGCCTCGCCCGCCGCCGCGCCGCGCAGCCCGGGCGGGCGGGCAAGCGTGGTGTTGGAGACGATCAGCCCTTGCGCCCCCTGCGCCACGCACACCTCCACCACCGCCGCGAGCCCGTCGTCCGACAGGTCCGGCGCGATCTTCACCAGCAGCGGCGGATGCGCGGGAACGGTAGTGCGGATCGCGGCGAGGATCGCGGACAGCCGCGCCTCCCCTTGCAGATCGCGCAGCCCCGGCGTGTTGGGCGAGGAGACGTTGACGACGATGTAGTCGGCCAGCGGGGCGAGGGCGGCGGCGAGCGCGGGGTAGTCGCGTTCAGGGTCCGCGCCGGTCTTGTTCACGCCGATGTTCGCCCCCAGCGGCACCGGGCGGGCGGAAAGGCGCTTCAGGCGCGCGGCATAGGCGGCAAGCCCGCGGTTGTTGAATCCCATCCGGTTGATCACCGCGCCGTCCTCGGCCAGGCGGAACAGGCGCGGGCGCGGATTGCCCGGCTGCGGCAGCGGCGTCACCGTGCCGGCTTCCACGAAGCCGAAGCCGAGGCGCATCAGCGGCGCCACCGCGGCCGCGTCCTTGTCGAACCCGGCGGCCAGCCCGATCGGGTTCGGGAATCGCAACCCCAGCACCTGGACGGCCAGCGCCGGATCATCGGCCCCATCCTGCCGCCCGGCCAGCCCGGCGCGCAGCGCGGCCAGCGCCAGCCTGTGCGCCGTCTCGGGGTCGAGCGTGCGCAGCAGCGGCATCATGGTCCGGGCAAGGCGGGGAAACATCCGCCGGTTCCTGCCGCATTGCGGCGGGGAAGGAAAGAGGGCGCCGGTTGCGTGGCTGCACAGGTTGGGCCACATCGTAAGGGCATGTGGAACGAACCCTATCTGGAGACCTGCTGCCGCTCGGCCCTGCACCGGCTGGTGCAGAGCGGGGCGCTGGGCCGGCCGGCCGGGCTGAAGGATGGGCCGTGCCTGCTGCGCCTCGCGGGCATGGGGCTCGCGGAGGCCCGCGCCGACGGCCGATTCGGGTTGACCGATGCGGGCCGCGACCGTCATGCGCGGGAGGTGCTGAAGCGGCCGGCTGGCGAGGTGGGCTGACCTGCGCATCAGCCAAGCGCGGCCAGGGCCGGCTGCCCAGCCGGGCCGGCGATGCAGGACAGCCGCCCGCCATCCGCGGCCGAGACCATCACCATGTCGCCCGCCGCCAGCATGTCGGCCGCATCGGCAAAGAAGCCGGGGCGGTTCACCGTGTCCAGCGTCTCCGCCCCGGCCTTGTAGTGCCAGAACGTGAAGCCGTTCGCATAGGCGAGCACGGAGAGGTTGCGGATGGTGAACGCCATGGCGGGCGATCCTTCGGAAGAAAGCGCTGGGGGAAAGGATTTTTGGATTATATTCCTATTCATGCAGCGCACTTCACCCGACGATGCCCCTCATCCGCAGCGGCCATTCCAGACAATCCATCGCCTCCCGCCAGAACCGCCAGTCGCATTTTTCGCTCCTGTGGGCCGGGTTCGGGGCTATCTGGCGTTCACCCCAGATGCGCAGGATGCGGGCGTGCGCGAGGTCGATCCGGCGGCGGCGGTACAGCGTGTCCAGGCACTTCACCACATCATCCGGCTCGCACGGCCGGATCGCCAGGCCTGCACGCGCCACGCCGCGCGCGCCTTCCCGGCGGGCGACGAGGGCCGCCATGGTCCAGAACCATGCCTCCTCGGCATCACGGAAGGGTCGCGCGCGCCGGATGGGCGCGGGCGCGGCAGGAGGCATGTGGCGAAGGGAACGGGACGGGGCAGTTTGCATTGGACGGTCCTCGATACGGAACATAACAAGAACATAACCACAGGTTGTGGTC
The DNA here is from genome assembly GCA_035532755.1 of Acetobacteraceae bacterium. Classification (GTDB taxonomy): domain Bacteria; phylum Pseudomonadota; class Alphaproteobacteria; order Acetobacterales; family Acetobacteraceae; genus DATKQI01. Next base: position 26,899 of record DATKQI010000005.1, read on the forward strand.
CGTCTCAAGCGCGTTAAGACATTTTTTCCTATTCTTCCGCCGATGTTCCTATCAAACTCCGCCCGGGCCGCGAGTCGCGGCCCGAATCGTCCTGTTTTTTCGGCAGATCGCGCATGATGCGGCATGAGGACATCTGGCGTGCGCTGGACACGCTGGCAGCGGAGAACGGCCTGTCGGCCTCGGCGCTGGCGCGGCGGGCGGGGCTGGACGCGACCACGTTCAACCCATCGAAGCGCATCACGCCCGACGGCCGCCCGCGCTGGCCCGGCACCGAAAGCATCGCCAAGGTGCTGGACGCGACGGGCGCCAGCCTGGAGGCGTTCAGCGCGCTCGTGCTCGGCGCCCGCACCCTGCCGAACCAGCGCAGCACCGCCCGCCGCATTCCGCTGATCGGCTTCGCCCAGGCCGGAGCGGATGGATATTTCGACGACGGCGGCTATCCGGTGGGCGGCGGGTGGGACGAGGTGAGCCTGCCCGAGGTGGGGGACCCGAACGCCTACGCGATCGAGATCAGCGGCGATTCGATGGACCCGGTGTACCGGGACGGCGATATCGTCATCGTCTCCCCGGTCGCGCCGATCCGCCGTGGCGACCGGGTGGTGGCCCGCACCATGGCGGGCGCGGTGATGGCCAAGCAACTCGCCCGCCGCTCCGCGCGGCGGATCGAGCTGCGCTCCCTCAACCCGGCCCATCCGGACCACGGCTTCGCGCTGGAGGAGATCGCCTGGCTGCACCGCATCGTCTGGGCCAGCCAGTAGTCGCTCCTGCGATCGGGGCAGGTTGTCCACAACTTTTATGCCCGTCGGGCGCTGTCGCTGTTGAGCGTGGCTCCCGTCCTCTATACTGTATCTTGTGGTTGAAGACGGCAGGAGACCACGAGATGGAGTGGAGCGACGAGATCATCCTCCAGTTGCGCGGGTTCTGGACGGAGGGGCATTCCACTGCCGAGATCGGCCGGCGGCTGGGCGTATCGAAGAACGCGGTGGTGGGCAAGGCGCATCGTCTGGCGCTGCCCGCACGCCCCTCGCCGATCCATCGCCCGCCCGGAACCGCGCCCGCCCGCCCGCCGGCCCCGCGCCGGGTGACCGGCCCGACGCTGCCGCCGTTGTCGCCCGCCCGCCCGGTCGTGGTCCAGGCCGTGCGGCCGCCGTCGGCCGCCGAACGCCCGGCCGCTCCCGCACCGGCTCCGCGACCTGTCGCCGTGGCCCGGCCCTCCGGCCGCACGATGGCCTGCTGCTGGCCGATCGGCGAGCCCGGAACGCGCAGCTTCCGCTTCTGCGATGCCACCGCCACGGCCGGCAAACCCTATTGCACCGAGCATGCGCAGCTTGCTTATGTAAAGGTGCGGGACCGGCGGGAGGATGTTGCCTGATGGCCGATGCGCCGGGGAGCGCGCTGCGCGGCCCGCCGGTCGATCCCACGCCCCGGCCGCTGCCGGCGCGGGTTTCCCTCACCGGCCGTTACGTGGTGCTGGAGCCGTTGCACCGCCGCCACGCGCCCGAACTCTGGCGCGCCGCCCAGGATGCGGAGGCGAGCTGGACCTGGATGGGCTACGGCCCGTTCGACAGCGAGGCGGCGCTCACCCGCCACGTCGCCGAGGCCGCCGCCCAGCACGACCCGATGGCCTGGGCGGTGCGCCCGGTCGCCACCGGCGTGGCCTCCGGCTGGCTCACGCTGATGGACATGCAGCCGCGCAATGCCGCGATCGAACTGGGCAGCATCTGGTTCGGCCCCGCGATGCAGCGCACCCGCGCCTCCACCGAGGCGATGTTCCTGCTGCTCCGCCTCGCCGCAGACGATCTCGGCTATCGCCGGCTGGTGTGGAAATGCGATTCGCGCAACGCGCCCTCCCGCCGCGCCGCCGAACGCCTGGGCTTCACCGCCGAGGGCATTCTGCGGTCGCACATGGTGGTGAAGGGCCATGTGCGGGATACGGCGATGTTCAGCATCCTCGGCGCCGAATGGCCGCGTTGCCGCGACGCCCTCCTCGCCTGGCTCGACCCCGCGAACTTCGCCGCCGACGGCACCGCCCGCGAGTCGCTCGCCGCGTTGCGCGCCGCCCTTCCGCCGGGCAACTGATCTTCCCCTTTCCGGCTGCGTGCTCTACCACCCGAACGCATGGCGGGATCGCGCGATCCCCCGATGGCAGGCGAGGTGATTCCATGGTGCAGCTTCCGACAGTCTCCTGGCCGGCGGCGGATGCGGCGCCCGAGACCTTCGCCATGGCCTGCCCCAACTGCGGCGCGGAGGTGGGCAAGCCCGTGCTCGGGCGGGTGAACTGGCAGACGCCGGACCATCCGGCGCGCAGCATGCGCATCCTGCGCTGCCCCGCCTGCACCTGCTGCTTCTACGACAACCAGTCCCCGCCCGACTATGCCGACCCGGTGATGCTGGAGAGCGGGCGGCAGGAGTTCTATCTGCAGCAGGGCGCGGGCGTCGGCCTGATCACCGCCCCGCTCACCCGCATCGCCCGCCCGCCCGGCAGCATCTATCTGGAAGTGGGCTGCGGCTTCGGCTTCGGGCTCGATTTCGCCCTCCGCGCGCGCGCCTGGCAGGGTCGGGGGATCGATCCCGCCGGCATCTCCGAACTCGGCGCCCGCCTGCTCGGCGTGCCCGTCACGCTCGACTATTTCACCCCCGGCATGGTGGCGGCGCAAAGCTGCGACGTGATCATGGGATCGGAAGTGATCGAGCACGTGAAATCCCCCCCCGCCTTCGTGCGGGACCTGCGCGCCGCGCTGAAGCCCGACGGCGTGCTGATCCTCACCACGCCG
>DATKQI010000006.1:0-3621 GCA_035532755.1 Acetobacteraceae bacterium
GACGCCATCACGCTGTTCGGCTTCGCGGATTCGGCGGAGCGCGACTGGTTCCGACTGCTGACGACGGTGCAGGGAGTGGGCGCGAAGGTGGCGCTGGCGATCCTCTCGGCCCTGTCCCCACGCGACCTGATCGGCGTGATCGCCACGCAGGACCGTGCCGGGCTGACCCGCGCGCCGGGCGTAGGCCCGAAGCTCGCCGTGCGCATCCTCTCGGAACTGCGCGAAAAAGCGGGGGCCATGCCGGCCGGGCCAGGAATCGCAGCCCCTTCGATGCCGGCGGGTGGCCTGGAAAGCGATGCCGTCTCCGCCCTCGTCAATCTCGGCTACCGCCGGTCGGAGGCGGCCGTGGCGATCGGGCGAATCGTCGAGCAGCTTGGCGTGGAGGCAAACCTTGATGCAGTGATCCGTGCCGGGCTGAGGGAGCTTGGGCGATGAGCGAGAACCGCGCCGTCTCCGCCGCCCGCACAGCGGAGGATGCCGCCGAATCGAGCCTTCGCCCGCAGAACCTCGCCGAGTTCATCGGCCAGAAATCCAGCCGCGAGAACCTGTCCATCTTCATCCAGGCAGCGAAATCTCGTGGTGAAGCCCTTGATCATGTGCTGCTTCATGGCCCGCCTGGCCTTGGCAAGACGACGCTTGCGCAGATCATCTCCCGCGAGCTTGGCGTCGGCTTCCGTGCCACCTCCGGCCCGGTGATCCAGCGGGCGGGGGATCTGGCCGCGATCCTGACCAACCTTCAGCCGCATGACGTATTGTTCATCGACGAGATTCATCGCCTGCAACCCGCGATCGAGGAGATTCTCTATCCGGCGATGGAGGATTTCCAGCTGGATCTGATCATCGGCGAGGGGCCGGCCGCGCGCACCGTGCGCATAGACCTGCCGCCCTTCACCCTTGTTGGCGCCACCACCCGCGCCGGGCTGCTGGCCACCCCGCTGCGGGACCGGTTCGGCATCCCGCTGCGGCTGGTGTTCTACACCCCGGCGGAGCTTGAGCTGATCGTCCGCCGCGGGGCCGGGAAACTGGGCTTCGACCTCACCGACGACGGCGCGACCGAGATCGCCCGCCGCTCCCGCGGCACCCCGCGAATTGCCGGCCGCCTGCTGCGCCGGGTGCGCGATATCGCCGCCGTGAAAGGCTCCGGCGCGGCTGACCGGATGCTGGCGGATGCCGCGCTCACCCGCCTCGAAGTCGATCGGCTGGGGCTCGATGCGATGGACCGGCGCTACCTCCGGCGCATCGCCGAACACCATGCCGGCGGCCCGGTCGGCGTGGAAACCCTCGCCGCCGCCCTGGCCGAGGCGCGGGATACGCTGGAAGACGTGATCGAGCCATTCCTGATCCAGGAGGGCCTGGTGCTGCGCACCAGCCGCGGCCGCATGTTGGGCGAAAGCGGCTGGAGGCATCTCGGTCTTGCCCCCCCGAGCCAAACCCCCAGTCTCCTTGACCTGCTGCCGGACGAAACGTGATGGGCGGGATGAGCCTGGCGGGGGGCTGCCACCGTTTTGCCATGCGGGCGTACTACGAGGACACCGATGCCGGCGGCATCGTCTATCATGCAAGCTATCTGCGCTTTGCCGAGCGCGCCCGCACCGAGGCCCTGCGCGATCTGGGGGTGCCACATGCGGAGATGGTGGATCAATTCAACCGGATGCTCGTGGTGCGGCGCATCAAACTGGACTATCAGCGCCCGGCACGGCTGGACGAGGCGCTGGTCGTGACGACCATGCCGCTGGCGGTCGGCGGCGCGTCGGTCGATCTGCGGCAGGTCGTCTCCCGCGCCGGGGTGCCGCTGGTGGAGCTTGATGTGCAGCTGGTGTGCACGCGCCTTGCGGATGGCAAGCCGGCCCGCATGCCGGAACGGTGGCGGGCGGCGCTGGGTTTGATGGCTTCGGCGGCTGCTTGCAGCGGCCACGGACAGGGAGTTGGATGGTGAATCAGGCGGTCAATGCCGTGGCTCTCGGGTCGCTCGGCAGCAATCTCTCGCTGTGGAGCCTGTTCGTGCAGGCCGACATCGTGGTGAAGATCGTCATACTCGGCCTGCTGGTGGCGAGTGTGTGGGTCTGGGCGATCGTGTTCGAGAAGGTGACGACGCTGCGCCGCGCGAACCGCGATGCGGATGCCTTCGAGGACCGTTTCTGGTCCGGCGGCAGCCTGGATGAGCTGTACGAGCAGGAAGGCATCAAGCCCGTGCACCCGGTCGCGGCCGTGTTCGGCGCGGCGATGGGCGAGTGGCGGCGCACCGCCCGCATCGCCGGGGCCGACATCAGCCATACGGGGGTGAAGGAGCGGGTGGACCGGGCGATGAACGTGACCATCTCGCGCGAGATGGAGCGGATGGAGCGGTGGATGATCTTCCTCGCCTCCGTCGGCGCCACGGCCACCTTCATTGGGCTGTTCGGCACGGTGTGGGGCATCATGCACTCGTTTTCGGCCATCGCGGCGATGCACAACACCAATCTCGCCGTGGTCGCGCCCGGCATCGCCGAGGCGCTGTTCGCCACCGCTGTCGGTCTGGTGGCGGCGATCCCGGCGGTGCTGGCCTACAACATGCTCAGCACCCATCTGGGGCGCTTCGCCGCGCGGATGGAGGGTTTCGGCAGCGAGTTCAGCGCGATCCTCTCGCGCCAGACCGAAGAGCGGACCTGAGCCATGGCCGTCGGACTGAACGGCAAGCCCAACGGGCGCGGCCGCTACCGGCCGCTCGCCGAGATCAACATCACGCCGATGGTCGATGTGATGCTGGTGCTGCTGATCATCTTCATGGTCACGGCGCCGTTGATGACCTCGGGCGTGAACGTCGATCTGCCGAAAACGACGGCCAATCCGGTGAATTCGGATGCCACGCCGATCTCCGTGTCGATCAACGCAGCGGGCAAGGTTTTCCTGCAGAACACGCAGGTGCCGCTCGGCCAGCTCGTGCCGAAATTGCAGGCGATCGCGCAGAACAACCCGAAGCGGCGGATCTTCGTGCGCGGCGACCAGTCGATCACATACGGGCGGATCATGCAGGTGATGGGCACCATCACCACGGGCGGCTTCACCAAGGTGGCGCTGCTGGCCGACCAGCCGCTGCCCACGCCGGGCAAACCCTGACACCGGCGGGCGACGACACCCGATGACTCCCGAACTGCGCCGCGGCGCTGCCGTCTCCGCCATCCTGCACGTGGCGATCTTTCTCGCTCTGCTTGTGGTGATCCCCCGGCAGCGGACGATGGAAGCGACGGACGCGACAGCGGTGACGATGGATTTCGTCGCCCCGCCGAAGCCCACCCAGCACGCGAAGGCGCCGGCGCCCACGCCGGCGCAGCGGATCACGCCCAAGCCGGTGCAGGCGGCACCTGCGAAGCAGGCCCCGAAGCCCGCGCCGATCGTCGATTCACCACCGCCCCCGCCGCCCCCGCCCCCCGCCCCGCCGAAGCCGAAGGTGCTGCCGAAGCCGGCCCCGCCGACGCCGCCGGCCCCGCGCCCGGCGCCGCCGAAACCCCCGCCGCCGAAGCCCCGATCGCAGCGACCCCTCAGGCGCCGGTACCCGCTGCGGCTCCCGCCCCTGCGACAGGAGGCGCACACGCCGGCAACGCCGGCTACGTCACGCCGATCGTGCGCAAGCTGGCCAACGAG
>DATKQI010000007.1:0-2479 GCA_035532755.1 Acetobacteraceae bacterium
AAGGTAGATCCGGTGCATCTTGCCTAGCCTTTCGATTGCTCGTGCGCCTTGCGGTTCAGGATTCGCCGGAAGGTCCATCGCCAGAGCATATGGCCGATCGGGCCGCCGATGCCGCCCGCCAGGGCAAGCACCAGCAGCACGTCCAGGAACGTGACCCGGGTGCCGCCGATGGCATAGAACCCGCCGACCGAGTCGACGGTGAAGGCAGAGCGCAGGACGTCCGTCGTGGCGTCGTAGTGAATCGGGATGCCGGCGGGACCGGCGACGGACACTACCACGCTCTGGAACGTCTTGGCGCCCTGCTGATGGCAGGTCGCGCAGGTGCCGATCGCCTGGGATGCGTCCGTCAACTCGTGGTCCTGGACCCCTGTGCGCACCTCCAACCGGCCGCGGATGCTGGTCTTGCCCGCAACGCCCGGGCCATCAGCCGCCTTGAGCAACGCCAGCAGCGTCGTCGGATCCAGGCCCGGCTTGCCTGCGGTCTGGGACGAGCTCAGCGTTTCGAACTCCGGGATGCCCACCGGCCGCGGAGTCTCTTTCAACGTGGCGCTGTTGTAGAGGACGAGATCGACCATCCGCTCCGCCTTCGGCGCGTGGCAGACGGGACAGGCCACCACGCTGAAGTGCAGGTCGACGTTCGGCAGCCAGGTACGGTGCGACGCCACGGCCTCCGTGTGGCAGCCCAGGCAGACATCGCGTCTTCCGGCCCCGGCCGAGGGCACCGCCACCTCATGCGCACCGTGGCAACCGAAGCAGAGCGGCGCCGCAGTCAGGCCCTGGCTTCGCATGATGCCATGCACGCTTGAGGCGTAGGCGGTGAAGATGGCGCCGTGGCAGGTCTTGCAGGGAACGGTGTCCATCATCGCCGCCGCCCCCTTCATCACGGCGTGCGGCGAATGGCAGCCGGTACAAACCGGGGCGATGGGGTTGCCGTCGCGGACCAGGGCCGCGTGAACGCTTTGCCCCCATTGCTGGAATTGCTGGCTGTGACAGTTGCGGCAGACCTGCGCCATGGCGATGGAAAATTCGCGCTTGTTGGCGATGGGCCGCACCGTCGCAGGATGCGTGGTCCGGTCTATATCGGTATGGCACGCGGTGCAGCCGATGGTGTTGTGCACCGACTGGGCAAAGCTGGCCGGCGCGATGTGCAGCGACAGCGTTCCCCCGTCGACCAGCGGCTTTTCGAGTCCGGGAACCCCGTGGCAGGCCAGGCATTGCTGCTCGTTGGGGGAAATGGCAGCGGCAGATGCTGACGCAGTCATCCCGGCAAGCGCCAGCACGACGGCAACCGCCGCCGAACCAATCCCGCCTTTGGAGAATGCTCCACGCGCCATACCGCCCACGAGGCTGGGCGTTGTCACTTGTTTCTCCGTGAGTTTGTCTGGTTCCCCCGGGCCGCCGCCAGAAGCGAAGCCGGCCACCGTCTGCGCTCTGCTCGTGCCGACCCGCGGTCGTTCTGCACCGCAGTCGTTCTGCCCGCGCTCGCTGCGCCGGTCATTGATGCAGATCAAGCCTGTCGCGCTTCGGGCCGGTCAGGCCTGGCCATCAGGATCGCGGCACGCCGCAAGAAATTCCGCGATGCGCATGAGGTCGGCCCCGGTCATGACGGATACTGATGCGTTGCCCGCTTCCGGCCAGGGTGAACCTGCCCTGCCAGGCATGATCCGCAGGGGTCAGCCCGTGAGCGTCCGGCGGCGCCGCGCCTGCCGGCCGGTCCGCGCCAGCAACACCACCGCGATGAAGGGGAACAGGACCAGGTAGGCCAGCGTCACGAACGGCGCGGCGAAGAACAGGCCGACATCCTTCAGGAACTGCTGCACCGTCCGACCCGCTGCGTCGGCCGCTGCTGGCTGCTCCGATGTACTGGCGGGTTCCGATGCAGCATGCATGACCGTTCTCCTTTGCTCGCGGTGGGATCAGCCGACAACGCCGCGCCGGCTATCCTGGCCCGTGATCGCCCGCGTCAGTCATTGATGCAGATCAAGCGTGGCAAACGCCGCCTGCAATCCGGCGCCATCGCCTGACGGCATGGGCCGCGCACCGATCGGTCCCCGGCGCCGCCGCTGCGGCCCACCGGACGAGTCCGCTGGTATTATAAATTTTCGGCAATCCTGGTGCTACCCCTTCTCCACATAGCGCGAGATTATCTCGCCGGAGCAATCGCTTCTGCTCCGGTCGGGCTAAATGTTGCGGAATAGCAACTACTATGAACCCCGCAAGGCATGAACGAGAGATACCGGTATGAAGCAGACACTTGCGTTCAAGCTGCTGTTCGGGATGGCGCTGACGCTGGGGGCTCTTCCCGCGTCGGCGCAAGCACAGCAGTCCACGGCGCCACAGCAGGCCGTTGCCGCGGCAAGCGTGCGCACCTGCCTGACATGTCATGGCAGCGACCCGAAGGTTACCGCCATATTGCACAGTCCGATGGCGGCGATGGGCGATCCGCGCACGCCGTTCGCCCAAGGGGGCTGCGAAGTGT
>DATKQI010000008.1:0-3790 GCA_035532755.1 Acetobacteraceae bacterium
GGCAACGCAACGGCTACAGCGGGGGGGAACAACGATTCGACAAACAGGCGGCGCGCATTCGTGCCGTCGCGCCTGACCCGCAACCGAAGGAATACAGATGATCCAGGCGGTGAAACGAGCGATCGACAGGCTGATCGATCGCGGGATCGATCGGATGATGCCGTATCTTCGGCAGGAGGTTCTGGCGCAGATGGGCGCATCCAACGCAGCGTTGCTGGAGGAGATCAGGCGGCAGCGCACGGAAGCCCCCGAATGGCCGCGCAGCGTCTATCTGGGGGAATGCACGGCGCTGATCAAGACGGTTTTCAACCACTGGATGTTCCTCGACACACGCGACCGGAGCCTGACCCCGCATCTGCTGTTCGGCGGCTTCTGGGAAGACTGGATCATCCATGAAATCGATCGCCACATCCGGCCGGGCATGACGGTGGTGGATATCGGCGCCAACTGCGGGTTCTACACGCTGTTCTTCGCCGACCGGGTGGGGCCGAGCGGCACCGTGCACGCCTTCGAACCCAACCCGCGGCTCAACCAGATGCTGAGCTGGAGCCTGAGCACCAACGGCTTCGCGCAGCGCACCCATCTGCACGGCCTGGCGGTAGGCGATCGTGAGGGGCGGGTGAATTTCCGCAGCCTTGACCGCTATCACAGCGTGTCTTCGATGTTCATCACGGATGGAAGTGCGTCAGCGCTGCAGGACCGGGCTGTCGACCATGCCGTCGATATGGCCAGCCTCGACGCCGTGCTTGGCGATGCGCCCATCGACATCATCAAGATCGACGCGGAAGGCGCGGAGACGCAAGTCATCGCCGGCGCACGGAACCTGCTGGCCCGCAACCGCGATGTGAAGCTGATCATGGAATATGCCCCGCCCGGAATGCCCGGCAAAATCGAGGAGGGGGTGGTGCTGTTGCAGACTCTCCACGATCTGGGTTTCCACTCCTACAACATCGTGGCCGGGAAGCCGCTCGCGCCGTTTTCAGCGGATGAGGCGCGATCGGTCGAATGGGCGCAACTGCTGCTGACCCGAACGCCGATCTCCCATCCGTCGTGAATCCGGCCTATCCGCCGGCACGGACGATCAGCGCGATCGAGGTTACCGGAAAACCGTCCACGCTCAGGCGCAGGTGCGGGGGCCGGTCCATCGGCATCGTGGAATGGTATTCGTATTTATATGGCGGCAAGTCCACGAACCCGTCGAGCACGCCAGACCCGGCATCATAATCGACAGCCATCAATTCGTGCCCATCCGCCGCAAGGCGCTGGCCAAGGTCGTCGATATGCTTGCGCTGGAACAGCACCGTCGGCCAGTTGTCGATCGTCTCCGTTCCGGTCTCCAGGTTGAACTCGGTCGTGTGCACCCCGACCCCGCCAGGCTTGAGGCAGCGGGTCGCGTTCTGCACGAATTGCAATCCCTGCTCTATCGAGCCTACATGCTCCAGCGAGCAGACGGACCAGCAGAAATCGAACTGGCCATGCAGGTCCGGCGGGATGGCGTTCATGTCGAGCGGCTGATAGCGGCATAGCCGGTCGAACTCTGCACGCGAGACGAGATCGGGCTTGTAAAGCTGATCCAGGCTGGCAACGTGCTGATCCGACATTTTCCAGGCGACAGATCGTTCGTCCGTCGTTTCGAGGTCTGTCGCCAGCACCTCGATGCCACGCCCGGTGAAATAGGCGGGCAACGCCTCTGTCCCTACCGCGAATCCCAGGCCGCGGCGGCCGGGTTCCAGCAGGCCAGCTTCCCACAAGGCTTGAAGAACGTACGCATCCTCCCAGACCTTGCGGTGGTAGAGGGCAGCCATCTTCAACTGGTCTGCCCAGTAGTGGAACCACGGCTGCTCGATATCCGCCTGACAGCACAGCTTGCTGGTCAGAGAGATGCGGGCCGGGCTGTCGGGAACCACCCCGCCGATCTGCCCGGCGGCATAAAGATGCCGCGCGATGGCCGATCCCAGCACCTTGATGTCCCAGCGCATGTTTCGCAGATCTCGCAATGCGAACGGCAGCGGATCAAGATTCGGTTGGCATGCCTCTGTTACCCGGCGTGGCGATGGGAAGAGGCGTTGAAGAGTCAGCCCCTCCACTTCAGCTACCTGAAATGAAGGCAGGGGTCGTGGTTCGGCCGCCTTGGCGATTGCTGCCGATATTTCCCGCATCCGCGCGGCAACGGCCATGTCTGCGGCTGCATCCACACGCCGTTCAAGCCGATCGATCAGTCTGCCGAACAAGGCCCGCTTGAGGAATGTCAGCATCGGTGCCGGACCTCGTGACATGATCGCTGCACCATTTCATCGGGCTCGCGACCGCGTCAATGCCGCACGCACCCACTCCCACCGATCTCGTTGCGATTACAGGCGAAATCGTCGTCAGCCTGGGTCGCCTATCAGATCGGCGGGATTCTGGCGCCGGATTTCGTCTCCTACGTGCTGCTGCTGCCGCGCGTGGCGGAGATGGAGGCGGCCATCGCGAAATTCGTCGATGCGGCGCCGGCGCCGGAGGGTGCCGCACTGCGGTAGGCGGGCGGCATGGTGGCGCCCATAATCGACCGGCCTCGTGTCCTCTATCTGCCATGCCTTGACATACTGCGTGAAACACGCATATAAATGGCGGTGCACACCGTCGCGGAAACCCGGGCCTTTCAACGCCAGGCCGCACAAGCCGGGATGACGGAAGCAGAGATCGCTGAACTGGTGTCTTAATCTGGCATCCAACCCGGCCGCCGGCGACGAAATGGCCGGCACAGGTGGTTGCCGAAAGCTCCGGGTTGCAGGGCAGGGCGAGCGGGCCAATCTGTCCCGGAAGGAATGCAACGCCCTATCGGCCCTGACAAAGAGCATCGTCGCCGAATATCGCGATAGAATCGTGGAAGCGAGAGCCTGACAATGAGCAAGGCAGCATTCGACAAGATCGCGGAGGGGCTGGGCGAAGCCCTGGCGATCGCGCGGGGCGATGCGCAGGCCGGGCGCCTGCATGTCCCGGCCGAACTCGACGTGCGCGCGATCCGGGCAAAGACATGTCTTTCGCAAGATGCCTTCGCCTCTGCGTTCGGCTTTACGGTCCATCAGATCAGGCAATGGGAGCAGGGGCGCCACCGGCCCTTGGGGGCGATGCGCGCCTATCTCATGGTGATCGAACAGAACCCTCAAAGCATTCTCGCCCTGTTGCAGGCCGGGGTGCGGGCGGACCGAAAAGCCGCCTGAGTCTTCGGGCGGCGCCCCGCGCGGAAGACCCGACATAGATCTGCCCACCCCGCGTCACGCTCCACCACTGCCGCAAATCATCTCCACGCCGGACTTCGCGATCGCTTCCAGTGTCGCGCGGGATTCGCCCGCCCGCGCGCGCAGGGCCAGCGAGTGCATCACCGCGGAGGCGAGGCGGGAAAGCGCCGTCACGTCCGCCGTCCGGCCCAGCTCGCCTTTCTTCCGGGCGATGCGGAAGCGTTCCTCGAAGGCGCGGTCGAACGCGACCAGGCTTTCGCCGAACACATCGCGCACCTGCGGATGCAGCACCGATTCCGAGGTTGCCGTGCCGATGAGGAAGCAGCCGCGCGCGCCGGCATCGCCTGCCCCGCTCTTGTTCGTCAGGTAGATGGACAGCGCGATGGCATACGCGGCGGCGAGGCATTCGCGCAGCGGCCGTGAAGGATCGAGCGCACGGCGGAGCAGGACCATGCTTTCGTCGCGGTAGCGTTCGAGCGTGCGAAGATACAGCGCCTCCTTGTCGCCGAAGGCCCCGTACAGGCTGGGGCGGTTCATCGCCATCGCCGCCCCCAGGCTGTCCAGCGAGC
>DATKQI010000009.1:0-2427 GCA_035532755.1 Acetobacteraceae bacterium
GGCGCAGCCGGCGCGGTCGCTGCCGAGAGGTTCCCTGCTCGATCTTTCGGTCTGAACGGCCAGACATATCGGGATTATCCACTTCCCGGGACAACTGCGGACCCGGCGCGGATCAGCCTGCCGGAACCTGCTCGCAGCGTCCGCCAAGGACCGGCCGCGAGCATCTCGCCGCAGCGGCACCTGTAAGCCGTTCGCCGTGGCGACCAACGGGCGCGATGCTGGCGATCAGGTGATCCGGTGGCGGCGCGAACGCTGCGGCAAGCGCGCGGCACTGCGCGCGGTGATGAAGACCGGTCGCGCCGGCGGCGCAGTTGCCGTCGGGGCGGCCCGGCGCCAACCCGGCTGCCCCGGCGGTCGGTCCGGGAATTCCCGGGCTCTTGCCTGCCGCCGCGATCGCGGGTAGGTTGGGAACATGTCGTGTCTGTTTGCCCGCATGGCCTGCCGCACCGCCCGCACGATCCTGCGCGGCGCCGCGCGCCGTGCGATGATGCGCGGCGCCACGCGCCTGGGGCCCGCACGGCCGATCTCCCTCCTCCTTCGACTTACCCGCCCCTGAGCGTCCCGCCGGGGTAGGTTCGTGCCGCCGGCCGCGCTCAGGGGGCACCCCTGACCGCCCGCGCACCCATTCCCGGAGACCGGCCCCATGAGCATCGAGCATCCCAGCTTCGGCAAGCTGGACGACAACCGTATCATCATCTTCGACACCACCCTGCGCGACGGCGAGCAGTCGCCCGGCTTCTCGATGAACCTGAACGAGAAGCTGCGCATGGCCGAAGCCCTGACCGAACTCGGCATCGACGTGATGGAGGCCGGCTTCCCGATCGCCTCGCCCGGCGATTTCGAGGCAGTGAAGGCCATTGCCGAAACGATCGGCACCCGCGACGGCGCCCCGGTGATCTGCGGCCTGGCGCGGTCGGGGCGGGAGGACATCCTGCGCGCCGCCGAAGCGGTGCGCCCGGCGCACAGGAAGCGCATCCACAGCTTCCTCTCCACCAGCCCGCTGCACATGAAATACAAGCTGCGGATGGAGCCGGACGAAGTCCTGCAAGCGGTCGCCGACAGCGTGACCCTGGCGCGTCAGTTCACCGACGACGTGGAATGGTCGGCCGAGGACGGCACCCGCACCGATCCCGATTTCCTCTGCCGCTGCGTCGAAGCCGCGATCCGCGCCGGCGCGACCACCATCAACGTGCCGGACACGGTCGGCTACGCGCTGCCGGAAGATATCGCCCGCATCTTCACCATGCTGCGCGAGCGGGTGCCGGGGACGGAGAAGATCATCCTGTCCACGCATAACCACAACGACCTGGGCCTTGCCGTCGCCAACACCATCGCCGCCATCCGCGCCGGCGTGCGCCAGGTGGAAGCCACCATCAACGGCATCGGAGAACGCGCCGGGAATGCCTCGTTGGAAGAAGCGGTGATGGCGATCCGCACCCGCCGCGACGCAATTCCGTTCGACAACAACATCAAGACGCGCAACATCCTGAAGGTCTCGAAGCTGCTGTCCGCCATCACCAGCTTCGACGTGCAGCCGAACAAGGCGATCGTCGGGCGCAACGCCTTCGCCCACGAGGCCGGCATCCACCAGGACGGGGTGCTGAAGCATGCGGCCACCTACGAGATCATGACGCCGGAAAGCGTGGGGTGGAACAAGTCGAGCCTGGTCATGGGCAAGCATTCGGGGCGCGCCGCGTTCCGCGACAAGCTCACCACCCTCGGCTACACGATCGGCGACAACCAGTTGAACGATGCGTTCCGCCGCTTCAAGGATCTCGCCGACCGCAAGAAGGTCGTCTACGACGAGGACATCGTGGCCCTGGTCGATGACGAGGTGCTGCGTGACCACCAGCGCATCCGCTTCGTCTCGCTCGATATCCATGCCGGATCGAAAGCGCCGCAGCGCGCCGAGCTGGAGCTGGAAATCGACGGCGTGGTCAAGCGCGCGGTCTCGACCGGCGACGGGCCGGTCGATGCCACCTTCCGCGCCATCCACGAGATTTTCCCGCATACCGCGAATCTCGTGCTGTTCTCGGTCGGCGCCGTCACCGAGGGCACCGACGCCCAGGCCAGGACCACCGTGCGGCTGGAAGAGAACGGCAAGCTGGTGGACGGGCAGGGCGCCGATACCGATACGATCGTGGCGTCCGCGCGCGCCTACGTGCACGCGCTGAACAAGCTGCTGGTCAAGCGGGTCCGTACCGCCCCGCAGGCGCTGTCGGCCTGAGGAGCGCGCCTGGCCTCTCCTTGTAACGCCTCCACTCACCGGCGCGCCTTGCGTGTACGCTAGTGTAGTGTCCCACGCAAATGGCTACAATGAATCCGTCCGCTTCAGCGGAGGCATCTTCAAGGCTGCTCTGCCGCGGTTGACTTTGACGATGATGTCGTTCGCGGATTTTGTCCAGACGAAAGGCTTTGGATTGGCGT
>DATKQI010000010.1:0-23052 GCA_035532755.1 Acetobacteraceae bacterium
CCAGCGTCACCGCAATCTGCGCATCCCCCGGCGCCAGCCGCCGCGCCCGCGCGAGCCACCGCCGCGCCGCGGCCACATCCCCCGCCTCCACCGCCGCCCGCCCCCGCTCCCACGCCTCCAGGGCAAGCGACCCGGCATCGGACGGCGTCAGCATGAGGAAAGGGGCGCGGGAGGTCTTATGCCGGCCGCCCAAGGCGCCGGCCATCCACCCGTCATGCCGGCGCAGGCCGGCATCCAGGCTCGCCGCCCCGGTGGATAGGGAGCCCTGGATTCCCGCTTTCGCGGGAATGACGCAACACTTTTACCGGCTGATCTCCCCCGGCCCTGCCCCGTGGCACTCACGCCGCCCGGTTCAGTCGCTGGCAAGGCGCGTGTCGGCCAGGGCGTCGAGGTCGATGGCGGCTTCGGCGATGCCCTGGTCCTGGGCGCGTTGCAGCCACAGGCGCGCTTCGACCGGATCGGTCGTGCCGGCGAGGCCCTTGCGGAGGTAGCGGCCGAGCATCAGCTGCGCCATCGGGTGGCCGGCTTCGGCGGCGCGGCGGAACCAGCGCTGGGCGGCGGGGCGGTCGGTCGGCACATCGTGGCCGCCGCCGTTCAGCGCGCCCAGGGCGAACATCGCGCCCACATGGCCGTTCCTTGCCGCGGCGTCGAACAGTTCGCCGGCGCGGGCGTGGTCGCGCGCCCCGCCGCGGCCGTTCACCATCAGCTCCGCCAGCGCCACCTGGGCATCGACCATGCCGACATCGGCCGCCTTTGCGATCCAGCGGCGGCCTTCCGCGGCGTCGGGCTCCACGCCGCGGCCTTCGACCAGCATGCGGCCATACAGGTACTGCGCGTTCACCACGCCCTCGGCGGCGCGGCGCAGCCAGAAGGCGGCGCGCCGATCGTCCCGCTCCACGCCCACGCCTTCCGACAGGCAGACGCTGAGGTTGAAGGCCGCGATCAGGTCGCCCGATTCCGCCGCCTGCTCGAACCAGGCGCGCATCTTCACCGGGTCTTCCGCCGTGCCGTGGCCGCGCAGGACGAGGTTGGCGAGGTCGGCCTGCGCCCGCGCATCGCCCGCCTCGGCGGCGCGGCGGAACCAGGCCGCCGCCTCGTCCGCATCGCGGCCCACGCCCGCGCCGGTGAGGTAGAGCATCGCGAGCGCGCGGGAGGCGGCGGCGTGCCCGCCCTCCGCGGCGCGGCGGAACCACATCGCCGCCTCGGCATAGTTCGGCGGCAGCACCCCGCCTTTCGCATACATGTCGCCCACCAGCGCGGCGGCCTCCACATCCCCGGCGGTGGCGGCGCGGCGGAGCCAGGATTCGCCCTCGACGACGTTTGGCTTGACGCCGCGGCCCTCCATCAGCGCGAGGCCGAGCCGCGCCATCGCCGGGCGGATGCGCCGCTCGGCCGCGGAGCGATACAGCCGCACGGCGGCCGGCTTGTCGGCCACCACGCCCGCGCCATGCTCCAGCATCACGCCCAGCAGGTACTGCGCCATCGGCAGGTCCGCCTGGGCGGCGCGGCCGATCTGGGATGCGCCTTCGACTTGCTCGGCATCGGTCTTCGCCCGGCGCAGGATGGCGAGGCCGTGGCCCAGCATGCCCTGCGCGCAGCCGGCGGCGGCGGATTTCGCGTACCAGGATTCGGCGGCCTGCTCGTCGCGCAGCGCCTCCGGCCCGGCGGTGAGGATGTAGCCGAGCAGTGCCTGCCCGTCGGCCGATCCGGCGTCCGCCGCGCGCTGCGCCCAGGGCAGGGCGCCCTCGAAATCCGGCTCCTCCTCCGGCTCGGCATCGTCGCGGAACAGCCGCGCGGCGGCGCCGCCCTGCGGCATGGCGCTCTCGGCGGCACGGCCGAAGCCGCTCAGATGCAGGGCGGCGAGCAGGGATTGCGCCTCGGCATGGCCGGCCTTGGCCGCGCGCTCCAGCCAGCGCGCGCCTTCCGCGCGGCTCATCGGCACGCCCGCGCCGTGCAGGTAGCAGCGGCCGACGCGGTACTCCGCCTCCGGCACGCCGCCGCGCCGGGCGATCTCGGCCAGCAGCGCGAAGCCTTCCGCGGGCTGGCCCTCGCTGATCAGTTGCTCCGCCCGGCGCAGCGTGCCGGCCACCGGCACCACCCGCGCGCGCAGGCTGTCGAACAGGCTCATCGTTCCCCCAACCGGCAGCCCACCCAGCCGGACATCACGGCTCGCGCATGCCCTGCGTCGTCACCGGCAGCACCTGGCTGAAGATATAGTCGAGGATCGTGCGCTTGCCGACCTCGATATCCGCGCTCACCGGCATCCCCGGCATGATGTGGAACCCCGCCGGCGTGTCGTGCAGCTTGATCTGGTCGAGCGTGATGCGCGCCCGGTAGAACAGCGCATTCGGCTGGCCCGGCAGTTGCGACACCTGCCCGCTGTGCACATCCTGCGGGCTGAACGAATCGGCGCTGATGGTCCGCACCGTGCCCTGGGCGGTGCCGTACAGCATGAACGGCAGGGTGTTGAACTTCACCGATACCTTGTCGCCCACCTGCACATAGCCGGAATCGGAGCCGTTGATGTCCGCCTCCACTTCCAGCGGCGCATCGAGCGGGACGAGCGTGATGAGCTGCTGGCCGGATTGCATGACCGAGCCGACCGAGACCTTCGCCACCGTCTGCACCATCGCCGTGCGATCCGCCCGCAGCACCACCAGCTTGCTGATGAGCTGCGCCTTGGTGAGCTGCTGGCGCGCGTCGGCCAGCTTGCGGCCGGTGTCCTGCAACTGCGTCGAGATATCCGCCCGCCACTGCTGGGCGAAGGCATCGCGCTCGGCCCGCATCGCATCGAGGTCGCGCTGCGCGCCGGCGGCGGCGGCCAGCGCGCTCTTGAGGCTGCGCGTCGCCTCGATGAGGGAGGATTCGGCGGTCAGCGTGTTCAGCCGGCTGCCCACCCGGTCGTGCTGCAACTGCATGCGCATCTGCACGATCTGCCCGGCCACGGCGGCCTGCCCGCGATACTGCGCGGCATCCTGCTGGGCGCGCGTGATCTTCGCCTTCAGGCTGTCGATCTGCTGCTTGTAGTTCTCCATCTTGAACGTGTATTCGGCCTGCCGCTGCTGATCGATGGAGGCTTGCAGCGTGCTCGCCGGGTCCGACGGGTTGACCGCATAGGGCTTGCCCGCCGCTTCCGCCGTCAGCCGCGCGACCTCGGCGGCAAGACTGCCCTCCTGGGCGACCATGGAGGTGAGGTCGGCAGAGGCGAAGGTGGGATCGAGCCGGGCGAGAAGCTGCCCCTTCTGCACCAGCTGCCCCGGATGCACATCGAGGCTGCGCACGATCGCGGTGTTGAGCGGCTGCACCACGATCGTCGGCACCGCCGAGACGATCTTGCCGCCGGCCGACACCACCTTGTCCATCGGGAACACCGCGGCCACCACGAGCAGGCAGGCCACCATGGCGCAGATGATCAGCCCCATGGAGCGGATCGCCCGCGGCACGGGTGTTGCGATCACCGCGGCGGTGGGGGACTGGAACTCCAGCAGCGCCAGCGGCGTGTTGCGCGCATCCCGCGGCACGATCCCGTTCGCCATCTCAGCCGCCTTCCGTCATGTCGGTCTCCGTCATATCCGCGGTCCCGTCACGCGCCCACCCTCAGTCATCCCCGTGCGCCAGCATCGGCGTCGGCCCCTGGCGATGGGCCGGCGGCTCCAGATGGCGGTTCTGCTGCTGCCACAGGTGGCGGTACACCGCGCAGCGCTCCACCAGTTCCTTGTGCGGGGCGATGTCCAGCACGCGGCCGCGCTCCATCACCATGATCAGGTCGCACTCGGTCAGCGAGGACAGGCGGTGGGAGACGATCATCATGGTCCGCCCGTGGCCGATGCGCTGCAGGTTCGCGTTCACCAGCGCCTCGCTCTCGGGGTCGAGCGCGGAGGTCGCCTCGTCCATGATCAGCAGCCGCGGGTCGGTGATCAGCGCGCGGGCGATGGCGAGCCGCTGCTTCTGCCCGCCCGAGAGGTTGGACGAGCCTTCCTGGATGAACGTCTCGAAGCCCTGCGGCAGCCGCTCGATGAACTCCTCCGCCCCGGCAAGCCGCGCCGCGCGCACCGCATCGTCCAGCGTCAGCCCCGGCCGGCCGGCGATGATGTTGTCGCGCACCGTGCCGCGGAACAGGAAGTTGTCCTGCATCACCACGCCGAAGCTCTGCCGCAGGTGCCGCAGGTTCACCGCGCGCAGGTCGATCCCGTCGATCTTCACGAAGCCGTCGTAGTCGCGGTTGATGCCCTGCAGCAGCCGGGTGATGGTGGATTTGCCCGAGCCGCTGCGCCCGACGACGCCGAGCATGGTGCCCGCCGGCACGGAGAAGGAAACCTCGTCCAGCGCCGGGGTCTTGGAGCCGTCGTACGTGAAGCTCACGCTGTCGAAGACGATCGCGCCCTCGAAGCGCGGCCGCACCCCGCGATCGAGCCCGCGGATTTCCGGCGCGTGGTTCATGATGCCGGTGACCATGCCCATCGCCGCGCGCACTTCCTCGAAATCCTGCATCAGCTGCGCGAAGCCCACCAGCGGGCCGGAGACGCGCATGGCCAGCATGGTGAAGGCGAACAGCCCGCCCACCGCCATCGCGTTGTTGGAGGTGAGCGCGATATAGGCGCCCAGCAGGATCACCCCCACCTGGATGAAGCGCTGCAGCGGCTTCACCAGCACCTGCGGCCAGTTGGCGAGCTTGCCCGCCCGCATGGCGAGGTCCGAGGCGTTCGCCACCTCCGCGTCCCACGCGGTGTTGCGCTGCGGCTCGATGGCGAGGGATTTCACCGTGCGGATGCCGTACACCGTCTCGATCATCACGCCGGCCTTGGCCGATTCCGCGGCTGCCTGCCGCCCGCTCAGCACCCGGATCGGGTGCAGGAAGGCCGCGATGATGAGCGCGATGAGCGTCGCCGCCGCCAGCACCGCCCAGGACAGCGTGGCGTTCATGTAGAACATCAGCGGCAGCAGCAGGAGCAGCATCGACAGGTCGATGAAGGTGGACAGCAGCCGCCCGGTGAGGAAGCTGCGCACCCGGTAGATCTGGCCGATGCGGTAGCCCACCTCGCCCGAGGGCACCTTCTCGAAGAAGGTCAGCGGCAGGCGCAGCAGGCGGCGGAAGATCAGCAGGTTCAGCCGCGCATCCAGCCTTGTCGCCAGCACCACCACCGCGATGCCCTTGGCGAAGTCGATCAGCGTCTCGAACAGCACGGCGACGATGATGATCGCCGTCACCAGCACGAGGGTGGACATGTTGTGGTGCGCCAGCACCTGGTCCACCACCGTCATCACCAGCAGGATCGGCAGGATCGTCAGCACGGTGAGGGTGACGGAGGCAACGCCGATGTCGCGCATGATCTTGCGCTCGCGCATCACCATCTTGAACAGCAGGCCCATGGTGAAGGGCGCGTCGTCCTCGGTCTCGCTGCGCTCGGCGCGGATCAGCAGCGCCTCGCCCCGCCACACCTGGGACAGGCGCAGCTCGTCCACCTCCACCGGCGGGTCGGATTGCGGGGCGCGCGGGTCCTTCAGCAGCACCACGTTGCGCACGGGATCGACGCCGACCATCAGCCCCGCGCCGCCGTCGCTCAGCAGCAGCACCACCGGGGCCGTGCCGTCCAGGCGGACAAGCTGGCGCCAGCTCATCCGCACCGCCTTCGCCCACATCCCCGAATCGCGGATCCATTCCACGAGCGCGGCCGGCGAGGGTGTCGCCTCCGCATCGTCGATCCGCACGGCGGCGGGGTCCAGCTCCACGCCGTGGTAGCGGCCGGCCGCCAGGATCGCCAGCAGCCAGGCATGCATCCGCTCGCCGTCCTCGCCGATCGTCTGGCGGTCGATCCGGCCCGGGAAGCTGTCCTTGCCGGGCTGGTCGGGGCGATCAGTCGAGTTGTCCGAACCGCTCACAACTGCTCTCTTCCCTATGCTTGGCTTCCATCGCCAGGGCGGCGCGGCCCGCCTGCCTCAACCGCCATCAGCCGCGCCGGTTCCACGCCCGCCGGCCCGGCAGGTGCGTGCGCCCGCGAATGCACACGCCAAGGCTGGGCGGACGCGCCGGCCCGTTGCCTCATTTTCCGCATCCGCGTCTCATTATGCCGATTTCGCCCGGCCGGGACAAACATTCCTTTTCCCCAATTCCTTTCTCCAGCCCCTTCCCAAGCGGCCCCGGCCGCTTCACGCTGAGGGCCGGCAGTGCCGGCAAGAGGGAACGCAGGATGCAGGACAGCACGCAGGGCGGCGAGGACACGGTGGGCGCCTTCATCCCCGGCCCGCGCCAGGGGATGGAGCCGATCGCGTCCGGCCCGCTCTCGGGCCTCGATTTCGCGGCGAAGGACCTGTTCGACGTAGCGGGCCAGATCACCAGCTACGGCAACCCGGACTGGGCGCGCACCCACGCCCCGGCCGTCGCCTCCGCGCCTATCGTCACCGCGCTGCTGCGCGCCGGGGCGCGGCTGGCCGGCAAGACGAAGACCGTGGAACTCGCCTTCGGGCTGACCGGGGAGAACGTCTGGCACGGCACGCCGCTGAACCCGGCCACGCCGGACCGCTTCCCCGGCGGATCGAGCTGCGGTTCCGCCGCGGCGGTGGCGGCCGGGCTGGTCGATTTCGCCCTGGGGTCCGACACCGGCGGATCGGTGCGGATTCCGGCGAGCTATTGCGGGCTGTTCGGCATCCGCCCCAGCACCGGCGCCATCAGCCTCGCCGGCGCCTGCCCGCTCGCCCCCGTGTTCGACACGCCGGGCTGGTTCACCCGCGGGGCCGGGCTGCTCGCCCGCGTGGGCGGGGTGCTGCTGCCGGCCAGCGCGCCGCTCGCCGGCCCGCTGCTGAAGGTGGCGGAGGTCTGGGCGCACGCCGAAACCGCGGTGGCCGCGGCCCTCGCCCCGGCGCTGGAAAAGCTCGCCAACCGCTTCGGCCAGCCCTGCACCCTGCGCCTCGCGCCGGAGGGGCTGCGCACGCTGCACGACCATTACCGCGCCATCCAGTCCCAGGAGGCCTGGGCCGCGCTCGGTGGCTGGATCAGCGCGGAGCACCCCGCCTTCGGCCCTGCCGTGGGCGAACGCTTCGCGGCCGCGGCGGCGATGCCGGAAGCCACGGCGTCGGCCGCCCGCGCCTTCCGCAAGCAGTTCCAGGCGCGGCTGATCCCGCTGCTGGCCGGCGGGGCGGTGCTGGTCTTCCCCACCAGCCCCTGCCTCGCCCCGCTGCTGACATCGAGCACGGCGGAGCAGGACGCGGTGCGGGTGGCGACGATCAGCGTCACCGCCATCGCCGGCCTCGCCGGGCTGCCGGAGGTTACGTTGCCGGCCGGGTCTGTGGGCGGCGCGCCGGTCGGGCTGTCGCTGGTCGCCGCCCCGGGGCGGGACCTCGCGCTGCTCGATTTCGCCCGCACCGCCGCCGATGCGCTGGGGCTGCCGGCATGACGGACCTTGCGAAGGATGGAACGGGGAAAGGCGGGGCGGACGGCCGGGCCGTCGCCATCCGCCCCGCCGCGGCCGAGGATCTGCCGCAGATCCAGTCGATCTACGCGCACCACGTGCTGCACGGCACCGGCAGCTTCGAGATCGCCCCGCCCTCGGCGGAGGAGCTGACGGCGCGGTTCCGGGACCAGACGGGCAAGGGCTGGGCGTGGCTGGTGGCCGAGGATGCAACCGGCGTGCTCGGCTACGCCTATTTCACCCAGTTCCGCCCGCGCGCGGCCTATCGCTACACGGTGGAGAACAGCGTGTATGTGCGCCCCGATGTGCGCGGCCAGGGCGTGGGCAAGGCGCTGGTGGCCCGGCTGCTGGAAATCGCCACCGCCGCGGGGTTCCGCCAGATGATCGCGGTGATCGGGGATTCCGAGAACGTGGGCTCCATCGGCCTGCACGCGAGCCTCGGGTTCCAGCGCGCGGGGCTGCTGCGCGCGATCGGCCTGAAAGGCGGGCGCTGGCTCGACGTGGTGCAGATGCAGAAGGCACTGGGGGTGGGGGATTCGACGGTGCCGGACCAGTAGCGCAGACTTCCTATGCAAGAACAGGCAATTTTCAAGCACGCGCGATTATAATAATAAATTACCGCGTTTTTTGGCGTTGATCGAGCCCCTCGTTTTCGGGACTTGCGGCTTGCTCTTGCATGGGGAGCCGCCCTGTGCGACGATTGCCCATTGCCACGCCCCGCCGCATGGCACCCCCCTGTTCGGAAACGTTCCGGCGCGCCCCGCAGGCCGCCGCCGCGCTTCCTGTGTCTGCCCGGATACCGGCCGGCCGCCGCCGCGCCGGATGGAGAACGCTGATGCCCAGACTGTCCCGCCGCCTGCTGCCGCCCCCTGCCGGCGCGACACTCGCCGCCGCCTCCGCCGAAACCCGCCGCGTGCTGCGCTATGCCGCGCATGTGCATGCCGCGACCGACCGGCGCGCGCCGGAAGCCCATGCCCTGGTGTGCTGGGCGCTGCGCATGCGCACCGGCGTGGGCCTCGCCGCCGGCGCCCTGCCCTCCCGCTGCAAGCCTGAAACCCCGCTCACGGCCCAGGCCTGGGCGCATTTCGGCGCGGCACTGGCCGATGCGCACGATTGCGCGCCGCGCGGCGCCTCCCTGCTCGACAAATGGCTCGGCCCGCTCGCCCGCACCCTGCGCCTGTCGGAGATCGAGGCCGGCATCATCGGCCTCGTCGCCGGCTACCGGCTCGACGGCGCGATCGAGGCGCTGTGGGACGAGGTGAGCGACCAGCGCGGCAACGGCCGCTGGCTGCGGCTGGACGCCACGCAGTTCGCGCTGCTGCTGGGCAAGCCGGAGGCGCGGCTGCACGCGCTGCTGGGGCCGGAGGGGCGGCTGCGCGAATCCGGCCTGCTGAGCGTGGACGAGGACGGGGATATCGCGCTGCTGCCGCGCGTGGCCAGCCAGCTTGCCGCGCGCATCCCGCCCGGGGCGGACATCCGCGCCCATCTGCTGGGCCGCGCGCTGCCACCCACGCTGCCCTGGGCGGCGTTCGCCCATCTCGGCGCCGCGGCCGAGCAGGCGCGCACGGTGCTGCAAGCCGCCCGCGCCGGCGGGGAACGGGGGGTGAACATCCTGCTCTACGGCCCGCCCGGCACCGGCAAGACCAGCTTCGCCGCCACGCTGGCCGCCGCCACCGGGGCGGTGCTGCACCCGGTGGGCGAGGCCGGCGCCGACGGGGAGGAGCCGGGCCGCACGCAGCGGCTTTCCGAGCTGCGGCTGGGCCAGGCGCTGCTCGCCGGATCGGATTCGGTGCTGCTGTTCGACGAGGCGGAGGATATCGGCGCCGGCGGGCTGTTCGGCCTGCTGGAAGGCGCCCGCCCGAGCCGGGTGTTCCTGCACCGGCTGATCGAGAACAACCCGGTGCCGGTGATCTGGACGGCGAATGACATCACCGCCCTCGGCCCGGCGATGGTGCGGCGGATGATGCTGTGCCTGGAACTGCGCCTGCCGGACGCCGAGACCCGTGCGGGGCTGTGGCGGCGCATCGCCGCGGAAGAGCAGGTGGAGCTTGCGCCCGCCGATGCCCAGGCGCTGGCCCGCCAGCACCCGGCCGCCCCGGCGCTGGCCCGCAACGCGCTCCGCGCCGCGCGCCTGTCCGGCGGAGACGCGGCGGCCGTGCGGCTCGCTGTTTCCGGCGTGGCGCGCGCGGTGAACGGCGGCCGGCTGCCGCTGCCGGAACCGGCCGCCCCCGAGGGGTTCGACCCCGCCTTCATCGCCGCCGACCAGGACCTGCCCGCCCTGGCGGACCGGCTGTGCCGCCCCGGCGCCAACCTTGCCGTCTCCCTGCTGCTCTCCGGCCCGCCCGGCTCGGGCAAGAGCGCGTTCGCCCGCCATCTGGCGGAACGGATGGAGCTGCCGATCCTGGTGAAGCGCGCTTCCGACCTGCTCGGCAAATACGTCGGCCAGTCCGAGAAACGGATTGCCGGCGCCTTCGCCGAGGCGCGGGAGCGCGAGGCCTTCCTGGTGTTCGACGAGGCCGACAGCCTGCTGGGAGACCGGCGGGACGCGCAGCGGAGCTGGGAAATCACCCAGGTGAACGAGATGCTGACCTGGATGGAGGACCATCCGCTGCCGTTCGCCTGCACCACCAACCTGATCGACCGGCTGGACCGCGCGAGCCTGCGGCGGTTCCTGGTGAAGGCCCGCTTCGGCTACCTCTCGGCCGCCCAGGCCGAAGCCTGCTTCACCCGCTTCTTCGCCCTGCCCGCGCCTGCCGCCCTCGGCGGCCTGTCGCGCCTCACCCCGGCCGATTTCGCGCTGGTGCGGCGGCGGATGGCGCTGCTGGACGACCCGGGCAGCCCGGATGCGCTGGCCGCGCTGCTGGCGGCGGAAAGTGCCGAGCGCGAGGGCGGCGGGCGGATCGGCTTCGGGCGGTGACCGGAAGGCCGTAGCGGCTATCCGGGCCGGAACCGCGCCATCACCAGCGGATCGGCGGCGAGTGCGGCGCGAATCGCCGCAGCCCCTTCCGCCGTGGCGGGGCGGGCCAGGATTTCGGTGAAGAAGGGCACCGCGCCGGTCGCGCGGTCCCGGAACAGGTTGGCCAGCGCCACCGCGACCGGCGCGCGCGGCAGGCAGCAGGCGCAGCCCGGCGCGTGGCCGGTGGCTGTGAGCTTGAAGCGCGCGACGGCCTGGCCTGTGGCGGGCGCATCGCCCTCCACCAGCAGCGCCGCGCCTTCGCCGGCGGCGGCGAAGCGGACGGGGATGCGGGCGTCGATGAATCGAACCATACCCTAGACATAAAGATATCTTTATATTATTTGCAAGGGATGGAAGACCTCCTCATCGCCTTGCGGGCCGCGGCGGAGCCGACGCGGTTGCGCGTGCTGTCACTCGCCGCGCAGGGGATGTTCTGCGCCGGCGATTTCACCGAGATCCTCGACCAGTCCCAGCCGCGGCTTTCCCGCCACCTGAAGCTGCTGGTGGAAGCCGGGCTGCTCGCGCGGCTGCGGGAGGGGGCGCATGTGTGGTTCGGCCTGCCGGAAGGGGCGGGCGGATCGCTTGCGCGCGAGATCGTCGCCCGGCTGCCGGCGGAGGAGCCGGTGCTGGAGGCCGACCGGCGGCAGGCGGCGCGGGTGCTGGCCGAGCGAGCGCGCATCGCCACCGAGACCTTCCGCAAGCAGGGGGCGGACTGGGACGAGATGCGCGCGCTCGACCTGCCGGCGGCGGAGGTGGAGCGGATATTGGCGGAGGTGCTGCGCGGGCCGAACCTCGGGCGGCTGATCGACATCGGCACCGGCACCGGGCGGGTGCTGGAACTGCTCGCGCCGCGCATTTCCGCGGGCCTCGGCATCGATGCCTCCCCGGCGATGCTGTCGCTGGCGCGGGCGCGGCTCTCCCGCCCCGAATTCGCCCATTGCGCGGTGCGCCGGGCGGACATGTACCGCCTGCCGCTGGCGGACGGGAGCTTCGATGCGGCGGTGTTGCAGATGGTGCTGCACCATGCGGAGGCGCCGGAGGCGGTGATCGCGGAGGCGGCGCGCGTGCTCAAGCCGCACGGGCGGCTCGTGATCGTGGAGCTGGAGGCGCATGCGCAGGGCAGCCTGACGCAGAAGCTCGCCCACCGCTGGACCGGGTTCGCCGCGGACCGGCTGGGCAACATGATGCGCCATGCCGGGCTGATGCCTGACGGGCCGGTGAAGGTGGCGGGGAAGCTGCCCCTGCTGGTCTGGAGCGCGACCCGCCTTGCAGCACCCGCCGCTGCCTCCCCTGCCCTGCACGCCACGCTTTAGGACCGCACGATGACAAGACCGCACCTGCTCGACGCGCTGCGCGACACCGTTCTGCTGTGCGACGGCGGCATGGGCAGCCGCGTGCAGGCGCTGACCCTGGATGTGGAGAAGGACTATTGGGGGCGGGAGAACTGCACGGAGGTGCTGAACCTTTCCCGCCCCGAGATGGTGCGGGAGATCCATCGCGGCTATTTCGAGGCCGGGGCGGACATGGTGGAGACCAACAGCTTCGGCGGATCGCCCATCACGCTCGCCGAATTCGACCTTGCCGACCGCACGCATGAGATCAACCGCATCGCGGGCGAACTGGCGCGGGAGGCGGCGGAGAGCTTCGCCGACGGGCGGCACCGCTACGTGGTGGGCAGCATCGGGCCGGGCACCAAGCTGCCGAGCCTGGGCAACGTGGATTACGTGACGCTGGAGACGGCGCTGGCCGCGCAGGCCGCCGGGCTGATCGCGGGCGGGGTGGATGCGATCCTGATCGAGACATGCCAGGACACATTGCAGATCAAGGCTGCGGTGAACGGCGCGAAGATCGCGCGCGCGGCCGCCGGCACCGATACGCCGATCTTCGTGCAGGTGACGGTGGAAACCACCGGCACGCTGCTGGTGGGCCCGGACATCGCCGCCGCCGCCACGGTGGTCCATGCGCTGGACGTGCCGCTGATGGGGCTGAACTGCGCGACCGGGCCGCAGGAGATGGCGGAGCACGTACGCTGGCTGGCCGGCAACTGGCCGGGGCTGCTCTCCGTGCAGCCCAACGCGGGGCTGCCCGAGCTTGTCGATGGGGCCACGCACTATCCGCTGGGAGCGGCGGAGATGGCGAGCTGGATGGAGCGGTTCGTCGTTGAGGACGGGATGAACCTGATCGGCGGATGCTGCGGCACGTCCACCCCGCATATCGCGGCACTGGATGCGATGCTGCGCGGCCGCGGCGGGTTCCGGCCCGCGCCGGTGCCGCGCAAGCCGGTGTGGATACCGGCGGTGGCGAGCCTGTACGGGCAGACGTATCTGCGGCAGGAAAACAGCTATTTCTCGATCGGCGAGCGGTGCAACGCCAACGGATCGAAGAAGTGGCGCAACCTGCAGGAAACCGGGGACTGGGACGGGTGCGTCGCCATGGGCCGCGAGCAGATCGGCGAGGGATCGAACGCGCTCGACATCTGCACCGCCTTCGTCGGGCGGGACGAAACCGCCGAGATGAACGAGGTGATCACGCGCTTCACATCCTCGGTGAACGCACCGCTGGTGATCGATTCGACCGAGACGCCGGTGATCGAGAAGGCGCTGCGGCTGCATGGCGGCAAGCCGATCATCAACTCCATCAACTTCGAGGACGGCGAGCATGCGGCGGACGACCGGCTGAAGCTGGCACGCAAGTTCGGCGCGGCGGTGATCGCGCTGACCATCGACGAGGAGGGGATGGCGAAGACGCCGGAGCGCAAGCTTGCCGTGGCGCGCAGGCTGGTGGATTTCGCCTGCACCCAGCGCGGACTTCCACAATCCGATCTGCTGATCGACCCGTTGACCTTCACCATCGCCACCGGCAACGAGGACGACCGCAAGCTGGGGCAATGGACGCTGGAGGGCATTCGCGCGATCCGCGAGGCGTTCCCGGATATCCAGATCATCCTCGGGCTTTCCAACATCAGCTTCGGGCTGAACCCGGCGGCGCGGGCGGTGCTGAACTCGGTGTTCCTGGACCACGCGGTGCGGGCGGGGATGACCGGGGCGATCGTGCATGTGAGCAAGATCCGGCCGCTGCACCAGATCGCGCCCGAGGAGGTGCAGGTGGCGGAAGACCTGATCTTCGACCGCCGGCGCGAGGGCTATGACCCGTTGCAGAAGCTGCTGGAGATCTTCGCCGACCGCAAGCTGGGCGACGCCACCACGAAGAAGCGCGCGGAGACGGTGGAAGGGCGGCTGAAGGACCGCATCGTGGACGGGGACCGCAAGGGGCTCACCGACGAATTGGACGATGCGCTGAAGGAGCATGAGCCGCTCGACATCATCAACTCCATCCTGCTGGACGGGATGAAGGTGGTGGGCGAACTGTTCGGCGCGGGGAAGATGCAACTGCCCTTCGTGCTGCAATCGGCGGAGACGATGAAGGCCGCCGTGGCCTATCTGGAACCGATGATGGAGCGGGTGGAAGGCCAGGAGAAGGGGACGATCGTGCTCGCCACCGTGAAGGGGGATGTGCACGACATCGGCAAGAATCTTGTCGATATCATCCTGACCAACAACGGCTACCGTGTGGTGAACCTCGGCATCAAGGTGCCGCTGGCGGACATGATGACGGCGGTGCGGGAGCATCGGGCGCACGCCATCGGCATGTCTGGCCTGCTCGTGAAATCCACCGTGGTGATGCGGGAGAACCTGGAAGAGATGTCCCGCCAGGGGCTGGATGTGCCGGTGCTGCTAGGCGGTGCGGCGCTGACGCGCAACTACGTGGAGGATGATTGCGTGCGGGCCTATGCCTCCGGCCGGGTGGCCTATGCGCGCGATGCGTTCGACGGGCTGCACCTGATGGACAAGGTGACGGGCAACGGGTTCGACGATTATCTGGCCGTGCTGCAAAGCAAGCGCAGCGGCAAGGCGCGCAATACCACCCGCACCTTGGGGCAGGCCGATGCGCGCGCGTTCCGCCCGGTGGACGTGGCGGCGGTGGCCGCGCGGCGGCGGCGGATGACGGGCGATGTGCCGGTGGTGGAGCCGCCGTTCTGGGGGGCGCGCGTGCTGGAGGCGCCGGCGAAGGCCATTGTGCCGTTCCTCAATGAACGCAGCCTGTACCAGTTCCAGTGGGGCTTTCGGAAGCAGGGCCGCAGCCTGGAGGATTTCCTGGGCTGGGCGAAGCAGGAATTGCGGCCGGTGATGAAGCGGATGCTGGCACTGTGCGAGGCGGACAGCATCCTGAAGCCGCAGGCGGTGTATGGCTACTGGAAGGCGGCCGGCCAGGGCAACGAGCTGATCGTGTTCGAGCAGGACGGGAGCAGCGAACTCTGCCGCTTCGCCCTGCCGCGCCAGCCGCGCGAGGATGGCGAGTGCATCGCCGACTTCTTCCGCGACGTGGACGATGAGCAGCGCGACGTGATCGGGCTGCAGGTGGTGACGGTGGGGCAGAAGGCCTCCGACACCGCAAGGCTGTGGTTCGAGGACAACCGCTACCAGGATTACCTGTACCTGCACGGGCTTTCGGTGGAGATGGCCGAGGCGATGGCGGAATACGTGCACAAGCGCATCCGCGCCGAACTCGGCTTCGCCGCCGAGGACGACCGTGAGATGGAGAAGATGCTGGCGCAGGGGTACCGCGGATCGCGCTATTCCTTCGGCTACCCGGCCTGCCCGAAGCTGGAGGACCAGGTGCCGCTGCTGAGGCTGCTGGACGGGGAGCGGATCGGGGTGGAGATTTCCGATGAGTGGCAGTTGCATCCGGAGCAGTCTACGAGCGCGATCGTGGTGGTGAATCCGAAGGCGAAGTATTTTTCGGTTTAAGGGGGTGGGTGGAAGGTGACTTCCTTTTGGCATGAAACTTTCATACCAAATGGCGTCCACTCAGGAGCCTGCCAATGACGACCATCCCGAAACGGACCGTGAGTGTGCTGGCCGAGCAGGCTGGCTATATCGACCGATTGGTTGCCGCCAATGCTTACGCCTCGGCGAGTGAGGTTGTCCGCGCCGGCTTGCGAGCGCTGCAAGAGCGTGACGCCGTTGTCGAACGCTGGTTGCGCGAGGATGTTGCCGCGGTCCACGACGCGATGATGGCCGATCCTGGGCGTGGTGTGCCGGCCGGGCAGGTGTTCAACGTTGTTCGTGCCCGTCTCGCTGCGCGGCGGTAGAGGGGCGATCACAGCAAAAGTCCTGTTGTTCGCCTCGGTACGAATCATGCCCCGCCCCGCGTCGGAAATCCCCTCGCGAGTCACCGATCACGGGGATTGATATCGGGCTTGTACGAGAGAAGCAGGGCGGGCGGCAGTGGTACGATTTGAACAAGGCTGAGCGCAGGGGGATGAATGCACTTCTTACGATCCCTGATCGAATTCTTGCAGACCTATAACGGCGCAGTCACTGCCGTTGCCACGGTGTTTATCGGTGTGTTCACCTGCGTTCTGGCGCGCGTGACTCGCCGCCAGGGCAAATTGACCGAAGGTGCGGTCAAGGCCGCAAGCAGGTCCGCGGACATCGCCGAAAAAGCGTTGACCGACCTCGAGCGTCCCTATCTGTACATTCTCTGCGATGGGACGTTTGCATATGAAGGCGAGTCTCTCTACGTGGGCTATGATGTTGTCAACCATGGCAAAAGCGCGGCTATCGTGGAAGATGTCGTTGATAATCTCGCGCCGAGCCACACCGGAGAGCCTGAAGCCGGCTTGCATTTTGAATATACACACCCTCTGTCCTTGCGGCGCGTGCTCGGCCCTGGCGAACACCGCCACGCCATACGAGTGAAGCCTCCAGGCAATCTCGGGATCAGAAAGCTACCTTCTGGCGAATTCACCATCGAAACAACGGACGATGTGTTTCTCTCGATCCAGATTCTCTATCGCGGCCCCTTCACAAAAGGCCATGAGACACGCGCCACTTGGCGGTTGGAGGGACTGAGCAATCGTTTTGTTGAGGCCTTTCCAGAGGACGAAGAATACAACTGCGTCAAATAAGAGAAGCAGGACGAAGCATGGCTTGCAGCCTGGCTGCGCGCACGCCGGCTGCCGGGCTGCTCATCGAGCGGCCTCGGCAGCCGGCCCTGGTCCGTCAGGGCGTGACGCCGAGCCTGGGATTGGTCGGCGGCAGGCCGAGCAGGCTGTCCACCCGGGTGACGACCGCTGGGCTGAGCGACTTGTTGGCCGCGGCCGCCAACTGGATGCGGCGGGCGGAGGCGATCGCGTGGTTGCGGATCGCGATCTCCGTCGGGGTTGCATCCGGCAGGGACAGGGCGGCCAGCATCGCACGGTCGTACGCCGCGACTTTGCCTACCTCGGAATTGGGGGATGCGGAGGCGAGTGCCTGGGCATTCGCGTGCGCGGCGTTGAGCGCGCCGAGCGCGCTGGCAAGCTGGCCCTTGCCGGCGGCGTTCGGGCCGTGGCCGCCTATCGCGTTGCCGGCCTGCCCGGCATTGGAGGCCGCTGCGGGCCCGTGATCGCCCGACTGGCCAGCACCGGCACCCGCGGCTTGACCATGGCCATTGCCGCCGCCATTCCCGCCGCCGCCGCCATTGCCGCCCCCGTTGCCGCCACCTCCACCGCCGCCTCCACCGCCGCCATTGCCTCCGCCGTTGCCGTTGCCGGCGCCGCGCGCAAAGGCGAGCGGTGCGCCGGCATGCGGGCCGGAGGACAATGCCCAGGGGCTGATTGCGATGACGGCTCCAAGGGTGAGGCAGGCGCCCACCCGACCCAGACGAACCATTGAACGATGCATGACCTCTGTCCTTTCCGAAATAACCCGTCGATCAGTGGATCGGGATGCTGATCCCCAACGAGAGCGTCGGGGGGCCGTAAACCACTGGCGGCGGCGCATAGACGACTGCGGGAGGCGGCGCATACTAGACCACCGGCGGCGGGGACGGTTCATAGATCACCGGCGGACCCACCACGACATAGCCGGCGGAAGGGGGCGGACCAGGGTGCCACCCATGCCCCGGCCCCGCCCAGGGCGGCGGGTGGGCATGCGCCGACGAGATCACCGCAAGGGCGGCCAAGGCGGCCAGCCCTGTCACGATGCCGAATCGTGTCATGCCTCTCCGCATGGCATTATTCCTTCAGTTTAACGAACAACATGTGGTGCGCAAAAATGGCAGCGCCATGGCGCAAGTACGGCCGATATTTGTGCATGCCAACATTTGTACATATGGGGAGCCGGGGGCACGGCAGCAACCTCGGCCAGATTTTCCCGGATTGGCATCATGAGCAAAGGTTCGCAGAGAGGGATCATTGCCGAGCCGGATATTCTGCACTTATCGCCGGGAAGGCTGATGGAATGGACGCGGCCTGATCGTTGGCTCGTTCCGCTGTCTTGAGCGGCGGGCCTGGATATCTGCATTCGCGGGTATGACGAAAGGAAGCGGTCAGTCTGGCATGGGTCACTCCGCCGGCTGCTGGTTGCCGGTCACGAGAATCCAGCCGTTTTCGCCGGTGGGGGCAAACAGCTTCGCGGCGGCTTCCCGCGCAGCGAGGACGTGTGTGCGGTTGAGCGTTGCCAGCCGGCTTCGCCGCTCCGGTTCCCGGCACAGGGCGAGGATCGCGGCTTCCCAGGCGGCTGGGGAGAGAGGGGCGAGCATGCCGAGGGCGTGTTCCTCGGCGGAGGGGTGGTAGATCGCTGCTTCCGAGACGAGCAGGGCCGCGCCGGCGCGGGCGGCGTCTATGCGCTTCGTCGCCGCGCGGGCGAGGTTGGCGGGCGTGGGCAGCAGCGGGGCGAGCAGGATGTGCGGGCCGTGTTGCGCCGTTTCCGCGCGGTATTGCGGCCAGGGGCGTGGGGGGAGGATGCGCACGCGGTCATCCCCCCGCCAGAGCCGGGCGGCGCGGCCGGAGGCGATGACGTCCATGGTGCAGCCCGGTTCCGCGGCGAGCACGGTTCCCAGGATCGGTGCGAGCATCCGGTGTTCGGCAAGGTGGCTCGTGGTGGCGTGGTAGCCGATGCGGAGCGGGCCGGTGCGGTCGGGCGGCGGTTGCACATCCATCGTGCCGGCAATGGGTGGCAGGATGAGCGGGGCGGCTTCGGCGAAGCGTTCGGCGAGCATGGGGGTGGAGACGATGATGCGGCCGAGCAGCGGGGTGAGGCGGGGCCACTGGCTTGGGCCCTTCCACCACAGACGCAGGCGCGATGGCAAAGGCACCGTGCGGTCCCGGCACAGGGCCGGGATATCATCGTCCAGGAACAGCGCGACCCCGGCGAGATGGATGCGGATGCCATGGAGGAAGTGGAGCCAGCGCGTGTTGGCGTAGCGGCAGAACACCACGAGCGCGCCATCGAACACCGAGGGTTCGATGTGCGCAGGGGTGTCTGCAAGGTTGAAGATATGCGCTGGCACTTCGGGCTGCCGTTCGAGGCGGGAGGCGAAGTAATAGCTGAAGGACGGATTGGGGCCGTCTATGATGACGATGAGGCGGCGAAAGGGGTGCATCAGCCGCCCTCCCCTGCCCTGCCCGTGCGCCAGGCCGCGCGCTGGGCGAGCAGGGCGTCGGCGAGCGCGGCGGCGTTCTCCGACATTGCGTAGGGCAGCACGGTGCCGCGGCCGAGCCGGCGCAGGCGGGCGGCGATGGCGCCGATGTCGAACGCGATCACCGGCAGGCCGTTGCGCAGCGCGATCGAGAGCACGAAGGACCAAGTTTCGGGCCAGATCGCCGGGAAGAAGACGGCGTGCGCACGGTGGCGGGCGAGAAGTTCATCGATATCCGCTTCGCGGTAGCGGCCGGTGACGATGACGCTGTGGCGCCGCAGCGCGCGGGATTCCGCCGCCTTGCCAAGCACGACGATCTGAAGTGGGGCGCGGCGCGCGGCGAGTTCTCGCGCGAGCCGGGCGATGACATCGGCGCCCTTGGGCACGTTGAGAGAGCCGATGACGGCGAGGCGCAGGGGTTCGTCCGGCGCGATGTTCGGCAGGGCCTCGGCGGGCCATGCCGTGTCGTCTTCCGGTTCGAACACTTCGGGGCGGATGCCGGGGAAGGCTTTGGCGATGCGCGTGGCGAGATCCGCGCTCGGCACGACGACGCGGGCCGCATCGGAGAGCAGCCGGTGCGCGCTGCGGCGCCACTCGGCGGGGTCTGCGCGGTTCGCGAAGCCTGCAAGACAGGTCTGGCAGGTTTCAACCGGGGCAAGGCCGCAGTAGTGGCGGTTCCGGTCGATCAGGTCGATCCGGCGGCAGGCGAGGAAGTAGTCGTGCAGGATCACTTCGTACTCCACGCCGAGGCGGGCGGCGATGCGGCGTGTCCAGTCCGGCGCTGTCACCGGAAGGTCTATGTAGTGGTTCATGACAAGGCGGCGCGTGTCGAGGCGGGTGGCGGTGGCGATGAAGGCATCCTCGTTCACGAAGGGATCGATCACCTGCGTGTCGCCGATCAGGAATTGCGGGGTTCGGCCGGGCAGACGGCGCAGGCGGAGCGGGGTGAAGCCTTCATTTGCCAGCCGGCGTTCGTAGAGATCGAGGTATTTCGTGCTGCCGCCGCCGCGCTGATGATCGAGGGCGAGTGCGACCGGGCCGTTTTCGGGGGGCGCTCTGGCAGCGAGGGGGTGGGGTGTTCGGCCCTCGGCCCGCCCGTGGCGCAGGTAGTGAAGGAACAGGTTCCCGGCTGATCGCAGCTCGGGATTCTCGTCGCGGTAGTGGCGCGGGTCGA
Source organism: Acetobacteraceae bacterium (assembly GCA_035532755.1). Taxonomy (GTDB): domain Bacteria; phylum Pseudomonadota; class Alphaproteobacteria; order Acetobacterales; family Acetobacteraceae; genus DATKQI01. The sequence goes on from DATKQI010000010.1 coordinate 20,003, forward strand.
AATCGAGCGCGGGGGAGAGGCCGAGATATTGGCCGAGGCAGAGGTAGTGAAGCGGGGGGTCTCGCATCGCGCAGCGCCTGTCCCACCCACTCGCGATCTGGCTGAGGTAGAAGGCACGATCAAAATTGTCGCGCAGGGCGCCGAGGTTTTCGTGCAGGAGCAGACGCGCGGCGGGGCGGAGTGGCGAGAAGCGGGTGAACAGGAGCACGCGGCCGGTGCCGAACAGCGCGGCCGGCAGCCGGGCGATGGCCCAACGTTTCAGGCGCGTCGCGGGCTGGCGCGGGAAGGCCGTGTTCATGGCCTAAAATGCCTGCAGCAGCAGGCCTTGCGCCAGCCTTGCGACGAGCACGGGATCGAAAGCATTGCCATAGGCGCGCAGGACGGCGCTGCGTGCGCCTTCCTGGTCGCGCTTGCGCCATTTGCGGTCGTGATCGCCGATTTCGCGCGCGTAGCGGATGGCCGGTTCTTGGATCACGCCGATGCGCAGGCCGGCGGCGCGGGCGCGGGCGAGGAAGACCCAATCGAGCGCGGGGCCGGGCTCGGCTGCGTCGAACCCGCCGAGGCGGAGGAAATCCGCGCGGCGGATCGCGAAGCCGGTATCGCCGAATCCGTTGAAGAACAGCCCCGCACTGCCGGCATCGCCGAGGAACAGCATCCGCGCGGCGGCCCGGCTGCGCGCCGGATCGCCGTCGTGCAGATCGAGGCAGGTCACGACGATGTCGAACGCACCGCCGGCCAGTGCGCGACGGAAGCGGGAAAGGCCGCCGGGGGTGAAGATGTTGTCGTCATCGAGGAAGATCACGACCTCGCCGGTGGCCTCGGCGGCGGTGCGGTTGCATGCGGCGGCCTGGGAGACCGCGCGGGACAGGCGGATCAGGCGGAGGGTACCGGCGGATTCCAGATCACGCAGGAGGGTCGTCGAGGCGGCGGCCGTGCTGGCGTTGTCCACCACCAGCACCTCGGCCGTATCGTCGATGCTCGCGAGCGCGCGGGCGAGGCAGTGCGGCCGGTCCTGGTGGACGATGCAGACGGTGGCGAGGGGAGGCGTTGTTGGCGGGGGGTGCCCGGGCCTTGATGGGATGAGCCCGTGCAGCAGCGCCGGCCATTCGGCCTGCGGCGGCGAGGCTTCCGGGACGGCCCCTTCGGAAAGCGCGCGATCCAGCAATGACGGGAAGGCGGCCGGTTCGGTGGCGAGCAGCGCGGGGATACCCGCGTGGGCGAGGCTTGCGCGCAGGACCGCGCTTTCCTCTCCAGGGCCGAACACCGGCAGCAGCCCCGGGATGCGCAGCCGGGGCGCGGCGGCCGAGGGCGTTGGCGCATCCTCCACCCGAAAGTCGAAGTTCCAGCGCTGAGCGCGGATGCCGAGCAGGGTCTTGCCCAGGCCGAGCGCGCTTTCGCGCATCGGGCCGATGAAGCTGACGCAACGCTGGCCCAGGCGGCCGGCCCTGCCCAGTTCCTCGACCGCATCGAGGAAGGCGGGCAGGCCGGAGGCGGCAGTGGCGGGGCCGACGAACGCGATCTCGCGGATCGCGCCGGGGGCAAGGAATGCGGATGGTGCCGGCGTGCCGGGAAGGGAGGGAAAGGTCGCGAGACGCGCCGGCAGCGGGGCTGCCGCCACGGCCATGGTGCGATCGAGCGCCGCCTGCCCGGGGGCGACAAGGCCATCGGCGAGGCGTAGGCAGGTGCGTTCCTGCGCATCCTCCACCAGCGCAGCCAGGCCCGGCGCGGCCGGTTCGTGCCGCGCGCGCCAGGCGGCGGGCGTGTCGCACCAGAGCAGAACGGTCGTATCCTGGAACGCCTCGCCGGTGGCGCGCGACATCAGCAGCGGCTGGGCGATGCCACCGCCGAGAGGGGCGAACAGCAGATCGAACGGCTCTTTGCGCAGGGCGGCAGCGATGGCGTGGCCGTCGCGCAGATTCTGGGTGGCGGAGGCGGCCTCGGCACCGGCGATCAGCGGGATGCGCGGGGTGGCGAGGGCTGAAGCCTCGATCAGTTCGGCGTTCCATCCCGCGTGGGTCAGGGCCCGGGCGATGGCGGCAAATCCTTCGCGCAGCGTATCGAGCAGCCAGGGATCGGCCGCCTGCGGCAGGATCAGCCCCGCCTTCACCCGATGATCTCAAGCAGGATGGCCCTGCGCGCCGCGTCTGCAAGGCGCACCGTCTGGCCACGTACGGGGCGGCCGGAAGCGAACAGAAAGCCGTGGAAGCCATCGGCTCCGTGGCTGCGCAGGTCTGGCCGGTAGAGGCAGGCGCGAGCTTCGCCGAGGGTGCGGGTGCCGTCGCTCAGCGCCAGGAGCGGGCGGTGCGCCGGGCGGGCGAGATCGATCGCCCAGCCTGTCAATCTCTGGTCGCCCGGTTCCGGCCGATCCACGGCGATGCGGAGCATGCCATCATTCGCTGTCGCCATGGGGCGGCGGAGGGCGAGGCGTGTGGGGCTGCCGGGAAGGTCTGTCCCCAGATCGTCCCACAAGCAACGGAAGCGCCGCGCGCCGGGGAAGTGCCGGAGAGGGACGGCGAACCCGGCGTAGCCATCGCCATGGCCCGCGGCCTGCACATCGGCGCGGCAGCATTCCGCGAGGATGCGCGCAGTGGCCCCGGTATCGGCGCGCAGACGCAGCGGCGCGCGCCAATATGGGCGAAACGGATCGCAGGCCCAGCCGACGAGAAGCTCGCCGCGCCGCCCCTCGAACCTGCCGATGCGGTCCTGATGCGGCGCCGGGCGCATCAGCCGTTCCTGGAGAGGAACCAGTGCCAGGTTCGGGCGAGCCCTTCCGCAAGCGGCGTTGCCGGATCGAACTGCAGCTCCCGCCGAGCCTTCGCGATGTCGCAGAACGTGGTGTGCACCTCGCCGGCCCGTGGCGGTTCGTGGCGAACCTCGATCGGGCGCGGCGCGACGGCGCGGCGGATTTCCCCGATCAGCGCAGCGACCGTGACCGGGCGGCCAGACCCGAGCTGGATCACCCCCACGACCTCCGACATTATCGCGCGCACGATGCCATCGCACAGATCCTCGACGAAAACGAAATCCCGTGCCTGGGAGCCATCACCATA
>DATKQI010000011.1:0-31164 GCA_035532755.1 Acetobacteraceae bacterium
TCCGACGAGGTGCCGGGCACCAGTTCCTTCAGCACGTCCGGATCGACCGGGTTGCCGCGCACCTGGCTGCGCGCCTGGAAGAAGCTGCAGCCGGGCAGCGCGCCCGCCAGCAGCGCCAGAAGCAGCAGCCGGCCGGTGAAGCGCGCGCCGGGAAGGCGCGAGAAGGAAACGCGGGCAGGGGCGATGGAACGGCGCACGCGCGGCAGGCCTCCTTCTGGACACGTGCCGATTGACCGCCGGGCCAGGCACGCTATGTCAGATGGGGTGTCACGACCGCCCTGGCATGTCAATCGGGGCGCGGCGCGGCGGAACCAGCGGTGGCGGTGCGGCAATGGGTGTACTCGGGGTTTTCAGGCGCAATCGACAGGAGCGCGCGGGCTTCGCGCTGTATGGGGCGGCGGTGGCCGCGGCGCGCGATCCTTATTTCTACGCCGACCTGGGCGTGCCGGACACGCTGGACGGACGGTTCGACCTGGTGGGCCTGCATGTCTGCCTGCTGATCCGCCGGCTGCGCGCGCTGCCCGACCCCGGCCCGGCGCTGGCACAGGCTGTGTTCGACGCGATGTTCAGCGACATGGACATCAACCTGCGGGAACTGGGCGTGGGCGACCTGTCGGTCGGCAAGCGGGTGAGGGCGATGTGGGAGGCCTTTCACGGCCGTGCGGCGGCCTATGACGCGGCGCTCGACGCCGCCGATCCGGCGGTGCTGGAGGCAGCACTGGCGCGCAACGTGTGGCGCGGCGGGCCGGCGGAGGGGGCCGCGGCGCTGGCGCGGCTGGTGCGGGCGCAGGATGCGCATCTGGCCGGGCAGGGCGTGGCGGATCTCGGGGCCGGGCAGGCCCGCTTCCTGCCGGTGCCGGCCTGACGGCGGCGGGCATGGCCCCGGAATTCTCCCGCCCGGTTGCGGCCGAATCGATCGGCGAGGCCGAAACGCCACGGACGGTAGAGGCGAACCCCGGCGAATGCGCCGCCCTGGCCATCCGCTTCGGCCTGCCGGCGATCGAACATCTGGCCTGCCGATTCGGATTGCGGCGCACGGTCGATGGGGCGATCGCGGCACGGGGGGAGCTGGAAGCGCGCATCGTGCAGACCTGCGTGGTTTCGCTGGAGCCGTTCGCGGCCGTGGTGGCGGAGCGGTTTCACCTCCGCTTCGTGCCTGCCGGCACCGAGACCGACGCGATCGATCCCGATGCCGAGGACGAGGTGCCCTGCGCCGATGGCGTGATCGATCTGGGCGAGGCGGCGGCGGAGCAGCTCGCGCTGGCGCTGGACCCCTATCCGCGCCGCCCGGACGCCGCGCTGCCCGAGGCGGCGGATGCACCGGCGCCGCACCCGTTCGCGTCGCTCGCGGCATGGAAGCCGCGCGGCTGACATGCACCGCCGGGGCAGGGTGTTTCGGGGCTTTGCCTTGCGGGGCGGCGGACCCTCTGCTAAGGGGCGCGGCTCACGATATGGCAGGACTGTGGCGCGGTGGCTGTGGCCCCGCACCACGCATCACGGAGGGGCTTTGTCCCATGGCGGTACCCAAGAAGAAGACCTCGCCCTCGCGGCGGGGAATGCGGCGCAGCCACGAGGCGCTGTCCGTCGAGGCGCATGCGGAGTGCCTGAATTGCGGCGAGCTGAAGCGCCCGCACCATGTGTGCAGCCATTGCGGCCATTACGATGGGCGCGAGGTGGTGGCGGCCGGCAAGGCGCTGAAGGGTGCCGTCCGAACCTGATCCCGCGCGCCCGCCCCCGGCACGGCTTGCCGGTGTGATGGAGCAGGGCGGGCAGCCGATGAATGGCGTGTTCACCGTGGCGGTGGACGCGATGGGCGGAGACCACGCGCCGGAGATGGTGGTGGAAGGCTTGGCGTTGACCGCCGAGCGCCACCCCGAGGCGCGTTTTCTGCTGGTGGGGGACGAGGCGCGGCTTGCCGGGCTGGTCGCGCGCCACCATCGCGTGGCTGCGAGCTGCACGCTGCGCCATGCGCCGGAGGTGATCGGCAACGACACGAAGCCGACCGCGGCGCTGCGGCTGCGCAATTCCTCGATGCGGGTGGCCATCGACGCGGTGGCGGCCAACGAGGCATCCGGCGTGGTCTCGGCCGGCAATACCGGCGCGCTGATGGCCATGGCGAAGATCGTGCTGAAGACGCTGCCGGGCATCGGCCGGCCGGCGATGGCGGCGATCGGCCCGTCGGCGCGGGGAGACGTGGTGATGCTGGACCTTGGCGCCAACATCACCTGCGATGCCCGCAACCTCGTGGAATTCGCGGTGATGGGCGACGTGTTCGCCCGTACCGTGCTGGGGCTGACGGCACCCAGCATCGGTCTGCTCAACGTGGGATCGGAGGAGCTGAAGGGCGATGACCGGCTGCGCGCGGCGGCCGAGGTGCTGCGCGCGAGCCACATCGCCCCGCAGTTCCGCGGCTTCGTGGAGGGGCACGACATCGCCGGCGGCACGACCGATGTTGTCGTGACCGACGGCTTCACAGGCAATGTCGCGCTGAAGACCGGCGAGGGCGCGCTGAAGCTGGTGGGCGACCTGCTGCGCGAGGTGTTCACGAGTTCCGTCTCGGCGCGGCTTGCCTACCTGCTGGCCCGCCCGGGGCTGGACCGGCTGCGCGAATGGCTCGATCCGCGGCGCTACAATGGCGCGGTGCTGCTGGGGCTGAACGGCGTGGTGGTGAAATCCCACGGCGGGGCGGACGGGCAGGGCTTCGCCCATGCCATGGACGTCGGGCTGGACATGGTGGTGCACCGCTTCAACGAGCGCATCCGCGAGGGGCTGACGCAGATCATGGCGCTGGAAGTGGCCGCGACCGCGGCGCGCGAGGGCGAGGGCGGCGCACGGCTCGCCACGGCCGAATAGACAAAAAAGGAAACCTGGCGTTGCGTTCTGTTCTCGCCGGAGTCGGCGGCTATCTGCCTGAGCGCGTGGTGACGAATGCGGAACTGGCGACGAGGCTCGACACCTCCGACGCCTGGATCGTGGCGCGCACCGGCATCCGCCAGCGCCACATCGCCGGCCCGCACGAGACGGCGGCTTTCATGGGGGCGGCGGCGGCGCGGGTTGCGCTGGACCGTGCCGAGGTGGGCCCCGGGGCGGTGGATGCGATCATCGTCGCGACCAGCACGCCCGACCAGGCGTTTCCGGCAACCGCCGTGCGCATCCAGGCCGCGCTGGACGTGGGCCAGGGGTTCGGGTTCGATCTGGCGGCCGCCTGCGCCGGCTTCATCTATGCGCTGTCGGTGGCGGACGGGATGATCCGCTCGGGGCAGGCGCGCGGCGTGCTGGTGATCGGCACCGAGGTCTATTCCCGCATCCTGGACTGGAATGATCGCGGCACCTGCGTGCTGTTCGGCGACGGGGCGGGCGCGGTGTTTCTCCAGGCGGCGGAGGAGGAAGGCCGCGGCGTGCTGTCGACGCACATGCATGCCGACGGGCGGCTGGGCGACATTCTGTACGTGGACGGCGCGGTGGGGCAGCGGACGCGGCCCGGCACGCTGGTGATGAACGGGCGGGAAGTGTTCCGCCACGCGGTGAACCGGCTGGCCGAGGCGGTGGACGAGGCGCTGGCGGCGAACGGGCTGCCGCGGGAGGCGGTGAGCTGGCTGGTGCCGCACCAGGCCAATTTGCGCATCATCGATGCGATGGGCCGCAAGCTGGGACTGCCGCCCGAGCGGGTGGTGGTGACGGTGGACCGCCACGCAAACACCTCCGCCGCCTCGGTGCCGCTCGCGCTGGCCGAAGCCTGGGGTGACGGACGCATCCGGTCCGGCGATCTGGTGCTGATGGAAGCGCTGGGGGGTGGGCTGACCTGGGGATCGGCCCTGGTGCGGATTTAGCGTCCTCTCGCGGAGCCGCGCGGCAAATATCTGATGCTGCGTGATTTCTTGACTTGTGGAACCGGCCTGCTAGCGTTGGACGATGAGCAGTGTAACGCGCGCCCAACTGGCCGAGACGATCTACACCGAAGTCGGCCTGTCCCGTAACGAATCCGCCGATCTGCTGGAATCGGTGCTGGAGCGCATCTGCGCGGTCCTGGAATCGGGCGAATCCGTGAAAATCAGCGGATTCGGCACCTTCTCGGTGCGCCAGAAGGGGCGCCGGGTGGGGCGGAACCCGAAGACGGGCGTGGAGGTGCCGATCCTGCCGCGCCGGGTTCTGGTGTTCCGCCCGAGCCAGGTGCTGAAGGCCGCGGTGAACGGCCAGGTTGCCGAAGCGGGGGCCGGAGACCAGGCATGAGCGATGACGGCGAGGGCGTGCGGACGAAGCCGAAAAAGGCCCCGAATGCCTTCCGCACGATCAGCGAGGTGGCGGATGAGCTTCACATTCCGCAGCATGTCCTGCGGTTCTGGGAGACGAAATTTCCGCTGGTGAAGCCGCTGAAGCGCGGCGGCGGCCGGCGCTACTACCGGCCCGACGACATCGCGCTGCTGCGGCGAATTTCCGACCTTCTCTATATTCAGGGCTACACGATCAAGGGAGTGCAGCGCCTGTTGCGGGAGGGCGGCGGCCAGTTGGCGGACGATATCCCGCCGGCCTCGCCGGCCGAGCGCGAGGCGGCGGCGGCCGAGCTTGTCCGCGTGCCCGGCGCGGAGGAGGAACACGCGGAGCCGGCCCTGCTGCCCATGCCGGGGCTGGAGCCGGTGAGGCCGGCAGTACCACGCCCCGCCGCCCGGCCGAAAGCCGATCCGGAGATCGAGCGGATGCGTCTGGTGCTGGCCGAGACCCTGCGCGAGCTGGAAGCCCTGCGCGCGCTGCTGGGGTGAGCGACCGCGTTGCAGCCGGTGCGGCGCGCTGCTAGACAGGCCCCCGCCGGTCGGAGCGTAGCGCAGTCTGGTAGCGCATCAGTCTGGGGGACTGGGGGTCGTGGGTTCGAATCCCGCCGCTCCGACCAACCGGAGCAGGTCCGGCCCGGCGACATGGGTAACGCCCTGTTCCTAAGACATGGGTGACAACCTCGAGCCGAACGGGTTGTCGATGGGTTGCAGGGTTTTTTGCTCCAGGTCGATGTATCCGAGATCGTAGTGCATGAAGCTGACGAGCCAAATGCCGTTGTCGACCTCCTTGAGGCCGAGTTTCTGGCCGGCGAGCACGGTTGAGATGTTGATTTTCTTGCGGTGCATGCAGATGCGGCCGCAGGCGGTGACGAGGTATTCGCGGTCGTGCAGCGGGTATTCGAGGTCGGGCAGGCCGAAGTAAGGTTTGCTTGACGAGGTATAGAGATCGGCCGGTCGCTTCATTTCGAGTGCCTGATGCGGGCGTTCGGTGTTGAACTCCTGGACGAATTCGTCGAAGCGCGCCTGCTGCTGAAGGCTGTTCATGCCCGGCGGCCGGGTTGTCTCCTTCTTCAGCGTCAGGTGCATGCGCTCGTGGCGGCCGTTCTGCTGCGGATTGCCCGGCTTGATGCGCTCGATGGCGATGCCGAGGCGGAGCCACCAGACGGACAGCCTGGAGAGGTTGAAGAGGGCGTTGGGGCTGGCGAACGGAACACCGTTGTCGGAGCGGATGGCGGCGGGCAGACCGCGTTCCTGGAACAGCCGCTGGAAGGCGGCGATCGCGGGCTCCTCGCGGGTGGAGTCGAGGGCTTCGCAGAGCAGCAGGAAGCGCGAGGCATGGTCGGTGACGGTGAGCGGATAGCAGTAGCGGGTGTTGCCGAGCTGGAACTCGCCCTTGAAGTCGGTGCACCAGAGGTCGTTGGGATTGGCGCCTGTCGAGAGCGGCGTGCCCTGGGCGCGATTGCGCCTGCGGCCCAAGCGGCTGACCAGGCCGTGGCGGTCGAGCACGGCGTGGATGGTGCTTTGGGCGGGGACGCGCAGCTCGCCGGGCAGGCGGCGGACCAGCAGTTCGCGGATTTTGCGCGCACCCCAGTGTGGTTTGCCACGCTTGAGGCTGACGACCAGCCCCTCGATCTGCGGCGGCAGCTGGTTGGCATAGCGGACCGGCCGGCGGGATCGGTCAGTGAGTGCGGCGCTGCCCTCGTCCTTGTAGCGACCGAGGATCTTGTAGCCGGTTTTGCGGGAGATGCCGAACTCGCGGCAGACATCCGTCATGGCCTCCCCATCGAGGAGGCGGGCAATGAAGCGGAGACGTTCTTCCATGGCCGAACAAGCTTTCCACGGCATCCACACCTCCCGCCGAAAGGCGGAAAGTGTTACCCATGTGTCCGGAACAAGATGTCACCTTTGTCTCGGGTCGTACAATTCCCCCACGGCAAGGCAGGCCATGACCCCGCGCATCCGCGTCAAGAGCGTCGAAATCCTCTCCCAGGGCTGGTCGGTGCTGAAGCGCACGATCCTGGACTACCGCCGGGCAGACGGCACCTGGCAGACTCTCGCGCGGGAGACGTACGATCGCGGCAACGGCGCGACCATATTGCTCTACGATCCCGATCGGAAGACCGTGCTGCTGATCCGCCAGTTCCGCTTCCCCGCCTTCGCCGCCGGCCACCCCGGCTTCCTCGTGGAAACCTGCGGCGGCGTGCTGGAGGGGGACGATCCCGCCACCTGCATCGCCCGCGAGGTGGAGGAGGAGACAGGCTACCGCATCCGCGATCCGCAGCGTGTGTTCGATGCGTTCATGAGCCCTGGCGCCGTCACCGAACGCCTCACCTTCTTCATCGCCCGCTACGCGCCTACGGACCGCATCGGCCCCGGCGGCGGGCTGGCCGAGGAAGGCGAGGAGATCGAATTGCTGGAGCCCACCCTGGACGAGGCGCTGGCGATGATCGAGGCCGGCGAGATCGTGGACGCGAAAACCATCATGCTGCTGCAGTACGCGAAGCTGCACCGGCTGATGGAGTGAAAGTGGCCGCATTTCGCGCGTGGATTCTGGACGCAGCGGCGCGCGATGCCACGCAGACCGGCGCGGGCAGCCCGCCGGCATGATCAGCCTTCCTGGCCGACGAACCGCTCCAGCCAGTGGATGGTGTAGTCCCCCGCCTGAAACTGCGGATCGTCCACGATGCGCCGGTGCAGCGGCAGCGTGGTCTTGATCCCCACCACCGCGAACTCGTCGATCGCGCGGCGCAGCCGGGCGATGGCCTCCGGCCGGGTGGGCGCATGCACGATCAGCTTCGCCACCATCGAATCGTAGAACGGCGGCACCCGATAGCCGGCGTACAGCGCCGAATCCACCCGTACTCCCAGCCCGCCGGGGGCATGGAAGGCGCTCACCAGCCCCGGCGTGGGCATGAAGCTCTCCGGGTCTTCCGCGTTCACCCGGCATTCGATGGCATGGCCGGAAAACTTGATGTCGGCCTGCCCGTAGCCCAGCGCCTCGCCCGCGCCGATGCGAATCTGCTCGGCCACCAGGTCCACGCCCGCCACCATCTCCGTCACCGGATGCTCCACCTGGAGGCGGGTATTCATCTCGATGAAGGCGAACTGGCCGTCCTGGTACAGAAATTCGAGGGTCCCCGCATTTCTGTAACCCAATGTCCGAAGCCCCGCCGTCACGGTGGCGCCCAGCGCGTCGCGCGCGGCCGGGCTCAGCGCCGGGGAGCCGGCTTCCTCCAGCAGCTTCTGGTGGCGCCGCTGCAGCGAACAGTCCCGTTCGCCCAGGTGCACCACGTTGCCATGCGAATCCGCCAGCACCTGCAGCTCGATATGGCGCGGCCGGTCGAGGTATTTCTCCATATAGACGGCATCGGACCCGAACGCGGCCTTGGCCTCGGCGCGGGCAAGACGCCAGGCGTCCTCCAGCCCCGCCGGATCGGCCGCGACCTTCATCCCCCGCCCGCCACCGCCGGCCGCGGCCTTGATCAGCACCGGATAGCCGATCTGGCCCGCCACCGCCCGCGCCGTCGCCAGATCGGGCAGTTCGCCCGCCGAACCCGGCACCAGCGGCACGCCGAGGCCCGCCATCGCGGTCTTGGCGGCGATCTTGTCGCCCATCATGCGGATATGCGCGGGGGCGGGGCCGATGAAGGCGATGCCGTGCGCCTCCACCATCTCCGCGAAATCCGCGTTCTCGGACAGGAAGCCGTAGCCCGGATGGATCGCATCCGCCCCGGTGATCAGCGCGGCGGACAGGATCGCGGGCATGTTGAGGTAGCTGTCCTTCGCCGCCGGCGGGCCGATGCACACGCTTTCGTCGGACAGGCGCACGTGCATCGCCTCGGCATCGGCGGTGGAATGCACCGCCACGGTCGGGATGCCGAGTTCGCGGCAGGCGCGCTGGATGCGCAGCGCGATCTCCCCGCGATTGGCGATCAGGACCTTCTGGAACCGCATGGCGCGCTATTCCAGGATCATCAGGGCTTCGCCGTACTCCACCGGCGCGCCGGCCTGCACCAGGATGCGCGCGACGGTGCCCGCCTTCGGCGCCTTGATCTGGTTGAAGGTCTTCATCGCCTCGATCAGCAGCAGCGTCTGCCCGGCCGCGACGCTCTGCCCCACGGTCACGAACGGCGCGGCACCCGGCTCGGCCGAGAGATAGGCCACGCCCACCATCGGGCTCGTCACCGCGCCCGGATGCGCCGCATCGGCGACGGGCGCGATCTCGATGGCCGGGGCAGCCGCGGCAGCGGGGGCGGGCGGCAGCGCGACGGCGGCCACCGGGGCGGCCATGCGGGCGATGCGGATGCGCCGGTCGGATTCGGCGATCTCGATCTCGGTCAGGCCGGTCTCGCTCAGGATCGCGGCGAGCTGGCGGATCGCCTCGGCATCGAACGGCAGGCTGCTCATCAGGCTTGCTCCAGGATTTCGGCCATCGCGGTCAGCGCCAGCGCATAGCCGCGCACGCCCAATCCGCAGATCACCCCCACCGCCGCCTTCGAGACGAACGACGTATGACGGAATTCCTCGCGGCGGTGAATATTTGTAATATGAACCTCGATCACCGGCAGGTCGGTCGCCAGCAGCGCGTCCATCAGCGCGATGGAGGTGTTGGTGTAGCCCGCGGGGTTGATCACGATGCCGGCCGCCCGGCCGCGGCATTCCTGCACCCAGGACACCAGCTCCCCCTCGCCGTTGGTCTGGCGGAAGTCGATGGCAAGCCCGTACTGCTCCGCCGTCTCGGCGCAGAGCTGCTCCACGTCGTCGAGCGTGGCGGCGCCGTACATCTCGGGCTGGCGCAGGCCCAGCATGTTCATGTTCGGGCCGTTCAACACGGCGATCAGCGGGATCGGCATGCAGCGGCCCCTAGCACAGCCGCCCGCGCCGGTCCAATGCGCGGGAAGCCGCTTGTCCGCGGCCGCGGGCGGCCCCATACATCGGGCATGGATCAGCCGATCGTCCTGAACCTGAATGGCGAGGCGCGGGATTTCGCCGGGCCGCTGAACGTGGCGGACCTGCTCGCCCGCATCGGGCTCGACACCCGCAAGGTCGCCGTCGAGCGCAACCGGGAAATCGTGCCGCGGTCGCTGTATGCGGCGACCGCGCTGGCCAGCGGGGACGCGCTGGAGATCGTGCATTTCATCGGCGGAGGCTGACATGGACGGCGTGACGACCCCGGACGCCGACACCTGGACGGTGGCGGGCCGCAGTTTCCGCTCCCGCCTCGTGGTCGGGACCGGGAAGTACAAGGACCTGGAGCAGACCGCGGCCGCGATCGCGGCGAGCGGGGCGGAGATGGTGACCGTGGCGGTCCGCCGGGTGAACCTGTCCGATCCGAAGGCGCCGATGCTGCAGGATTACGTGAGCCCGAAAGCCTACACCTACCTGCCCAACACCGCCGGCTGCCATACCGCCGACGATGCGGTGCGGACGCTGCGGCTGGCGCGCGAGGCGGGCGGGTGGAACCTTGTGAAGCTGGAGGTGCTGGGCCCGCCGCCGACGCTGTATCCGGACATGCCGGCGACCTTCGAGGCGGCCGCCGCGCTGATCCGCGACGGGTTCGAGGTGATGGTGTACTGCGCCGACGATCCGATCGCGGCGAAGCGGCTGGAGGAGATGGGGTGCGTGGCGATCATGCCGCTCGGCGCGCCGATCGGCTCCGGCCTCGGCGTGCAGAACCCGGCGATGCTGTCCATGCTGATCGGGCAGGCGGGGGTGCCGGTGCTGGTGGATGCCGGCGTGGGCACCGCCTCCGACGCGACGATGGCGATGGAGCTGGGGTGCGATGCGGTGCTGGTGAATTCGGCGATCGCGCACGCGACCGATCCGGTGCGGATGGCCCGCGCGATGCGCGCGGCGGTGGAGGCCGGACGGTTCGCCCACCTTGCCGGGCGGATGCCGCGGCGGATGGGTGCTGATCCGTCGAGCCCGCTGACGGGGCTGATCCGGGCCTGATCAGCCGGGGTGGTAGTTGAACCGCACCGCCAGCCAGTGCCGCAGATCGAGCAGGGCGGCGGTGGACGTGGCGATGGGCGCGAGGGACGCGGCCGCACCGGGTGCGGCGCGCAGGCGCAGCGCCGACGCCTGGGCCGGCATGGCCAGGGAGGGGATCGGCATCGCCTTCACGCCGGCCTGGCGCCATAGCGCGATCATCGCCGAAGGGCTGAGCTGCGGCAGCACCAGCGCGAAATCGAGCTGGGCGGCGGCGGCGGCGGCGCGGAAGGCATCGTAATGCGCGCCCGCCGGCGGGCGGCCATGGCGCCGGACAAGCAGTTCCGACAGATGCGGCACGGCGGGGAACAGCCTGTCGCGCTGCAACGCCCCGGTATCGTCCGGCGTGCCGAGCGTGAGCAGCGGCGCGACCTTCAGCGGCGCGAGGGTGGCGAGGCGGTTCGGCACGTCCTCCCCGGACAGCAGCGCGGCATCGATGGTGCCCTGGGCGAGGGCAGCGTGCAGCGCGCGCGGATCGCGCAGGCCGAACACCGGCTGGAGGTTCACCCCGAGCAGATCGAGCCCGAGCAAGGCCGCCAGATCGGGGGTGGCGGGGCCGGATGCGCCGAGCCGCACTGGCCGCCCCGGCCCGAGTGCCGCGACCGTGCCGCGCCCGACGATCACGCCGGGCGTGACGCCGGCCAGGACCGGCACCCAGAACCCCACGTCGTAATGCGTGCGCGAATCGCCGACGAGCCAGGCCAGCGCCGCCTCGCCGGGAGCGAGCAGCGTGGTGGTGCCGTCGGGCGCTATGCGGGTCGCGAAGGCGTTCGCGGCCGTCACCCCGTCCGGCCCGCCGACGGGTTGCGGATGGATGCCGGTGGCGGGCGGCAGGGACAGGGCGAGCTGCGGCGCGAGCAGCCGTGCCCAGCGATCGAGCCGGCCGCTGCTCGGGCCGCCGACCAGCACGCGCGCGCCATCCGGAAACGGCCGGGCCGCGAGCGCCGCAAAAGCACGGGCCGGGCGGCCGAACGCGGCAAGCGGCAGTGCGGCGAGACCCGCGGCCCAGCGCAGGGATTGGCGGCGGGTGGCGGCAGGCGGATGGACCTTCATGCACTTCCCCCGGCGCGGCCGGAACAGGGCGGCCGCGGCAGAAGGAAAGACCGCGGGCCGATGGCGGGCGCGTGCCTGAATCGCGGCATCATCAAGGCGCCCGGTAACGCATCATGGCACCCGGCGCATCATGAATCGTAGCGCACCAGGGCGTCGAACGGCACGTCCAGCCGGTCCCGCCCGTGCAGGAAGTTCAGCTCGATCAGCGCCGCCGCCGCGGGGACCACCGCGCCGACCTTGCGCAGCAGCGCGATGCCGGCCGCCATGGTGCCGCCGGTGGCCAGCAGATCATCGACCACCACGACCCGGTCCCCGGCCGCCACCGCGTCCGCCTGGATCTCGATCCGGTCGGAGCCGTATTCCAGCGCGTAATCGAGCCCGACGGTGGCCCCCGGCAGCTTGCCGCGCTTGCGCAGCATGACGAAGCCGCAGCCGAGCTTCAGCGCCAGCGGCGCGGCCAGCAGGAAGCCCCGGCTTTCCACCCCGGCGAGCAGATCGGGCTGATAGGCCCGCACCGATTTCGCGAGCCGCCCCATCGCCACCTGCCACGCATCGGCATGCCGCAGCAGGGTGGAGATGTCGTAGAACAGGATGCCGGGCTTCGGGAAATCCGGGACGCCCCGGATATGATCTTTCAGGTCCATCCGCCCTGTATAGCGGAGAGGCGGCGGCGGGCAACCGCGCCGGGTCAGCCGGGGCCGGCAGGCGGGGCGAAAGCCGACACTTCGCCATCGACGATGACGCCGACGGTGGTGCCGGCTTCGGGCACCGCGTGGCCGAACACCCGGGCGGTCACGAGCCGGTCCGGCGCCCCGGGCAGGGCGAGCCGGACGAGCGCGTCATGCCCGAAAAAAGTGATCTCCGCGACGCGCGCGGCCACGCTGCCGGGCGCGTCGTGCGGCACGAGGCGGATCTGCTCCGGGCGGATCAGCACCTCGGCGGGGCCTTCGGCGGGCGCGCCGAGCGGCAGTTCGCCCAGGGCGCAGATGGCGCGCCCGGCGGCGGCGCGGCCGGGCAGCAGCACCGCCTCGCCCACGAACTGCGCCACCTCGGCGTCGGCCGGGTGGCGGTAGAGCGTGGCGGGGGTGGCAGTCTGCACCATGCGCCCGTCCCGCAGCACCGCCACGGCCGCGCCCATCGACAGCGCCTCCGACTGGTCGTGCGTCACCAGCACGGCGGTCGCGCCGATGGCGGCGAGGGCCGCGGCCACCGCCTGGCGCGTATCCTGCCGCAGCGACGCATCGAGCGCGGAGAATGGCTCGTCCAGCAGCACGAGCCGGGGGGCGGGCGCCAGCGCGCGGGCCAGGGCCACGCGCTGCTGCTCCCCGCCCGACAGCGCGTGCGGGGGGCGCGGCCCATAGGCGGCGGGCAGGCCCACCATCTCCAGCAGATCGGCCACGCGGCGGGCGCGGCCGGTACCCGGCTTGAGGCCGAAGGCGATGTTGCGGGCGACCGAGAGATGCGGGAACAACGCGCCTTCCTGCGCCACGTAGCCGATGCGCCGATGCTCCGGCTTCTCGTGCCGGCCCTGCCCGGCCACCAGCGCACCGTCGATGCGGATGGTGCCGCCATCGGCGCGATCGAACCCGGCGATCAGCCGCAGCAGCGTGGTCTTGCCGCTGCCCGAGGCGCCGAGGATGGCCACCAGCCGCCCGGTCGGCACCACGAGATCGACATGATCGAGCACGACCGTGCGGCCGAACCGCCTGGCCAGCCCCTCAATCCGAAGTTCCGCCACCTTCAATCCCCGACATGGCCGGCGAACGCCACGATTCCGAAGCGGCGGGCCAGCAGCCAGCTTGCCGCCATCGACAGGCCGACGAGGATGGCGGCATAGGGCGCGGCGGCGGCGAAGGCCAGGGTGGAAGTGTCGGCCCAGATGCGCGTGGCCAGCGTTTCCGTGCCGATCGGCGCCAGCAGCAGGGTGGTGGTGAGCTCGGTGGTGACGGAGACGAACACCAGCGCCGCCGCCGCCCCCAGCCCCGGTGCCGCCAGCGGCAGCGTGACCCGGCGCAGCACCTGCGCCCAGCCCGAGCCGAGCGAACGGCCCGCCTCCTCCAGCCGCGGCTCCGCCTGAAGCAGGGCCGCGCGCACGCCGACGAGCGCGAGCGGCAGGAACAGGATGGCGTAGGCCGCGAGCAGCAGCGCCGTGCTCTGGTACAGCACCGGCACCGCGCGCACGGTGGCGGTGATGAGCGCGAGCGCGATGACGATGCCCGGCACGCCCTGGGCCAGCCACGCGCCGCGCTCCAGCAGCACGATGGCCCCGCCGCGCCAGCGGCTGGCCAGGATGCCGAGCGGCAGCGCGAGCAGCAGCGTGAGCGCCGCCCCGCCGAGACCGAGCCCGGCGGAGTTCAGCGCCGCATCCAGCAGCGCGCGCGGCGAGGCTTCGGCCGGGGTGATCGCCGCCGCGCCGTGCCGGGTGAGCCAGAACAGGATCATCACGAGCGGCGCGCCGATCGCCGCGGCGGCCAGAGTGCCCATGACGGCGAGCGCCGGCAGCCGCCAGAACCCAAGCTCGTACGGCTGCGCCTGCCGCCGCGCGCCCCGGCCGAGGCGGGCATAGCGCGCGTGCCCGCGCGATGCCGCCTCGGCACCCAGGCAGCCGAGGCACAGCAGCAGTAGCACGAGCGCGAGCAGCGAGGCCTCGGCCCCCGCGAAGCCGGCGCGATAGGCGGCGAAGATTTCCGTGGTGAAGGTGCGGTAGCGCAGCAGGGCGAAGGCCCCGAATTCCACCAGCGTGTTCAGCGCCACCAGCAGCGCCCCGCCCATCATCGCCGGGCGCAGCTGCGGCAGCACCACGCGCCGGAAGCAGGCCGCGGGCGTGAGGCCGAGCGCGCGGGCGCTTTCCTCCAGCGCCGGATCGAGCCCGCGCAGTGCCGCGGCCACCGGCAGATAGACGAACGGCGCATAGGCGCAGGTGACGACGAGCAGCGCGCCGTAGAACCCTTCCAGCGCCGGGCTGAGCGAGACCCAGGCGTAGCTGGAGATGAAGGCGGGAATGGCGAGCGGTGCCGTGGCCAGCACTGCCCAGGCGCGGCGGAACGGCAGATCCGTCCGCTCCACCAGGAACGCCGCACCGGTGCCGGCCAGCGTGCAGCACAGCGTGGCGGCGGCGATCAGCCCCACGGTATGCACGAGCAGCATCCCCACCAGCGGACGGAACAGCAGGGCCGCGGCAGCCCGCGCGCCCATGCCGACCGCCTCCGCCACGGTGATGGCGAGCGGCAGCAGCACCAGCGCCACCGGCACCGCGGCCGCCAGCACCAGCGCCCCGGGCGGGCGGCGCCCGACGGAGAAGCCGCCCCCCGCTGCCATCAGATCAGCCCCGGCATCAGATCAGCCCGGCCTGCTGCAGCAGCCGTGCTGCCGCCTGGTCGTCACCCAGCTGCGCGGGCCGGATCGGTGCGGGATGCAGGCTGGCCATCGGAACGAGCAGCGCGTTGGGCGCGACCCCCGGCACCAGCGGGTATTCGTAGTCCACCGTGCTTTTCGCCAGCATCTCCTGCGCCTCCCTGCTCACCATGAAGGCCAGGAACCGCTGCGCCGCCGCCTGGTGGCGGGAGGAGGCGAGCAGGGCGGCACCCGAGACGTTGATGAGGTTGCCGACATCTGCCGGCGCGAACCGATGCAGCGCGCTGGGCGTGCGCGCCGCGCCGAATTCGGTGCGCAGCCGCGCCCAGTAATAGTTGTTGACGATCCCCGTGGCGACCGAGCCGCGATTGACCGCCGCCACCACGCCCTCGTCATCGTCATACACATGGGCGTTGTTCCTGAGCCCCTTCAGCCAGGCCAGCGCCGCCGCCTTGCCTTTCAGCCGGATGACCGCGCCGACCAGCGGCAGGAAATCGGCATCGCTCGGCGCGATCGCCACCCTGCCCTTCCATTGCGGCTTGGCGAGGTCCATCAGCGAGGCGGGCAGCGCCGATCTGGCGATGACCTTGGGGTTGTAGGCCAGCACGTTCTCCCGCGCGAGCACGCCGAGCCAGGAGCCATCCGGCGCGCTGTCCGCCGCCGGCACGCGGGCGAGCGTGGCGGGCGCCACGGGGGCGAGCAGGTGATGTTCATCGAGCAGCACCAGCTCCGGCGAGTTTTCCACGAACACCACATCGGCCGGAGAGGATTTGCCCTCGCGGACGATCTGGCTCGCGATTCCCGGCGCCTCGCCGTTGTGCACGCGCACGCGGATGCCGGTCTGCTTCGTGAAGGCATCGGTGAGGAGCTTCACCACCTGGGCGTGCTGGGCGCTGTAGAGCGTGAGCGTTTCCGGCACGGCGGCGCGCGCGGGCGGGATGAGGCCGAGCGTGGCGGCGGCGAGCGCAAGGGCGGTGAGCGCCCCGGCGCCATGGCGGCGGACGGGGGAGCGGGAAGCGCGGGGAAGCATGCGGGATTCTCCTGGTCGGGCGGCTGCGGTGGTTGCGAACGATAATGAGAATAATTCTCATGTCAACGCCGGCACCCGCTCCGTTGCGGATCATGGCGCCGATTGTCGATGACGCCGCGCCATGCTAGTTTCGATGTGTCGCAAATTGTTGAATAAAGCAGTAAATAATAACTGGACAACCGTTCATGAAACACATGCAACGGCTTCTCGTGGAGGGATGAAATGAAGTATTGGAAGAGCATAACGCGGATCATCATTGGTGGTGTTCTGCTGATGGGTGGGCTGGCGACGGCCCGTGCCGGCGAGATGAGCACGATCAAGAGCCGCGGCACGCTCATCGTGGGTGTGAAGGCGGACTATCCGCCGTTCGGCTTCCGGCTGCCTTCGGGCGAGATCAAGGGCATCGAGCCGGACCTCGCGGCCGATGTCGCGAAGCGGCTGGGCGTGAAGGTGCAGTACGTGCCGGTGAACGCCTCGAACCGGATGCAGTTCCTGGAGCAGGGCAAGATCGACCTGATGATCGCGACCATGACCGACACGCCGGCGCGCGAGAAGGTCATCTGGATCGTCAAGCCCGACTACTACGCTTCCGGCTACAACCTGATGCTGCCGAAATCCCTGGCTGTGAAGGCCTGGACGGACCTGAAGGGCAAGCCGGTCTGCGGCATCCAGGGCGCGTATTACAACAAGAGCGTGGCCGAGAAATACGGCGCCAAGGTCGTGGCCTTCACCGGCACGGCGGAGGCGCTGACGGCGCTGAAGCAGGGCCGCTGCATCGGCTTCCTGTACGACAACACCGCGATCCAGGGGCAACTGGTGAGCGGCCAGTGGAACACTTTCCATATGCCGCTGCCG
Source organism: Acetobacteraceae bacterium (assembly GCA_035532755.1). Taxonomy (GTDB): domain Bacteria; phylum Pseudomonadota; class Alphaproteobacteria; order Acetobacterales; family Acetobacteraceae; genus DATKQI01. Next base: position 16,549 of record DATKQI010000011.1, read on the forward strand.
ACCGAGGACGCCCTGCCCTGGGGGCTGGCCGTGCGGCTCGGCGCGACCAAGCTGCATGCGTTCATGGCCGGCGTGGTGAAGGACTGGCACAAGAGCGGCGAAATCCTGAAGCTTGAAACGAAATACGGCATCCAGCACGCGCCGTATGCGGAGGAGATGCACAAGAAATACAGCAAAATGTAGTATCAGACTGCGGAAGTGCCGATTCTCCCTCCGTCGTGCCGGCGACGGCCGGCATCCGGGCTCACCGCGCCGGTTGACGGCCCGCGCGCCTGGACTCCGGCTTTCGCCGGAGTGACGGGGAGGGGCGTGCCCGGGCAGGCGGGCATCAAGGCCCGCCGAGGAAAGGGGCGATGAACGTGATCGCCGCCTGGTTCAAGCAGCTTTACCAGACGACCGGGATCAACCTCACGATCTTCTACGATCCGTTTGATCGCGCGCGCTTCCTGCACGGGTTCCTCGTCACCATCGAACTGTCCGTGATCTGCCTTGTCGCTTCGATGATCGTCGGCGTTATCGGGGCATGGCTCCAAGGCTCCCGCCTCGTCTGGACGCGGCGGATCGTGCAGGGCTACATCCAGCTTTTCCGCAACACGCCGAATCTGGTGCAGCTCTATTTCTTCTATTTCGGGTTGAGTTCCCTGCTGCCGACCGTGAAGAATGCGATCGGCATGCAGGCGCCGATGATCAGCGGCTTCGTCTGGGTGTGCATCTCGCTGAGCTTCTTCGCCGGCGCGTTCAACGTGGAAATCTTCCGCTCCGGCATCGAGGCGGTGCCGACCGCCACGATCGAGGCGGCCGAGGCGCTGGGCTACACCCGCCTGCAAGCCTATATCCATGTGGTGCTGCCGCTGGCGTTCCGCGTGTGCCTGCCGGCGCTGAACAACAACCTTGTCAACCTGCTGAAGACCACCACCCTGGCCTACGCGGTGGCCGTTCCGGAGCTGCTGTACGTCTCCGCGCAGATCTGGTCCGACAGCGTGAACGTGCCGGAGATGATGATCGTGCTTCTGCTTGTCTATATCGGGCTTGTCGGCATTCTGGTCGCGGGCATGCACCGGCTGGAGCACGCGATGCGCCTGCCGGGATACCACCGGACATGACGATGCGGCAGCCACCCGCTTCCGCTTTCGTCACGGACCTGCCTGTTCTGCTGCCGATGCGGACAGCCAAGGAACCGGCGCCGCAGGTGCGGCTGTGGCACGGCGCGGTGCTGTGCGCCGTTGTCCTGCTCTGTGCCGGCATCGCGCATGCCGGGGCGAGCCCGGCGGCCCGGGCGGGCGTGATCGCGATCCTGATCAAATGGACGCCGCTGCTGTTCCGCGGGTTCCTGTTCAACGTGCTGATCAGCATGATGGCGATGGCGCTCGGCACCGCGCTCGGCACGGTGCTCGGGTTGATGCTGATCTCGCTGCGGCGGCCGGTGCGGTCTGGAAGCTGGTTCATCACGCAGTTCTTCCGCAATGCGCCGTGGCTGGTGCTGCTGTTCTTCGCGATGTACATGCTGCCGTTCCGCATCGCGATCGGGCCGGTGGTGATCCCCCTGCCCGACTGGTTCAAGGCCGTGATCGGCTTCAGCCTGCCGGTGATGGCGAATGTGGCGGAGATCGTGCGCGGGGCCGTGGGCTCCATCCCGTCCGGCCAGTGGGAGGCGGCGGAATCTCTTGCTTTCAGCCGCCGGCAGCAGATCTGGTCGATCATCCTGCCGCAATGTGTGAAGCGCATGCTGCCGCCGTGGATGAACCTCTATGCGATCCTGACGATGGCGACGGTGCTTGCCTCCATCGTCGGCGTGAACGAGGTGATGACGCTGGCCGGGCAGGTTTCCGCGGCCGAGGGCGGGCGGACGGATCTGCTCACGCCGCTGTACGGCTACATCCTGATCTGGTTCTTCCTCTACTCCTACCCCATTGCCCGGCTGACGACCCGGCTGGAGCGGAAATTCGCGGTGAAGATATGAACCCCTGCCTGGAATCGCTGCGATGACGCCGCCCAGCCCCGCGCCGGCATGGACGGACGATCAGCCGATCGTTTCGATACAGGATGTACACAAATCCTTCGGGCAGATCGAGGTGCTGAAGGGCGTCTCGCTCGACGTGGCGAAGGGCGAGGTGATCTGCATCATCGGCCCGTCCGGCTCCGGCAAGTCCACGCTGATCCGCTGCATCAATGCGCTGACCCCGTTCGAGCGCGGATCGATCCGCGTGATGGGGATCGAGGTGCATGACCCTGCGCTCGACAGGCTGGCGCTGCGCCGGCGCGTGGGCATGGTGTTCCAGCAGTACAACCTGTTCCCGCACCGGACGGCGTTGCAGAACGTGATGATGGCGCCGTTGCAGGTGCTGAAGCAGCCGCGGGCGGAGGTGGAGGCACGCGCCTATGCGCTGCTCAAGAAGGTCCGCCTCGCCGGGCGGGAGCATGCCTATCCGGGCGAGATGTCGGGCGGGCAGCAGCAGCGCGTGGCGATCGCCCGGTCGCTCGCCATGAACCCCGAAGTGATGCTGTTCGACGAGGTGACGGCGGCACTCGACCCCGAGACGGTGAAGGAGGTGCTGGCGACGCTGAAGCAGCTCACCGAGGAGGGCATGACCTGCATCCTGGTGACGCACGAGATGCGCTTCGCCCGGGACGTGGCAGACCGGATCTATTTCACCGACCGGGGCGTGATCGTGGAGCAGGGACCGCCGGCGGAGTTCTTCGCCAACCCGCAGGATGCCCGCACGCGGGAGTTCCTGGGCCAGGTTCTGTAGCTGGCGATACGCGTCCGCATTTTTTCCGGACCTTGGCCGATGGGCGCGCTACGCCAACGAGGTCCGAAAATGGCGAGAACGGCGGCGGCTTCTGCGCCATACCTGCCCCGACAGAGCGGGCCGGCAGGCCGCGGAAGGAGACGGCCATGCAGAAACCTCCGACGATGGGCATGACGGAATGGGTGCTGCTGATCGTGCTGTCGGTGCTGTGGGGCGGATCGTTCTTCTTCCTCAAGATTCTGGTGGACGTTCTGCCGCCGTTCACCGTGGTGTTCGGCCGCGTGGGGATCGCGGCGGTGGCGATGAATGCGCTGCTTCTGCTGCGGCGCGACCCGATGCCGATCTCCCCGCGCCTGTGGATGTCCTTCATCGTGATGGGCCTGCTGAACAACGTGCTGCCGTTCTGCCTGTTCGCCTGGGCCGAGGTGCGGCTGACGAGCGGGCTGGCCGCCATCCTCAACGCGACCACGCCGATCTTCACCGTAATCGTCGCCCACGGGCTGACGCGGGATGAGCGGTTGAGCCCGGCCAAGGGGTTCGGCGTGCTGTTCGGGTTCGCGGGCGTGGCCGTGCTGATCGGGCCCGATGTGCTGCGCGGGTTCGCCTCGGCCGATCTGCCGGGGGAGATCGGGTGTCTGGCCGCCGCACTCCTCTATGCCTTCGCCGGCATCTACGGGCGGAGGTTCCGGGGCATTCCCGCGCTGAAGGTGGCGACCGGGCAGGTGACGGCCAGCGCGTTCGTGATGCTGCCGGTGGCGGCCGTGGCGGACCGGTTCTGGGCGCTGCCGGCGCCGGGTGCTGTGGCATGGGGGGCGCTCGCGGGCATCGCGCTGCTCAGCACCGCGCTGGCCTACCTGCTGTACTTCCGCATCCTGGCGGTCGCGGGGGCGACCAATGTCGTGCTGGTGACATTCCTGCTGCCGATCAGCACGCTGATCCTGGGCAGCCTGTTCCTGGGCGAGCCGATCACCATCGCCGCCTGCGCGGGCATGGCGCTGATCGCCTGCGGGCTTGCCGCGATCGACGGGCGGCTGCTGCGGGCGGCGCGGCTGCGTCTTTTTGCGCGGAACGCCTCGTAGGGCATCCGGCCTGCCCCTGGCGGCCGGCAGCGCGGCTTGGTAAGCTTGTGGCGATGGCGCGGGCATGGATCGCAGCAGTGGTCGGCGTGGGCGGGTTCCTGGCCTATGTGGCGGGGGTGGTCAGCCTCTCTTCCGTGCTGCCGGCGCTGGCGCGGCCGCCGCTGTTCTGGGCGGTGCAGTTCGCCTTCTACGCCGCCGCCGGCATCCTCTGGGTGTTCCCGGCGAAATGGCTGATCGTATGGGTGGTGCGGGGGCGCGGCGCATGAACGACGTTCTGGCCAATGCCGATCTCGATGCGGCGCTGGAGGAGGCGCGGGCCGCCTTCACCGCGCGCAACCCCGCAAGCCTCGCCCGCTTCACCGATGCCGCCGCGGTGATGCCGGGGGGCAATACCCGTTCCGTACTGTTTCACGCGCCCTTCCCGCTGGCCGTCGCGCGCGGCGAAGGCTGCCTGCTGTGGGACCTGGACGGGCATCGCTACATCGATTTCCTGGGCGAATACACCGCCGGGCTGTTCGGCCATTCGCATCCGGCGATCGGCGCTGCGATCCGCGGCGCGCTGGCCGGCGGGATCAACCTCGGCGGGCATACCGTGGTCGAGGCGCAGTTCGCCCGCGCGGTGTGCGGGCGGTTCGGGCTGGAACGCGTGCGGTTCACCAATTCGGGCACCGAGGCGAACCTGATGGCGCTGGCCACCGCGCGCGCCCGCACCGGGCGGGGCAAGGTGGTGGCGTTCGCGGGCGGCTACCACGGCGGGTTGCTGACCTTCGCCGGCGGCGGCAGCCCGATCAACGCGCCGTTCGACGTGGCGCTGGCCCCGTACAACGACAGCGCGGGCGCGCGGGCGGTGATCGAGACGCATCGCGCCGATCTGGCGGCCATCATCGTGGAGCCGATGCTGGGCGGGGGCGGCTGCATCCCCGGCACGCCAGAGTTTCTCGCTTCCCTGCGGCAGGGCGCGAGCGAGGCCGGGGCGCTGCTGGTGTTCGACGAGGTGATGACCTCCCGCCTCGCCCCCGGCGGGCTGCAATCGACCCTCGGCATCCGGCCGGACCTCACCACGCTCGGCAAATACGTGGGCGGGGGGATGAGCTTCGGGGCCTTCGGCGGGCGGGCGGAGGTGATGGATGTGTTCGATCCGCGCCGGGCGGACGCGCTGCCGCACGCGGGCACCTTCAACAACAACGTGCTGACCATGGCCGCCGGGCTCGCGGCACTCACCGAGGTGTACACCCCCGAAGCCGCGGCGGCGCTGAACGCGCGCGGCGAGGCGCTGCGGGCGCGGCTGAACCGCATCGCTTCCGGCACGGTGCTGCAGTTCACCGGCCTCGGCTCGATGATGACGGCGCATTTCCGCGCCGGGCCGATCCGCAGCCCCGCGGATGCCGCCACGGGGAATGCCGGGTTGAAGGAGCTGTTCTTCTTCGACCTGCTGGCCGCGGGGCTGTGGTTCGCCCGGCGCGGGATGATCAACCTTTCCCTGCCGATCGACGATGCGGCCTGCGATGCCCTGGCCGATGCGGTGGCGGAGTTCACCGCACTGCGCGGGCGGCTGCTCGCGGCGGATTGACCCCTTTCCTTCGTTTCTTTGGGGGCTTCATCGAAGCGTCATAATACTGTAATTCGGACGCAACGGGTGGCCGCTACGCCGCAGGCCGACCCGAACAGGTGAGGAAGTTGAACCCATGAAACGCCGTTCCCTGCTCGCCGGCGCCGCCGCGCTGGCTGCCGCCTCCCCCCGCATCAGCCTGGCCGCGGCCGGCAAGACCCGCGTGGTCTTCTGGCACGCGATGAACGGCGCGCTGGGGGCGGAGCTGAACAAGCTGATCGCCCGGTTCAACGCGAGCCAGGCCACCGCAGAGGTGGTGCCGGTGTTCAAGGGCGGCTACCCCGAGACGCTGACGGCCGCGATCGCCGCATGGCGGGCCCATCAGGCGCCGCATATCGCGCAGATCTTCGACGTGGGCACCGGATCGATGGTGGCGGCCGGCCCGGCGGTGACGGATGTGTGGAAGCTGGTGAAGGACACCGGCGTCGCCATCGACGCGAAGAACTACATCCCCTCGGTGCGCGGCTACTACACGCTCGCGGACGGGCGGATGGCATCGATGCCGTTCAATTCGTCCACCGCCGTGATGTGGTACAACAAGGATGCCTTCGAGAAGGCCGGGCTCGATCCCGCGAAGCCGCCGGCGACGTGGCCGGAGGTGGTGAAGGCCGCAGAGGTGCTGAAATCCAAGAACGCGGCGAAATACGCCTGCACCACATCCTGGCCGGCCTGGGTGCATTTCGAGCAGTTCAGCGCGGTGCAGAACGTGCCCTTCGCCTCGGAGGCGGACGGGTTCAAGGGGCTGGGCGCGAAGCTGGAGATCAACGCGCCGGCCTTCGTTTCCAACCTGCAGCGGCTGCTGGACATGTCCAAGGCCGGCACGTTCAAATATGCCGGGCGGGACAACACGCCGGACCCGATCTTCTATTCCGGGCAGGCCGCGATCACCTTCAACTCCTCCGGCATCCTGGGCGATCTGAAGAAGAGCGCGAAGTTCAAATGGGGCAACGCGTTCCTTCCCTATGATCCGGCGGTGATCAAGACCCCGCTGAATTCGATCATCGGCGGGGCGAGCCTGTGGGCGATGACCGCGCCGCACCGCACACCGGCGGAATACAAGGCGGTGGCCGAGTTCTTCGCCTTCCTCGGCCAGCCGGCGCAGGATGCGGAATGGAGCCGCACCACCGGCTACGTGCCGGTGACGTTCGGCGGCTACAACCTGCTGAAAAGCCAGAACTACTACACCCAGAACCCCGGCACCGAACTGCCGATCCAACAGCTTACCCGCGGGCACGTGACCGAGAATTCGAAGGGGATCCGGCTGGGGCAGATGCCGCAGATCCGCGTGATCATCGAGGAGGAGTGGGAGAAGGCGCTGCAAGGCCAGCAGAACGCGAAGCAGGCGCTGGACGTGGCCGTGCAGCGCGGCAACACCGTGCTGCGCCAGTTCGAGCGGGCGGTGAAGGGCTGAACGACGCGCGGGCCGGTTCGCCCCGGCCCGTGCCTCGGCTGCGATGGAACGCCGCACGATCTTCCCCGGGCGCCTGCTGCCGATCCTGCTGGTGCTGCCGCAGCTTGCGCTGACCATCGTATTCTTCCTGTTCCCGGCCGGGGAGGCGATGTGGTCCAGCCTGACGCAGGTGGATGCGTTCGGGCTGCACACGCAGTTCGTCGGGCTTGGGAACTTCGCCGGCCTGTTCAGTGATCCGCGCTACCTGCACACGATCTGGCGCACGGCGGTGTTTTGCGCGAGCGTCACCGTGCTCTCGCTCGCCGTGGCACTCGCGCTCGCGGTGTTCGCCGACCGGGAGATCCGCGGGCGGGGATGGTACCGCACCATGCTGATCTGGCCGTACGCGGTGGCCCCGGCGGTCTCGGCGGTGCTGTGGGTGTTCCTGATGAACCCGCAGGTCGGGCTGTTCGGGCGGTGGCTGAACGGCACGGCGCTGCACTGGGATTATGCGATCAACGGCGGCCAGGCGATGCTGCTGGTGATCATCGCCGCCGCGTGGAAGCAGGTGAGCTACAACTTCATCTTCTTCCTCGCCGGCCTGCAATCCATTCCGCGCACGGTGGTGGAGGCCGCGCGGATGGACGGGGCGAAAGGCTGGCGGCGGTTCCGCACCATCACCCTGCCGCTGCTGATGCCGACGACGTTCTTCCTCATCATCGTCGATCTGGTGTACGCCGCGTTCGACACCTTCGCGACCATCATGGCGCTCACCCAGGGCGGGCCGGGCAAGGCGACCGAGACGCTGGTGGTGAAGGTGTATCGCGATGGGGTGATCAACCTCGATCTCGGCGGGTCTTCCGCGCAATCCGTGGTGCTGATGGTGGCGATCATCACGCTGACCGCGCTGCAATTCCGCTTCCTCGGCCAGCGGCGGGTGGATTGATGCGGGCCCGCACGGACTGGACGGCGCATCTGGTACTGGGCCTGGGCGTGGTGCTGTTCGCGCTGCCGGTATGGCTCGTGTTCGCGGGCGCGACGCAGAGCGCCGGGGCGATCAACCGCGGCGACCTGTCGCTGATCCCGAACCTCGGCGGATTGTCGGAGTTCTGGCGGGTGCTGACCATCGGCACCGGCAAGGACGGGGCGGAGCCGGTATGGCACATGCTGATGATCTCGGCGGGCATGGCGCTGGCGATCGCGGTGGGGAAGATCGTCATCTCCGTGCTGTCGGCCTATGCGGTGGTGTTCTTCCGGTTCCCGTTCCGGCGGATCGCGTTCTGGACCATCTTCATCACGCTGATGCTGCCGGTGGAGGTGCGGATCATCCCCACCTACGCCGTGATGGCGGATTTCGGGCTGATCAACACCTTCACCGGGCTGACCATGCCGCTGATCGCCTCCGCCACCGCCACGCTGCTGTTCCGGCAGGTGTTCGTGGCGATCCCGGATGCGCTCGTGGAAGCCGCGCGGATGGACGGGGCCGGCCCGCTGCGCTTCCTGTGGGACATCGTGCTGCCGGTATCGGGGGCGAACGTGGCGGCGCTGTTCGTGATCCTGTTCGTGTACGGCTGGAACCAGTATCTGTGGCCGCTGCTGGTGGCCACCACGCCGCGGCTCGATACCATCGTCATCGGCATCGTGCAGCTGATCAGCGCGGGCGATGTGATGACGCCGTGGAACGAGATGATGGCGATGGCCGTGCTCGCGGTGATCCCGCCGGTGATCGTGGTGGTCGCGATGCAGCACTGGTTCGTCAAGGGCCTGACGGAAGGCGAGAAGTAATGGCAACGCTCCAGCTTGAAGGCGTGCGCAAGAGCTTCGGGGCGGTGGATGTGCTGCACGGGGTCGATCTCACGCTTGCCGATGGGGAGATGCTGGTGATCGTCGGCGCCTCGGGCTGCGGCAAATCGACGCTGCTGCGGCTGGTGGCGGGGCTGGAGACACCGACCGCCGGACGGATCGTGCTGGACGGGAAGGACGTGACGGGGCTGGACCCTGCGGACCGGGACATCGCCATGGTGTTCCAGAACTACGCGCTCTATCCGCACATGAGCGTGTTCGAGAACATGGCCTACGGGTTGAAGCTGCGGCGGCTGCCGAAGCCGGAAATCCGCCAGCGGGTGGAGCGGGCGGCGGAGATGCTGGGGCTGATGCCGCTGCTCGCCCGCCGCCCGCGGGAGCTTTCCGGCGGGCAGCGCCAGCGCGTGGCGATGGGGCGGGCGACGGTGCGGGAGCCGAAGCTGTTCCTGTTCGACGAGCCGCTGTCCAACCTCGATGCCAAGCTGCGCGTGCAGATGCGCGCGGAGATCCGCCGGCTCCAGCGGCGGCTGAAGGTGACGAGCCTGTACGTGACGCACGACCAGGTGGAGGCGATGACGCTGGGGGACCGGCTGGTGGTGATGCACCAGGGCCGGGCGGTGCAGATCGCGACCCCGATGGAGGTGTTCGCCCGCCCGGCGGATACCTACGTGGCGGGCTTCATCGGCGCACCCGCGATGAACTTCCTGTCCGCCGCGCTGACCCGGGGCGGCACCGCCGCGCAACTGGAAGCCGGGCCGCTGATCGGCTTCGCCGACGGCGCGCGCGGGGGGCCGGATGGAATGGCGCTGACGATCGGCATCCGCCCGGAAGACGTGACAACCGGCGGAGCGGACCTGACACTGGCGGTCGATCTGGTGGAGCCGCTCGGATCGGAAACACTGGTGCACGGCCGGCTGCCCGGCGGAACGGCGATGACCGTGAAGCTGCCGGGCGGCCCGCCGCCGGGAGACAGCCTGGGGCTGGGGCTCCCGGCCGCCGCGCTGCACGTGTTCGCCGCCGATGGCGGGCGGCGGATGGAGCCCCTGGCCGTGACGGCGCTTGCAGGCGCGGGGACGGGGCGTTAGCGTTTTCGCAGCGCAACTTCCGGCGCAAGCCGGCTTCGGATGCACCGACGGCATGGACCATGACACGGCCAGCCTTGCCTCCCTGACCCAGGCGGAGATGGAGTTGCTGGCGCGTCGGGCCGGGCTGACGCTGAATGCCGGGCAGATGGCCGACCTGGTGCTTGCCTGGAAGGGCCTCGCCCCGCTCGCCGCGGCGATCCCGCGCGCCCGGCCGATGACCGACGATCAGGCCTACGTCTTCCGCCTGCCACCACCCCTTCCCCCGCCCGCACCCAAGCCGGCGGTGCGGCGGAAATGAAGGCCGCGGTTCCGCCGTTCCTCACCATTGCCGAAGCGGCGCGGCTGATCGCGGCGAAGAAACTCTCCCCGGTGGAGCTGGCCAAGGCGCTGCTCGCCCGCATCGGCGCGCACGATGCGGCGCTGAACGCGTTCCTGCTGGTGACCGAAAAGCAGGCGCTGGCCGCCGCACGTGCGGCCGAGCGGGCGGTGATGGCAGGCAGGCGCGGGCGGCTGCTGGGCATTCCGCTCGCCTACAAGGACCTGTACGAAACCGCCGGCGTGCGTACCACGGCGCATTCGCGCCTCCTGATGGACAATGTGCCGAAGCAGGATGCCGAGGCCGTTCGCCGGCTGCATGCGGCGGGCGCGGTGATGCTGGGCAAGCTCGCCACGCATGAATTCGCGATGGGCGGGCCGGGGTTCGACCTGCCCTGGCCGCCGGCGCGCAATCCGTGGGACACCGAGCGTTTCACAGGCGGATCAAGCTCGGGCTCGGCGGCGGCGGTGGCGGCCGGGCTGTGCCTGGGTTCGCTCGGGTCCGACACCGGCGGGTCGATCCGGGTGCCCGCCTCGTTCTGTGGGCTGGCCGGGTTGAAGCCCACCGCCGGGCTCGTTTCCCGCCGCGGGGTGATCCCGCTCGCGCCCAGTCTGGACACCGCCGGGCCGATGGCATGGACAGCGGAGGATTGCGCCATCCTGCTGGATGCCATCGCCGGATACGACCCGGCCGATCCGGCGTCGGTGCCCGGGCCGAAAATATCCTATGAAAAGGCGCTCGCCGCGCCGGTGAAGGGGTTGCGCATCGGGCTGCTGCGGCATTTCCACGAGCGTGATGTGCCGGTGGGCACCGAGGCGTTGCAGATGGTGGGCAACGCCGTGCGCCTGCTGAAGGAGCTGGGCTGCAAGGTTGAGGAAGCGGTCGCGCCGCCGGTTTCCGCCTATGCGGCGGTGAACCGGGTGATCCTGGTGGCCGAGGCCTATGCCCTGCACGAGGCGAATCTGCAAACGCGGCTCGACGATTATTCGCGCGTGTTCCGCAACCGGGTGCTGCCGGGCGGGCTGCTGCGCGCGGCCGACTACATCGCCGCCCAGCGCCGCCGGTCCGACCTGATCGCCCAGACGGCGAAGCTGTTCGAGCGGTTCGACCTGCTGGTCTGTGCCGCGGCCGGGCCCGCCCCGCTGCTGGCCGAGCAGCGGGTGGACGACGGGGCGCCGCGGCTGTCGCTGGCCACGCCCGCGAACGTGGCGGCGATTCCGGCGATGGCGGTATGCGGCGGCTTCACCGCCAGCGGCCTGCCGCTCGGGGTGCAGGTCATGGGGCCGGCCTGGGGCGATGCGACGGTGTTGCGGCTCGCGCACCACCTGGAGCGCGCGGCCGGGCTGCGGGACCGTCGGCCACCCGGGTTCGTACCGGCCGCGCGAGCGCCGGGCGGGCGATCCGCGCCTGCCACAGGCATAGCAGCGGCGTCACCACCAGTTCCATCGCCAGCCCGCCCAGCATCGGCGGCGCCGGCACACCAAACCGGACGAGGCTGACCAGCCGGCCGACGCCGCCGGCGAACACCAGCAGGGTGAGCAGCCGGAACGGGGACTGCCGGCGCTCGATCGCGGGAACCAGGCTCCAGTAGGCGAGACCGATCCCGAGCAGCAGGCCGGAAAGATAGCTGAAATGGCTGTCCACCGAGACCATCGCCGTGCTGCCGCCGACCATGCCCGGGCCCGCCAGCACGCCGGCAAGCCCCGCCCCCACCGGAATCAGGCCGAGAACAACGATCGCGACCTGGAGGAAGCGACGGTTCATGGAGACGATCCTTCGGGGATGATCCCCCTGCCCTGCCGCTTTCTACGGTCAGGGCGGCGGACGGATCACCCGCGCGGTTCGCCGATCGGCGGCACGTCCGCGGTCATGCCGGCCAGCACCTCGGCGACATGGCGCACCTTCACCGTGCTGCCCTCGCGCTGCAGCCGGCCGGCCATGTTCAGCAGGCAACCCAGGTCGCCGGCGAGCAGCATCGCAGCCCCGGTGGCGGCGATGTCCTTCGTCTTGTCGGCGACCATCCGCACCGAGATCTCGGGATATTTCACGCAGAACGTGCCGCCGAACCCGCAGCACAGCTCCGGGTCGGCCATTTCGGTGAGGGTGAGGCCCTCGACGGAGGCAAGCAGTCGGCGCGGCTGAACCTTCACCCCCAGCTCCCGCAGCCCGGAGCAGCTGTCGTGGTAGGTCACGGCACCGTTGTGGGTGGCGGCCACACCGGTCATGCCGCGCACATCCGTCAGGAAACTGATCAGCTCGTGGGTTTTCGCCGCCAGCGCATCGGCGCGCGCCCTCAGGTTGGGGTCGTCGTCGAACAGATGTGGCATGTGGCGGCTGAGCATGCCGCCGCACGATCCGGACGGGACGACCACATAGTCATAGCCGCCGAACGCCTCCAGGATTCCCACGGCGAGGTCGCGCGTGGTGGCGCGGTCCCCCGCGTTGTAGGCGGGCTGGCCGCAGCAGGTCTGCGCCCGCGGCACCTCCACCTGGCAGCCGGCCTGCTCCAGCAGCCGGATGGCGGCGAAGCCGACCGTCGGACGATGGAGATCGACGAGGCAGGTGACGAACAGCGCGACGCGCGGACGGGTCTCTGACATGCGGCCCATTCTACGGGGCGCCCAGCAAAAGGCGAGATGCGCTACTTCGCCACCGGGGCAGGCGCGGATGTGGCGGCGGAAGCCGTGGCGGCAGGTCGGGGCAACAGCACGTACAGCGTGCCCGGCGCGTCCATCGCGCCGGCCGCGGCCTCGGCATTCGCCCCCCAGCCGAAGAAGATGTCGGCGCGCAGCGGCCCCTTGACGCCGCTGCCGATATCCTGCGCGACCATCATCCGCTGCAGGGGCGCATGGGTCGCCGGGTCGGTCGTGGCGACGAAGACCGGCGCGCCGAGCGGGATGAAGGCCCGGTCGATCGCGACCGAGCGGCGGGGCATGAGCGGCACGCCGAGCGCGCCGAGCGGCCCCTGGTCGGCCGACAGGCCCACGATCTCCTTGAAGAACACGTAGGACGGATTCTGGTCCATCAACTGCCGGCCCCGGCGCGGATGGGCGAGCAGATACGCACGGATCGCCTGCATGGATATCTGGTTCGGCGCGAGCAGCTTGCGCTTGATCATCAGCCGGCCGATCGGCACGTAGGGCCGGCCGTTCTGCCCGGCATAGCCCACGCGCACCAGCCCGCCGTTGGGCAGGCGAATGCGGCCGGCGCCCTCGATCTGCAAGAAATAGGCATCGATGGGGCTCGCCATCCACAGCAGCGTGAGGCCCTTGTGGGCAAGCGCGCCATGCTCGATCTGGAAGCGGTCGTAATAGGGCACGAGATGCCCGTTCCGCATCCGCCCCGTCACGTGCCGGCCGCCGAATTTGGCGCTGAACGCGCCGAGATCGGCGGTGACGAGGTCCGCCGGCCGCGTCAGGATCGGCGTCTGATATACGCCGCCGCGGGTGCGGGACCCGCGGAATGTCGGCTCGAAATAGCCGGTGAACAACGCCTGGCTGCGCCCCGCCTCGCTCAGCCGGTAGGGTTGCAGGCGGGTTTCGAAGAACTGACGGGCGGCTGCGTCATCGGCGGGCGGCACGGCGCGGGCGACGGCGCACGCATCCTGCCATTGCCCCGCCTTGCCGCCGAGCGTCGCGGCAAGGCCGCTGCCGCCCAGCGCCTGATCGGGCGGCAGCAGGGCGATGCGCAGGCAGCTTCCCAGGAAAGCCCGCAGCGCTTGCGTCGGGCGATCGGCCGACCAGCCGGGCAGCGCGCTGAACGCGACCGGGGCGAGGTTGGAGGTGGCCGTGCCCGCCGGGGTGCCGGCCTTCGGCAGCGCGCAGGCGGCCGGCAGGAACGCTATCGCCACGACCGCCGCGCGGCGCAGCCAGCGGCGCATCGAAGCCGGCCGCATCAGGCGCTGCGCGCGGCCGCGAGGCGCCAGGTCGGATCGCGTGTCGAGAGGTCGCGCTCGAACGTCCAGAGATCGACGATCTCGGTCACGGCGTCGGTGCCGGTGACGGGCTGGCCATCGCGCCCGAGCGTGAGGTTCACCTGATCGGAGACGAAGCGCACCACCACATCGGCCAGCGTGCCGCGCAGATCGGCGCCCTCGATGGTCGCGGCGGCGATGGCGCGGACCTCGGTGCGCTGCGTCTCGTCTGCCGCCTCGCGCGCGGCGATGGCGGATTCGAAGGCGCGATAGGTGTCATCAGACAGCAGATTGCGCAGGCTCACCCGGTCTCCGGCGGCAAACGCGGTGACGATCAGGCGGAATGCCGCCTCCGCGCCGTCCAGGAAACGCGTGGGGTCGAACCCGCGGTCGATCCCCTGCATGCGCAGCAGCGTCTCGCCCAGCGGGCTCGCCGGGTCCGGCAGCGGGCGGGCCGGGCGCGGCGGCGCCACCGGCTCGGCCTGGCCCTCGATCACCGGGGCGCCTGTGATGTCGCGGCGGATCGGCTGCTCGGGGCGCTCGTATCCGGTGCGCTTGCCCAGCACGCTGCGCAGGCGCAGCACCAGGAACGCGGCGATCATGCCGAACAGCACGAGGTCGATGGGGAAACTCCCGCTGGCGCTCATATGGGGCGGCTCCTTCTAGTGTCC
>DATKQI010000012.1:0-2387 GCA_035532755.1 Acetobacteraceae bacterium
CTCGTAGGGCAACAGCCCGAAGCGCGCGGCCTCCTCGGCGGTGGCGGCATACAGGCGTGCCGCCAGCTCCGGCTCCGGCAGCACGATCTCCCCGCGCCGGTGCGCGCCCTCGAACGCCGTGCCCGGCTCGATGGTGAGCTGGTACAGCGACAGATGGTCCGCCGCGAGATCGAGCGCGGCGCGCAGCTCCGCCCGCCACGCCGCCTCGTCCTGGCCGGGCCGGGCATAGATCAGGTCGAACGACAGCCGAGGGAAGATGCGCCGCCCCAGCTCCAGCGCGGCGATCGCCTGCGCGGCCGAATGCTGCCGCCCCAGCAAGGAAAGCGCTGCGGCATCCAGGCTCTGCACCCCGATGGAAATGCGGTTCACCCCGGCCGCACGGAACGCGGCGAAGCGCCCGGCCTCCACGCTCGTCGGGTTCGCCTCCAGCGTGATCTCGATGTCCGGCGCGGGGTCGAACCGCGCGGTGGCGGCGGCGATCAGGGTGGCCACCGTCTCCGGCTCCATCAGGCTCGGCGTGCCGCCGCCGAAGAAGATGGAGGAAAGCCGCCGCCGCCCCAGCCGCGCGCCCTCGAACGCCAGCTCCCGCAGCAGTGCCGCGCGGAACCGCGCCTGCGGCAGCCGCTCCCGCACATGCGAATTGAAATCGCAGTACGGGCACTTGGACAGGCAGAACGGCCAGTGGATATAGAGCGCGAGAGAGTCCATGGCGGAGGAATACAGCAAATGGCGAACGAGGGCGCGGGCGGATCGGTGGCCGGCGGATCGGTGGGGCGGGTACGCGCGGCCCTGGCGGCGGCGGGCCACCCGGATACCGTCACGGTCTTCCCCGTCGGCACCCGCACGGCGGCCGAAGCCGCGGCGGCGGTGGGCTGCACGGTGGCGCAGATCGCGAAATCCATCGTCTTTCGCAGCGGAAGCCGCGCGGTCCTGGTCATCACCTCCGGCGCGAACCGGGTAGACCCCGCCCTGGTCTCCACCCATCTCGGCGTCCCGATAGACCGGGCGGATGCCGCCTTCGTGCGCGATGCCACCGGCTTCGCCATCGGCGGCGTGGCCCCGGTGGGCCACCTCTCCCCGCCGCTGGTGCTGATCGATGCGGACCTGCTGGCGCTAGACCCGATCTTCGCCGCCGCCGGCTCCCCTTCCCACGTGTTCCGCACCACCGCGGCAGACCTCGCGCGCATCAGCGGCGGGCAGGTGGCCCAGGTGAAGGCCGCCTGATGCTCGCCATCGGCTGCCTGCTGCCCGTGGCGCTGCTGCTTGCCGGCGGCGCGCTCGGCGGGCTGGCGGGCGGCCGGCAGGCCGGAATCTGGGGTGCGGCCATCCGGCTTCGCGGTCGGCTGCGCGGCCCTGGCGGCCCTGTTCTGGGCGCTGGAGAAGGCGAAGAACCGCTGACGGCGCTACGGCACCGCCCGGATCGCCGGGCGCAGCCGGAGCGTTGCAATCTCGAAGGGCCGGAGGGGAAGATCGAAGCAATCCCCGGCCTCCGTCGCAAGGTCGATCGGGCCAAGATCGCGTTCGAGCAGATCGGCGCGCGAGGCTTCCAGGAGCGGAAAGGCGGCCGTGCAGCGCGCGCGCACACGCCCGCCGAGGGATTCGTAGCAGCGCACGATCAGATCCCCCGAACGGTCCTCGGCCAGCTTCACCGCCTCGACGATGACGGCAGGGTGGTCGAAGCAGACAAGCGGCGCGGCCGGGTGGGCGCCGCGCACCCGCCGCAGGGGAAGATTCAGGCGGCAGCCCTCCGCCACGGCATCGGCCAACGTCGCGCCGGGCGCCAGGGCAAAGCCGAAGCGGTGCACGCCGCGATCCGCCCCGGGGTCGGGAAAGCGCGGGCCGCGCAGCAGCGAATGGCGAAGCACCGTGCTCACGCCGCCGCCCGGCCGGGGCTGGCGCGTCACATCGTGGCCATAACTCGCATCGTTCGCCACCGCCACGCCGTAGCCGGCTTCGGCCAGGTGGATGAAGCGATGCGCGCAAAGCTCGAAGCGGGCCGCATCCCAGGACGTGTTCTGATGGGTCGGGCGGGAAACATGCCCGAACTGGATCTCCCCCGTCTCGCACGGTGCGGCAAGATCGAACGGGAAGGCCAGCTTCAGCAGCCTCTCCTGCTCCTGCCAGTCGATCTCCACCGAGAATTCAACGCGGCGCTCGCCGCGCGCCAGGCGGATGGTCTGCACGGCGCGGGAGCGGCCGAAGCTGCGCTCGATGCGCAGCGCGGTCTCGTCCGGGCCCGCGTGTTCCAGCACGATGCGTTCGGCGGCAACAAGGTCTTCCCGGGTGTTGCGGTAGAACGCATCGATATCCCAGGCATCCCAGTCCGCCGGGAAATCGGGGTGCAGTTGCAGAAGATTGCCCACCGCACCCGGCGGGATCAGCTCCCG
>DATKQI010000013.1:0-3300 GCA_035532755.1 Acetobacteraceae bacterium
GTCCCGCCGGCAGAACCCGTCCGTCCAGTCGACCAGCGCCACCGCCCGATAGGCCGCCGCGTGCGCGGCGCGCAGGTCCGGCCCGGTGGCCGCAATGCCCAGCACCCGCCCGCCATCGGCCACCACCGCCCCGCCCTCGGCGCGCGTGCCGGCCTGGAACACCAGCGCCCCGGGCACCGTGGCGGCGCGGTCCAGCCCGTTGATCACTCCGCCTTTCGCGTAAACACCGGGATACCCCCGCGCCGCCATCACCACCACGATGGATGCCTCATCCCGCCAGCGCAGGTCGAAATCCGCCAGCTCTCCGTCGCACGCCGCCGCCAGCGCGGGCAGCAGGTCCGATTGCAGGCGCGGCAGCAGCGCCTGGCATTCGGGGTCCCCGAAGCGAACGTTGAATTCGATCAGCTTCGCCCCCTCCCCGGTCAGCATCAGCCCGGCGTACAGGATGCCGCGGAACGGCGCCCCGCGCGCCGCCATCTCGGCAAGCGTGGGGCGGATGATGCGCGCCATCACCTCCTCGGCCAGTGCCGGCGAGAAATCCGGCGGCGGGCTGATCGCGCCCATCCCGCCGGTGTTCGGCCCGGTATCGCCCTCGCCCACGCGCTTGTGGTCCGCCGCCGCACCGAGGAAGATCGCGTGCGCCCCGTCGCACAGCGCGAACACCGATACCTCCGGCCCCGTCAGGCATTCCTCGATCACCACGGCCTTGCCGGAGTCCCCCAGCACGCCCGCCTCCATGAACTCCGCCACCGCCGCCTCGGCCTCGGCCTCGGTCGCGGCCACCACCACGCCCTTGCCGGCGGCGAGCCCGTCCGCCTTCACCACGATCGGCGCGCCACGGCGGCGGATGAAGTCCCGCGCGGCCTGCGCGTCCTCGAACCGCTCCCATCGCGCGGTCGGGATGCCGGCGGCGTCCGCCACCTCCTTCGTGAAGCTCTTGCTGCCCTCCAGCCGCGCGGCGGCGGCGGTGGGGCCGCAGCAGGCGATGCCGGCGCGATCCAGCGCGTCCGCCAGCCCCAGCACCAGCGGCGCCTCCGGCCCCGGCATCACCAGATCCACCTTGTTCTCCACCGCGAAGGCGACAAGGGCGGGAATGTCCGTCGCCGCGATCGGCACGTTCTCCGCGCAGGCCGCGGTGCCGGGGTTGCCGGGCGCGCACCACAGCCTGGAAAGCAGCGGGCTCGCCAAGATCGCCCAGCACAGCGCATGCTCCCGCCCGCCCGATCCCACCACCAGAACCCGCATCGCCGCCCCCGCTTCTACCGGGCGCGGCTCTATCATACCTTGCGCCCATGTCAGAACTCCGCCCCGCCGACAACATCCCCGAATACACCGTCTCGGACATCTCGGGGGCGGTGAAGCGCACGCTGGAGGGCGCGTTCGGCCGGGTGCGCGTGCGCGGGGAAATCACCGAGCTGAAGCGCTACCCGTCCGGCCACATCTATTTCTCGCTGAAGGACGAGGGCGGGAAGCTCGCCGGCATCGTCTGGAAAGGCTCGGTCTCCCGCCTCGGGCTCGCGCCGGAAAACGGGGTGGAGGTGGTGGCCACCGGCCGCATCACCGCCTATGGGGAGCGTTCCACCTACCAGCTCATCGTCGAGCGGATGGAATACGCCGGCGCCGGCGCGCTGCTCGCCAGGATCGAGGCGCTGCGCGGAAAGCTCGCCGCCGAGGGCCTGTTCGAGGCCGGGCGCAAACGCGCATTGCCGATGCTGCCGCGGCTGATCGGCGTCATCACCTCCGAAAGCGGGGCGGTGATCCAGGACATCCGCACCACCATCGCCCGCCGCTTCCCCCGCCCCATCCTGCTCTGGCCCGTGCCGGTGCAGGGCGAGGGCGCGGCCGCGCGCATAGCCGCCGCCATCGCCGGCTTCTCCGCCCTGCCCGAAGGCGGACCGATCCCCCGGCCGGACGTGCTGATCGTCGCCCGCGGCGGCGGCAGCCTGGAAGACCTGATGGCCTTCAACGACGAAGCAGTGGTGCGCGCCGCCGCCGCCTGCACCATCCCGCTGATCTCCGCCGTGGGGCACGAGACGGATACCACGCTGATCGACTTCGCCTCCGACCGCCGCGCCCCCACCCCCACCGCGGCGGCGGAGATGGCGGTGCCCGCGCGGGTCGATCTGCTGGCGGACGTGGCGCAGAAATCCGCCCGCCTCGCCGTCGCCCTCGGGCGGCTGGCGAAGGACCGGCGGTTGCATCTCGATGCCGCCCGGCGCGGCCTGCCGGACCTCGCCGCCCTGCTCGGTGCCGCGCGGCAACGGACGGACGACCGGGCGGAGCGGCTGCTGCTCGCGCTGCCCGCCCTGCTGGCGGCCCGCAAGGGCGGGCTCGCGCTCTCCTCCCAGCGCCTCGGCTCCGCGCTGCGCCATGCAGCGTCGCTCGCCGCGCGGCGGGGTGCCGCCACGCTTGGGCGGCTGCAGCCGGCCCCGATCATGGCGCAACTGCGCGAATCCCGCACCCGCCTCGCCGGCCTCTCGGCCCGGCTGGAAGCGGTCTCCTACAACGCGGTGCTGGCGCGCGGCTTCGCCCTCGTCACCGCGCAAGACCACACGCCGCTGACCCGCGCTGCCGCCATCGCCCCGCGGGCGAAGCTGCGGCTGCAGTTCGCCGACGGCGCGGTGGGCGCGACCGCCGACGGCCCCGCGCCCCGCCAGCCGAGCCTTGATCTGTAGGCGCCGGCCGCATCATCCGGCCTGCCCGCGCAGCAGCGCCTGGGCGGCATCCCAGATGCTCTCCACCACCTCGCCCGCCGGCCTCGCCTGCGCCAGATGCGCGGCCTGTCCGGCCCAGGCCTGCATGCGCTGAAGATCGCCGGCACGCGTGGCCGCCGCGCGCATCCGCGCGGTCAGCCCGCGCTGCACGGGATAGGGCGCGGGCGGCGGCGCATCGTCCGCCGCCGCCGCGCGCGTATACTCGGTCCCGATCGCCCGCCCCAGCCGGCCGCTGAAGGCGCGGGTCAACCCGGTGGATTCGGGTTCGAGCATGGCGAGGGCATCGGCCCAGGCCGGGTTGGTTTCGGCTTCCGGGCAGCGCAGGAAGGCGGTGCCGATCTGCACCGCGCTCGCGCCCAGCATCAGGGCAGCCGCCACGCCGCGCCCATCGGCGATGCCGCCCGTCGCGATGATCGGAATCGATATCCTGTCCGCGAGCCGGGGCAGCAGCGCGAACAGCCCCACACTGTTCCGCTCGGCCGAGGCCGCATCGAACGCGCCGCGATGCCCGCCGGCCTCGGCCCCTTGCGCGACGATGGCGTCCGCGCTCGCGGCTTCGGCCGCCAGCGCCTCCGAAAGCGTGGTC
>DATKQI010000014.1:0-2585 GCA_035532755.1 Acetobacteraceae bacterium
CGCCCACCGCCTCCCGGCAGATGCGCGCATAGGTGTCGGCCAGCGCCGGGTTGGCGAACAGCGCGCCCGGGCCGGGCGTTCTGCCGTGCGGCAGGAACACGGCGGCGGAGGTCGTCCATTCCTCCTCGAACAGCGGCCGGATGCCCTCGATGGTGGCGCTGATCCGCGGCACCAGATGGATGCCGTTGCGCGCGTAGCCGATGGCGAAGGCCAGCACGTCCGCCAACTCCCACGTGCCCCAATCGCGCAATGTCAGGCACCAGGCGTCGAACGCGCCCGGCACCACCGCCGGCAGCAGGCCGGTGCCGGGGATCAGATCAAGCCCCAGCCCCTCGAAATGCCCGATCGTCGCGCCGGCCGGCGAAACGCCTTGGCCGCACACCACATGCTGGCTGCCGGTGGCCGCGCTGTGCACGATGATCGGCGCATCCCCGCCCGGCCCGTTCAGGTGCGGCTCCGCCACCTGCAAGGTGAAGGCGGTGGCGGCCGCGGCGTCGAAGGCGTTGCCGCCGCGTTCCAGCACCGCCATACCCACCTGGCTCGCGATCCAGTGGGTGCTGGCCACCACCCCGAACGTGCCGGCGATCTCGGGCCGTGTCGTGAACATTGCTGATCCCTCGTTGCACTGCGCGCACGCTACCGCCAAGGTCCGCCGCGTCAACCGCGGAGGGCGCGATGCTGGTATTGGTGGTGGGCCCGTCCGGCGCGGGGAAGGACACGCTGCTGGACCGCGCGCGGGCGGAACTGTCCGGCAGCCCAGGCTTCCGCTTCGTCCGCCGCACCATCACCCGCCCGGCGCAGGCGGGCGGGGAGGATCACGAGGCGATCACGCGCACCGCTTTCGAAGCGCGCCGGGATGCCGGCGGCTTCGCGCTGTGGTGGGAGGCGCACGGCCTGCTGTACGGCCTGCCGGCCGATATATTACAAGATTTTGAGCAACGCCGAATTTCTGTTGCAAATGTCTCCCGCGCGATGATCGCGGATGCCGCGGCCAGGTTCGCCGTGCATGTGGTCGAGATCACCGCCCCTCCCGAGGTGCTCGCCGCCCGCCTTGCCGCCCGCGGGCGGGAGAGTGCGGCCGATGTGGCCGGGCGCCTCGCCCGGCAGGTGGCGTTGCCGCCGAAGGTACCGGTGACGACAATCATGAACGACGACACGGCCGAACGGGGGGCGGCCCGGCTGCTCGCGGTTCTTCTCAGCCTCGCAGCACAACCCGTTCGGCCAGAACGAAATCCGTCCCCGGCGCGCTCTGGGTGAACAGGCAGATGTCCCGCACCCGGCGCCGGGCACGCAGCGCGACGGCGAAATGCGCCTCCGCCGCCGGGCGGATGCGCGCAGCCTCCTCGTCGGTCAGCCGCCGCGACAGCGTCATGTGGAACTGCCAGGTGTCGAACGCATAGGGATAGCCCCATTTCGCCAGCATCGCCTCTTCCGCAGCCGACAGCCCGGCGCGGCGGCGGCGGGTGAGCTCCTCCGCGCTCGGGGGCGCGCGGAATGCATCAACCCCGGCAATCGCCGCATCGGCCAGTGCGCGCAATGCCGGCGACGGCGTGGCCTCGGTCAAGGCCAGGAATCCGCCGATCCGGGTGGGCGCGAGCGGCGGCAGGTCGAACGGGGGGATGGTGGCGGCGAGGCGGGTGACGGCGTTCAACAGGTCGTGCCAGGTGCAGCCGGGTTGCAGGCGCATCGGCGGCTTCAGCGTGGCGTGGAAGCCATACAGGCGCGGTTCGGCGGTGATCTCGGGCAGGCCCGGCACATCCGGCTGCGGCACCGCGGAAGCCGCCTGCGGGTCGCGGCCGAGCCATGCCGTGCCGGCCTGCCAGAGTGGATCGCGCGGTGCGGGGGCGTAGAACAGCGCGATCCGCGCGATCATGCCACCCGCTCGCCGGCCTGCCACACCTGTCGCACCACGGGCATGCCCTCGTGCACCCGCACCCGCACCAGATCGCCGCGCAGGCCGTCGGCAAGGCGGCCGCGGTCGGCGAGCCGGCCCATCCGCGCGGGCCGGTCGGAAATCATGGCGATCGCGGCCGGCAGGGCGATGCCGGTGGTCTCCACGCTCAGGAACGCCGCTTCCACGAGGCTCGCCGGCACGTAGTCCGACGCCAGGGCATTCACCGCGCCGGCGCGCACAAGGTCGGCCACCGCCACGTTGCCGGAATGGGAGCCTCCGCGGACGATGTTGGGCGCGCCGGCCACCACCTCCATCCCATGTGCATGCGCCGCACGGGCGGCGACCATGGTGACGGGGAATTCGCTGATGCGGATGCCGTCGGCGACGTTCTCGGCGATCTCGGCTTCGGTGCGGTCGTCGTGGCTCGCGACCGCCACCGGCAGGCCGGCGACGCGGGCGAGCAGGGCGCGGCGGTGGGCATCGCGGATTTCCGCGCGCTTCTCCTGGTAGTGCAGGATATGCCGCTCGACCTCCGCCTCGCCGAAGCCCTCCTTGCGGCGCAGCGCGCGGTAGCGGTCGATGTCGGCGTACTGGCCCACGCCGGGCGAGTGGTCCATCAGGCTGATCATCCGCACGCGCGGATGCCCGGCCACCGGGTCGAGCAGATCGAGCACGTCCGGCGCCGGCACCT
>DATKQI010000015.1:0-2437 GCA_035532755.1 Acetobacteraceae bacterium
GAGGCGGTGGTTTGCAGGAACAGGTTGCTGCCCTGGGCATCCAGCCCGGCCTCGTTGGGGAAGACGGCGAGCTGGATCGTGCCCACCGTCTGCGGCGCGGTCTGCCCGTCGAGTGTCACCTGCACCTGGCCGGAAGCGTTGATGGTGACGTTGGTGGCGTTGGAAGGGATCACCACGCCGGGCTGCACCACGTAGCCGTCGGCGGTGACGATGGTGCCGTCGGGCGCGAGGCCGAAGGTGCCGTCCCGCGTGTAGGCGGTGTCGCCCGAGGGCAGCGTGACCTGGAAATAGCCGTTGCCGCTGATCGCGAGATCGAGGCTGTTCGAGGTCTGCTGCAGGTTGCCCTGCTGGCTGATGCGGTAGATCGCCGCGGTTTTCACGCCGAGGCCCACCTGTGCGCCGGAAGGGACGATGGTGCCGGCATCCGAGCTGTTCGAGCCGACGCGGCGAAGATTCTGGTACATCAGGTCCTGGAACTCTGCGCGGCGGCGCTTGTAGCCGGTCGTCGTCATGTTCGCGATGTTGTTGGAAATCACCTCCACGTTGGTCTGCTGGGCCTGCATGCCGGTGGCGGCGATGTCGAGTGCGCGCATGGTGCGTTTTCCGTGATGCAGTGGATCAGGCGGGGTCAGGCGGCGGGTTGGGCGATCTTGTCGATGGCGCTCTGCCGGCGCGTGTCCTCCGCCTGCACGAACTGGACGACGAACTGGAACTGCTGCGAATCGTTCATCATGCGGGTGAGCTCCTTCACCGGCTGGATGTTCGATTCCTCCAGCGCGCCCTGCACGATGCGGGGGGTGGAGACGGCGAGAATGGGTGTGTTGGCCGCGAACAGTTGGCTGCCTTCGGCTTTCAGCCGCATCGGGTCCTGCGGGCGCACCACGGCGATGCGCCCGACCACGCCGGCACGGCTGCTGATGGTGCCGTCCGAGGCGATGGCGAGGCCGGTATCGGTCGTGGTGTCGATCTGGATGGGCCGGCCGGCGGTGTCGAGCAGCGGGTTGCCGGCGGAATCGGCCACCGTGCCGTCCGGCAGCAGGCCGAACCGGCCGGCGCGGGTGAGGCGCAGGCCGTTGCCCGTCTGCACCGTGAAGAAGCCGTTGCCGCCGAGCGCGAGATCGAGCGGGTTGCCGGTCTGCTGCAGCGTGCCCGGGCGCATGTCGAGCCAGGTGGCGCGGTCCTGGGTGTAGGCGAGGGTTTGGCCGCCGGCGGGCGTGCGGGCGCCGGTCTGGCGGCTCAGCCAGTCGCTGAACAGCATGCGGCCGGCCTTGAAGCCGGGTGTGTCCGCATTGGCGATGTTGTTGGCGATGACATCCATCGCATGACTCTGCGCGACGAGGCGGGAGGTGGCGATGTAGGTGGAGAGTTCCATCGTGGGCCCGGGCCTGTTGTTGCCGGATCGGCAGATGCAAGCAGAGCAAGGGGCGTGCCAGCGATGCGGCAGCCTACGTGGGGCCGGTTTCCGCCGACGGCTCTGGCCGGGGCAGGCAGGCCGTGCCGGGTGTGGCGGGGGCTGCCCGGCACCGGATGCCGGGCGCGCGATTCGTAAGCCCACGCAAGGCTTCGTTAATGCGCTGGCGTCAACATACGGATGTGCGCAGGGCGATGCGGCCGGGCACGGCGGGGGCGGAATGGCGGTTGCGAAATCTCCATCAGCGATCGAGGCCGAAGGCGAGGCCGTGCCGCCGCGTGGCCGGCGCAGGCTGGTGCTGGCCGGGGTGCCGCTGTTGCTGGCGGCCGCGGGCGGCGGGCTGTGGGTGTCCGGCATCCTGCCGCGGCTGCTGGGGCGGCGGGCGCAGTCGTCGGGAAAGACCGTGCCGATGCCGCCGGTCTATGTCGCGATGCCGGAGATCATCGCCAATCTCGATACCGGCGGCCGGACCGAGAGCTTCGTGAAGCTGAAGGTGAAGCTGGAGCTGGCGGGCGCGGCTGACGTGAAGCCGCTGGAAGCGGCAATGCCGCGCGTGATGGACCTGTTCCAGACCTATCTGCGGGACATGCATCCCGAGGAGCTGCGTGGCAGCGAGGGCACCTATCGGCTGCGCGAGCAATTGATGGCGCGGGCCAATATCGCCGCCGCGCCCGCGCATATCGTGGATGTGCTGTTCACCGAGTTGCTGGTCCAATGACGGATCTTTCCGAGGAGGCGATGGCCGCCGCATGGGGAGCGGAGGCCGAGGGGACGGAGCAGGCGGCGCAGCCGGCACGGGTGCTGAACCAGGCGGAGATCGATTCGCTCCTCGGTTTCGACGACGGGCCGGCGGGGGCGGAGA
The DNA here is from genome assembly GCA_035532755.1 of Acetobacteraceae bacterium. GTDB lineage: Bacteria > Pseudomonadota > Alphaproteobacteria > Acetobacterales > Acetobacteraceae > DATKQI01. The sequence goes on from DATKQI010000015.1 coordinate 2,274, forward strand.
GCCGCAGCGGCATCGAGAAGATCACCAGCTCCGGCCTCGTGTCCTACGAACGCCTGCCGATGCTGGAGATCGTGTTCGACCGGCTGGTGCGCATCATGTCCACCAGCCTGCGCAACTTCACCTCCGACAATGTGGAGGTGGGGATCGACGCCATCGTGTCGCTG
>DATKQI010000016.1:0-2628 GCA_035532755.1 Acetobacteraceae bacterium
GCCGCGGCCTGCGCCGGCCCGGCGAGCGGGCCGAGCAGCGCGGCGGCCTCCGCCATTACGCCGATCGTGTCGCGTTCGAGCGTGTTGCGCAGGCCGACCACGACGGCGGAATCGCCGGTGACCGTGATGGCGCGCGAGAAGAACAGCATGTCGCTGTCCAGCCGGCCTTCCAGCAGCCCCACCAGCGCCTCCAGCCGGCCTCTGATGCAGGCGGCGGCGGGCGCACGATCGCCCCGGGCCAGGGTGAGGCGGGGTGGACCGCCGCCGAGGTGCAGCAGGAAGCGGTGCGGCAGGTCGGTCGGTTCGATGCGCAGCACCGCTGGCGGCAACGCGGCGAGGTCGCCGAACAGGGCCGGATGCGCGCGGCCCATACGGCGCAGCAGCAGCGCCGCGCCGGCGCCGAGCAGCGGCGGCGGCAGCAGGCGCATGGCGCCGCGCGCGATCGTGGCGGGGAATTCGGTCTCTGCCATCGGCTCCGACTCGGGGGGCGGCGGCCGGGCATGGCCGCCCGGGCCCAGGGCAACCCGCGTAGGCGGCGGCCGGGGAGAGGGCCTTGACGTGGGTCAAAGGGGCCGGAGCGGCTCGGCCAGCCAGGTCAGCCGGCGAACTTCCCGAGCAGACGGATCGTTTCCCGGCGGCGGTGCAGCGCCGCCACCTCGGTCGGGCCGCTTGCATCCGCCCCGGTTTTCCCGCCTGATCCCGCCACCCCGGAACGCCCGGCGCCCCCTCCCCCGACCAAAGCACCGCCCCTTGCCCCGTCCCCCCAGCGCCAAGCCCCGATCGCACCGGCGCGCCCTGCCGGACCGCGCCCCGCGCTCTGCCGGCCACCTCCCCCCCGTCACCCTGGTCCAGATCACCGGCACCGACACCGACGGCGACGCCATCGCCCGCCCCGTCGCCTGGGACGACGCCGGGCCGCCGCCGCAGATCCTCATGGCCCCGGAACCGCACGGCCATCCTGCCCTCGCCCCCGGCCAGCGCGTGCTCGCCCGCCTGCGCCCCGCCGGGCCGGGCCGCTACGAGGGGCGCACGCTCAAGCGCCTCGCCGAATCCCCCGGGCGGGTCATCGGCATCTTCCGCCCGGCCGACCCCGCCACGCACCGCGACGCCCGCATCATCCCCACCGACCGCCGCAGCAAAGCCGAATGGACCGTGCCGGCCGGGGAAACCGCGGGCGCCGAGGCCGACGAGATCGTGCTGGCCGAACCGCTCCCGCACCACCGCCTCGGCCTCAAGCCGGCGCGCATCATCGAACGCCTGGGCCGCATGGGCGACGCGCGCTCGGTGAGCCTGATCGCCATCGCGGGCAACGACATCCCGCACGTCTTCCCCGCCGAAACCCTGGAAGAAGCGGACGCTGCGCAAGCCGCCCCCCTCGGCACCCGCGAAGACCTGCGCGCGCTGCCGCTGGTCACCATCGACGGCGCCGACGCGCGCGATTTCGACGACGCGGTATTCGCCGAATCCGCCCCGGACGGCGGCCACCGCCTGATCGTCGCCATCGCCGACGTCGCCCACTACGTGCAGCCTGGCTCGGCGCTCGACCGCACCGCGCACGAGCGCGGCAACAGCGTCTATTTCCCCGACCGGGTCGTGCCCATGCTGCCCGAACCGCTGTCGAACGGCTGGTGCAGCCTGCGCCCGGAGGAAGACCGCGGCTGCCTGTTCGCCGAGCTGCATATCGACGCGCACGGCCGCCAGACCGGCCATCGTTTCGGCCGCGGCCTGATGCGCAGCGCCGCCCGCCTGACCTACGAACAGGTGCAGCAGGCGCAGGACGGCACCTCGCGCCTCGACCCGACGCCGCAGGCGCTGCTCCCCGCCCTCTATGCCGCCTTCCGCGCCCTGCTCGCCGCCCGCATCGCGCGCGGCACGCTCGATCTCGACCTGCCCGAACGCCAGGTCATCCTGCACCCGAACGGGCGGGTGGCGGACGTGATCCCGCGCCCGCGCCTCGACAGCCACCGGCTGATCGAGGAGTTCATGATCGCCGCCAACGTCGCCGCGGCCGAGGAACTGGGCCGCCACCGCGCCCCCTGCCTGTATCGCATCCACCCGCCGCCCACGGCCGAGAAACTGGAGGAGCTGCGCACCATCCTGCACGGCCTCGGCCTGTCCTTGCCGCCCGGCGACCAGGTGCACCCGCGCGATCTGGATCGGGTGCTGCGCCAGGTCGCCGGCCGGCCGGAAGCGCCGCTGGTGAACGAGGTGATGCTGCGCAGCCAGTCGCAGGCCGCCTACAGCCCCGACAACATCGGCCATTTCGGCCTCGCCCTGCGCCAATACGCGCATTTCACCAGCCCGATCCGCCGCTACGCCGACCTGCTGGTGCATCGCGCCCTGATCCGCGCGCTCAAGCTCGGCCCCGACGGCCTGCCGCCGCACGCGGACGCCGAGTTCCCCGATATCGCCACCCACATCACCGGCACCGAACGCCGCGCCCAGGCGGCGGAACGCGAGGCGATCGACCGCTATCTGGCCGCTTTCCTCGCCGATCGGGTGGGCGCGGTGTTCGACGCCCGCATTTCGGGCGTGACCCGGTTCGGACTTTTCGTCACACTTACGACCAATGGGGCAAGCGGACTCGTTCCGCTCTCGTCCCTGCCGGACGATTTTTGGATGTACGAC
>DATKQI010000017.1:0-4857 GCA_035532755.1 Acetobacteraceae bacterium
CCCTGCTCGCCCGCCACGGCGGCGCGCTGCGCCCCGCCCTCGCCGCACTGACGGAACCATCCGCATGAGCCTCCACGCCCTGATCGCCCCGCGCCTGTTCACCGGCGAGGAGATGCTGCCCGCCCGCGCCGTGCTGATCGAGGACGGCCGCATCCTCGCCGTGATCGCGCCGGCGGACCTGCCGCCGGACGTTCCCGCGGAACGCCTGCCGCCGGATACGCTGCTCGTCCCCGGCTTCATCGACCTCCAGGTGAACGGCGGCGGCGGCGTGCTGTTCAATGACCGGATGGACGCGGCCAGCCTTGCCACGATCGCCCGGGCGCACCGCCGCTTCGGCACCACCGGAATGCTGCCGACGCTGATCACCGACACCCCCGAGCATCTGGAGGCCGCGCTGAACGCCGCTGCCGCCGCGATGGCGGCACAGGTGCCGGGCATCCTCGGTCTGCATGTAGAAGGCCCGTTCCTCAACCCCGCGCGGAAGGGCATCCATCCCCCCGCCTGCATCCGCGCGCCCACCGAGGCCGACCTCACTCTCCTCACCCGCCCCTTCCCCGGCCGCCTGCTGGTCACGCTCGCGCCCGAGATGGTGCCGGAGCCCGCCATCCGCCGCCTTGTGCAGGCCGGCGTGATCGTCTTCGCCGGCCACAGCGACGCCACCGCCGCGCAACTGCAAGCCGGCATGGCCGCCGGCATCAGCGGCGTGACCCACCTGTTCAACGCGATGTCCCACTTCGGCTCCCGCGAACCCGGCATGGTCGGCACCACCCTCGCGACCCCGGACCTGTTCGCCGGCATCATCGCGGACGGCATCCACCTCCACCCGCTCAGCCTCGCCGCCGCCTTCGCCGCGAAGGGCGCGCGCCGGCTGCTGCTGGTGACCGATGCGATGCCCTCCGTAGGGTCGGACCGGCCGGGCTTCACCCTGCAAAGCCGCGAAATCCGGCTGGCCGACGGCCGCCTGACCGACGAGGCCGGCACGCTCGCCGGCGCGCACCTCGACATGGCGAGCGCGGTGCGCAACGCGGTGCGGATGGCCGGGATCGATCTGGCGGACGCGCTGCACATGGCGAGCCTCACGCCGGCCGCCGCGATCGGCCTGGACGACAGGCTGGGGCGCATTGCCGCGGGCTTTCGGGCCGATCTGGTTGCACTGGATGCGGGGCTTGGAGTGATCAGAATTTGGAGCGCCGAGCGGTGACGTTTAGACCGCCGGCGGGTTCAGTTCGGCGAAGCCTGCCTGCCGCCGATAGGGCGAGTAGGGGTAAGCCGGCGTCACGGTGCTGGCGCTGTCGAGGCGGGCAACCTGATCGGGCGTCAGGTTCCAGCCGACGGCACCGAGATTCTGGCGAAGTTGTTCCTCGTTGCGCGCGCCGATGATGACGGTGGAGACGGTCGGGCGTTGCAGCAGCCAGTTCAGGGCGATCTGAGGAGCACTTTTGCCCGTCTCGTCGGCGACGGCATCAAGCGCATCCACGACGCGGAACAGCAATTCGTCATCGACCGACGGGCCGAAACTGGCGGTCTCGTGCAATCTGCTCCCCTGCGGCAGCTTCTGGCCACGGCGAATCTTGCCCGTGAGCCGCCCCCAGCCAAGCGGGCTCCAGACCACCGCGCCAACGCCCTGATCGAGGCCGAGCGGCATCAGCTCCCACTCGTAGTCCCGCCCCACCAGCGAATAATAGGTCTGGTTCGCGACATAGCGCGGGTAGCCGTGGCGGTCGGCGGCCGCGAGGGATTTCATGAGCTGCCAGCCGGAGAAGTTCGACACCCCGACATAGCGGATCTTGCCGGCACGCACGAGCGCATCGAGCGTGGACAGTGTCTCCTCGACGGGCGTGAACGAATCGAAGGCGTGGAGCTGGAACAGATCGATATGCTCCGTACCGAGGCGCCTGAGCGCCGCCTCCACGGCACGGATCAGATGAAACCGCGATGAACCGGCGTCATTCGGATCGTCGCCGGAGCGCAATGTCGCCTTCGTGGACAGGAGCAGCCGATCACGCCGTCCCTTGATCGCTTCGCCCAGCACTTCCTCGGAGGCTCCGTTGGAATAGACGTCGGCGGTGTCGAACATTGTCACTCCGGCATCGAGACAGATATCGATGAGCCGGCGCGCGCCGGCGATGTCGGTGTTGCCCCAGGCCCCGAACAGCGGGCCGGAGCCGGCGAAAGTGCCGGCACCGAAGCTGAGAGCTGGAACCTTGAAGCCGGTCGAACCCAGGCGTCGATATTCCATGATCGATGTCCTTCTCGTTGGGGTTTGTGGTCGTCAGGCGTCGCAGAGCGCGGCTGCATTGGGGGCGTTGGCTCCACGGCGGTCGAGCCGGTCACGCCGATGCCGAAGGCACCGGCAGTCAGGGCATAGACAGCTATGGGCACTGGGGCGCTCCGGTCGTTTGGATTTGGGGTCGGAGCTGAAGATGGACACAACTTGATCCATGAATTAGCCTGCCGATTAGCACATGATCTATGAATTCAAGTCATATGACGCGAATTGAAACCAACCGTTCGGGCGAGATGGAAGTGTTCGTCCGCGTGGTGGAGCAGGCGGGATTTTCCGCCGCCGCCCGGTCGCTGCGGATGACGCCGTCGGCCGTGAGCAAGCTCATCTCCCGGCTGGAGGCGCGGCTCGGGGCGCGGCTGGTGAACCGCTCGACCCGCAAACTGCAACTCACCGCCGAGGGGCTCGCCTTCTATGACCGCTCGGTACGCGTGCTCGGAGACATCGACGAGGCCGAACGCGAAACCGCAACCGGCGCCGCACCCCGCGGCCGCGTACGCGTCAACTCCAACGTGCCGTTCGGCCTGCACCACCTCCTGCCGCTCGTGCCGGAGTTTCTGGCACTGCATCCCGATATCACGCTCGATGTCGTACTGACCGATCAGGTGGTCGATCTGCTGCAGGAGCGCGCCGATGTCGCGATCCGGGTTGGCCCGCTGCGTACCTCCCGGCTGATCGCCCGCAAGCTCGGCGCGAGCCGGATGGCACTCGTCGCGGCACCCGGCTACCTCGCAAGCCGCGGGACGCCACAGACCCTCGCCGATCTTGAAGAGCACAACCGGATCGGCTTCAGCTTCGCCCGCAGCTTCGAGGAGTGGCCATTCATCGTTGACGGTGCGGCGACATCTCTGCCTGCACATGGAAGCGTGCAGGCCGGCGATGGCGAGACCGCGCGCCGCCTCGCGCTTGCCGGGGTCGGGATTGCCCGTCTGGCACTGTTCCACGTCGGTCCCGACATCGCCTCCGGCCGGCTGAAAACAGTGCTCGAAGAACTGAACCCTGGGGATGCGGAAGACATCCACGCCGTCTTCATCGGCCAAGGCGATCATCTCCCGGCACGCGTGCGGGCGTTCATCGACTACCTTGCCGCCGCCGTGAAGCGGCCCGGTACTGCACTTCGGCTCGGAGCCAAATCGTAACTGCCAGTGCGGGCTACCCGCGCTGTCGTTTCGTAAGACACTTGACTCAACATTTCTCTTATTCGTAAAATATTTCCGAATTTCGCAAGGAAATCAACCCGTGGATGATCCGTTCCACCGCCCCGCCCTGACCTCGGCCGTCTTCTACAAAAAACCCTGGGCCGCGCTCGACTGGCTGGAGAAGGCCTTCGGCTTCGAGCGTACCATGGTCATCACCGACAAGGACGGAAACCTCGGTCACTCGGAGATGCGGTTCGGCGATGGCGTCATCTACATCGGCTCCGAATGGGCGGACTTTGTCGCCAGCCCGGCATCGTTGGGCGGCAAGAACACGCAAACGGTCCATGTTCATCTGAAAGACGGGATCGACGCCCATTGCGCCCGCGCGAAAGCCGCCGGCGCTGTGGTCCTGCAAGACCCGACCGACCAGTTCTATGGCGACCGCACCTACCGGGCGCAGGACCCGGAGGGCCATGTCTGGACGTTCGGCCAGACTGTCCGCCACGTTTCGCGTGAGGAGGCGGAACAGCTGAGCGGGCTGAAAATCGAAGGCTGGGCTTGAGCACGGCTCTCGACCGGACTCTGGCGGCCCTGGCCGACCCGCATCGCCGGCGTGTCATCGAACTGCTCCGGGAACAGCCCCGGCGGGCGGGCGAGCTGGCGGAAGCCGTCGGGTTGAATCCCCCCGCCCTGAGCCGGCATCTGCGTGTCTTGAAGACGAGCGGGCTGATCGAGGAAGCGCATCCCGCGTTCGACGCCCGCGTGCGCATCTACAGCCTCAGGCCCGAGCCCATGGCCGATCTGAAAGCCTGGCTGGAACAGAGCGAACGGCTCTGGGCGACGCAGCTCGCGGCGTTCAAGACGCATCTGGAACGGGCGCGATGACCTCCCGCGTGCTGGTGTCCCTGCGCGTGGCCGCCACGCCGGAACGCGCCTTCGATGCCTTCACGCAGGAGATCGGGGTCTGGTGGCGGCCCAATACGCTGTTCCGGTTCACCCCGCGTGCACCGGGCGTGCTGGCTTTCGAGCCCGGTCGTGGCGGCCGCTTCACGGAGACATTCGCGAACGGCGAGGTGTTCGAGATCGGTCGCATCACCGCCTGGGAACCCGCGCGCCGCCTCGCCTTCACCTGGCGGCAGGCAAGCTTCGCGCCGGAACAGGTCACCAATGTCGAAGTCCGGTTCGAAACCGTGGGCGCGGAAACCCGGATCACCGTCGAGCATCGGGGCTGGGACACGGTCCCCCGGCACCACGTCGCCCGCCACGGATTCCCCGATGCGATCTTCCTGCGCCGCCACGGCGAATGGTGGCAGATGCTGCTGGCGCTGCTGGGACAGCGGCTTGGCGCAGAGCGGCCCACGACGCCGCCCTGAACACCGGAGTGGAACACCAAGCTGGCCTCCAAGCTTGGTATTTGACCGTATATTCTAATCA
>DATKQI010000018.1:0-3984 GCA_035532755.1 Acetobacteraceae bacterium
CGAATAGATATCGGAGTTCATCATCATGTAGGTACCGTCGCCGATCATCACGATCGGCGTACCGCCAAGCCCGCCGGGGCCGGGATTGGCCATGGCATGGCCCCAGCCCGCCGCGATCTCGTAACCCATGCAGGAGAAGCCGAACTCCAGGTCGAAGGTGTTCGGCGCCTTGACGCGCCAGCCCTTGGCGACCTCCCCGGGCAAGCCGCCCGCGGCCGATATCAGTGTATCCTTCTCGCCCGCTGCTTCGTTCACGACATGAACGACCTGGGCATAGGTCGGTATCGGCGTGTTGCTTGGCGCCTGGAGCTGGTCGAGCAGCGCATCCCACTCCTTGAAGAGGGCTTCGGCGCGAGCCATGTGGCCGGGGGCCACCCGCCATTCGCCGAGTGCCGCGTCGAGCTCCGTCACCGTTTCGAGCGCGTCACCCACGACGGGCAATGCCCGGTGTTTGACCGCGTCGAAGCGGACGGTATTGATCGAGATGAACTGCGCCTCCGGACTGAACGCGGTCCAGGAGCCAGTCGTGAAGTCCTGCAGCCGCGTGCCCACGGCAAGGATGACGTCGGCTTCAGCAGCCAGCGCATTGGCGGAGGTCGAGCCAATGATCCCGATCGGGCCGGCATGGGCCGGGTGATAATGGGTCAGCCCGCCTTTGCCGGCGATGGTCTCCACAACTGGAATTCCCCGCTTCACCGCAAACTCGGCCACCGCCTGTTCGGCCAGCGAGTAGCGCACGCCGCCGCCCGAGATCAGGATCGGCTGCTTTGCCGTCTTCAACAATGCAACCGCCTTGGCGAGCTGCGCTCGATCCGGGCGTGGGCGCGGGATCGTCCACACGCGGGGCTCGAAGAAGACCTTAGGATAGTCGAAGGCCAATTCCTGCGTGTCCTGTGGCAATGCCAGGAAGGCCGGCCCGCAATCCGCCGGGTCGAGCATTGCCGCCACCGCCTGCGGCAGAGACGAGAGGATCTGCGCCGGATGGCTGATCCGGTCCCAGTAGCGGGTGACCGCCTTGAAGGCGTCGTTCACCGTCATCGTCGGATCGCCGAAATGCTCGACCTGCTGAAGCACCGGATCGGGCAGGCGATTCGTGAAGGTGTCGCCGGCCAGCAGCAGCACCGGCAGGCGGTTCGCATGGGCGGTGCCTGCCGCCGTCACCATGTTCAACGCGCCGGGACCTATGGAGGAGGTGGCAATCATGACCTGCCGCCGGCGCTTGGCCTTGGCGAAGCCGATCGCAGCAAGCGCCATGGACTGCTCGTTCTGCCCGCGCCAGGTCGGCAGCTGATCCTGAACGGCCTCCAGCGCCTCTGACAGGCAGGTCACGTTCCCGTGCCCGAAGATGCCGAAGACGCCGGCGAAAAGCGGCGCGCTCGCGCCATCGATCTCAGTGAACTGCTGCGTCAGCCAGCACACCACGGCCTGGGCCATGGTGAGGCGCATCGTTGCCTGGGCCATCCGGTCTCCTCCCTCAATTGGTTCTCGCGAACATAATTGCCTGCATTAAATGTTGACAATAGGAAATTTGAGCAACAAATATTGCAGACCAAAACACGCCCAAACAGGGAGGAACCCGGTGGTCAGAATCGCCGTGCTTGGCTGCGGGCGCATCGGCGTCATGCACGCCGCCAACATTGCCGCGCATCCCAGGGCGCGCCTTGCGGCGGTCCAGGACATCAACCGGGTGGCGGCGGAGGCCGTCGCCGCGTCGACAGGCGCGCCGGTAATGGAGTCGGCGGCGGATATTTTCGCGTCCCAGGACGTGGATGCGGTGCTGATCGCCACGGCGACCGACACCCACGCGGATCTGCTTGAACAGGCGGTGGCCGCCGGCAAGCCGGTGCTGTGCGAGAAGCCGATCGATCTCAGCCTCGCGCGCGTCAATCGCTGCGCTGCCGCAATCCGCGGCGTCACGCTGCCGATCCAGATCGGTTTCGTCCGGCGTTTCGACCCCGGCCACAAGGCGGTCCATGACGCCGTGCAGGCCGGCGAACTCGGCGATCTGCACCAGGTGATCGTCACCTCCCGCGATCCGGGGTTCGCGTCTGAAGCCTACCTGGCGACGTCCGGCGGCATCTTCCGCGACATGACGATCCACGACTTCGACATGGCTCGCTACATCCTGGGCGAAGAGCCGCTTGAGGTTTTCGCCACGGGTTCCCGTCTTGCCGCGCCGGCGCTGATGGAGAAGCTCGGCGACCACGATACCGTCACCGTCGTCATGAAAACCGCCTCCGGCAAGCAGGCGATCATCACCAATTCGCGCGACGCCGCCTACGGCTACGATCAGCGGGTGGAGGCTTTCGGCACCAGGGGCATGGCGGTGTCGGAGAACCGGCGGCCGCATCACATGACGCTTGCGGGCAAGGGCTTCACGGGGCGATCCGCCCCTCTTCTCCACTTCTTCATCGAGCGCTACCGCGAGGCCTTTGACGTCGAGATCGCCGCCTTCGTCGAGGCGGTGGAGGCGGGCCGGCCGGCGGTGGTGAGTTTCGAGGACGGACGGCTGGCGCTGGTGCTCGCCGAGGCGGCGCAGAAATCGGTCGTCGAAGGCCGCATCGTGAAGGTGACGGAGGTCGAGTGAAATGTACGCAGGCTTCGGACTGTTCATCGGGGGCGAATGGCGGGAAGCGGCGAACGGTGCCACGCGCCGGTGATAAGCCCCGTCACCGAGAGTCCGCTCGGCGAGGCGCCGGTCGCAGGCGCGGCCGACACCGAGGCGGCGCTTGCTGCCGCGGCGGAAGGCCTTGCGGCCTGGCGCGCCACGTCGGCCTTTCAGCGGGCCGATGCGCTCCATGCCATTGCCGACGAGATGGTGCGGCGGAGCGGTGAGGCCGCGCGGATGATTGCCAGCGAGACCGGCAAACCGCTTGCCCAGGCGCAACGCGAATGGGCCCTGAGCGTCGATCAGTTCCGCCGGTATGCCGAGGAAGCGCGCCGCATCTATGGCCGGATCGTCGAGAGCCGGGTGCCGGGCGGGCGTTTCGAGGTGAGCAACGAACCGGTCGGCATCGCCGCTGCGTTCACCGCATGGAACTTCCCGGCAGCGCTGGTCGCGCGGAAGGTTGCGCCCGCACTTGCGGCGGGCTGTTCCGTGATCGTGCGGCCTTCTTCGCAGACTCCCGGTACCGCCATGGTGCTGGTCGATTGCTGTAGAGCGGGGAAGCTGCCGCCGGGGGCGGTCAATCTGGTGGTGGGGCCGACGGGGGCGACCTATGCACCGATCATGGCGTCCAAGGCGGTGCGGAAGGTGTCGCTGACCGGCTCGACGCGGGTCGGGCAGCAGATGATCCGCGATGCCGCCGACACGATGAAGAAGGTGTCGATGGAGCTCGGCGGCAATGCGCCACTGATCGTCTATGACGATGCCGATCTGGAGACGGCGTTGAACGTCGCGGTGCCGACGAAATACGCCAATGCCTGGCAGGTCTGCGTTACGCCCGACCGCTTCTACATTCACGAGAGCCTGCACGACGCCTTCGTCGAAGGTTTCGTGGCACGGGCCAAGGCGATCCGGCTGGGCGACGGGCTCGATCCAACGGTCGGGATGGGCCCGCTGATCAACGCCGGACGACTGGCGGAGATCGAAGGAATCGTGGCCGAAGCCGTAAAGGCCGGCGCGAAGGTCGCCACCGGCGGCCGGCGTGCCTCCGGCTTCAACGCCGGTCACTTCTTTGAGCCGACCGTGCTGGCCGACGTGACCGACGACATGAGGGTGATGGCGGAGGAGAACTTCGGTCCGATTGCGGCGGTCAGCCGCTTCAGCGGCGATGAGGAGGTGATTGCCCGGGCCAACGCATCCGACATGGGGCTTTCGGCCTACGCCTTCACGCGCTCACCGACACGGGCGCGGCGCACCGTGGCCGGGCTGAAGGCGGGCATGGTGGGGATCAATTCCTTCGCACTTGCAGCTTCCGAGGCGCCCTTCGGGGGCACGAATTTCTCCGGCATGGGACGCGAGGGTGGGACCGAAGGCATCCG
>DATKQI010000019.1:0-6199 GCA_035532755.1 Acetobacteraceae bacterium
CCGGCGCCGGCGCCGCGTGCTTCAGGCAGAAGTGCGACGTCGTGGATGTAGAACGTATCCGGTGCCGAAGGCAGTCGCTCCAGGAATGAATTCAGCGTCGGTGGCTGTCCCGAAAGCCAAGGATGGCTCAGGATGTAGCCGATGATCCTTTCGCCGCCTTGCAGCACGAAGCACCCGGACGGATAGAGCCTCAGCCGCTCGGCATAGATGCCGAGGTCTTCCGGGTTGCTGGCGTGAACGGACCTGCCCACGGATTCAACCGCGGGAAGGTCGGCTTCCGTCATCTGCCGCCACCGGGCGATGGAGGAATCGTGGCGCATCTCATCCATGCAGATAGGCGCGGATGAAGAACACCGCGGTGATCCCGGCGGTGAAGCACAGCGTCAATGCCCGCGTCACGCCGGGCGGAATGCTCCGGCCGAGGCGGGCGCCGGCATAGCCGCCGATCGCGCCGCCCAGAAGCATGATGATCGTCTGCGGCCACCGCACCACGCCGGCCAGCGCGAACACAAGCACCGCGACGGTGTTCGCGGCGCTGACCAGGAGCGTGCGCGGCCCGTTCATGGCCTTGAGGTCGCTTTCGCCGAGCATGGTCCAGAACGCCAGCATCATCAGGCCCACGGCCCCGCCGAAATAGCCGCCGTACACGCCAAGCACGAACTGCATCAGCAGCACGGGGCCGGGCCGGGCATGAACGCGCCCGCGCAGCGCGGCGCCGATCCTGCGCCCGAACATCAGCGCCAGCGTGGCGAGAAGCAGCAGCCAGGGCAGGATCAGGTTGAAGGCCGAGGCCGGGGTCCACAGCAGCAGCAGGCTGCCGGCGAGCCCGCCCACCACCGTCACCCCCAGCACCGGGCGCATCCCGATCCCGCACACCGAACCGAGCCGGTGATGATAAGTCCAGGCACTGGCCAGGCCGCCGGGATAGAGCGCCACCGTGCTCGATGCGTTCGCCTGGACCGAGGGCACCCCCGCGGCGATCAGCGCCGGAAGGCTCACGAACGAGCCGCCGCCGGCAAGCGCGTTCATCGCCCCTGCAAGAAGCCCGGCGGCGAACAGGAACGGGAGTTGCTGCATGCGCGGATGGCCGGTCAGGCGTTCGCCGGGGCTTCCCGCCCCGTCAGCCGCGCGATCACCGCCTCGAACGCGGCGATGTGGCCATCGAGGCTCAGATGCGTCTCGGCATAGGCACGCGCGCCCGCCCGCAGCGTCCGCGCAATCTTCCCATCCTCCAGCAGCCCCAGGATGGCCGAAGACAGCGCCACGGGATCGAGCCCCGGCGTCAGCAGCCCGTTCGCCCCGTGCGCGATGAACTCCTGCACCGTCGGCGTATCCGCCCCGATCACGGCACACCCCACCGCCAGCGCCTCCCGCAAGGACCAGGAGGCGACGAACGGGTAGGTGAGGTAAACATGCGCGTCGGACCGGCGGAGCAGGCGCAGATGCGCCTCGTACGGCACGCGGCCGAGGAAGTGCACGCGGTCGGGGTCGATCGCGCCGCGCAGTTCGGCCAGCATCTGCGCACGCCAGCTTCCCTCCGGCGGTGGCGCGCCGTAGCTCACGCCGTCGCTGCCGACGATCGCCACCTGCACATCCGCCCGCGCCTTCAGCACCGCCGGCAGCGCGCGCATCAGCACATGGAAGCCGCGATAGGGCTCCAGATCGCGCGCGACGTAGGTCACCAGCTTCTGCCGTGCCGACAGGCGCAGCGTGCCCTCCGTCAGCCCCGCGCGGCGCACCGCCGGGTCGGGGCTGCACGCTTCCAGGTCCACCCCTTCGGGGATGATCTCGATGCGCGGGCGTGCCCATTCCGGGTAGGTCTCGCGCTGGAACGCGGTCGGCGTCTGCCCGCGGCCCGGCAGGGCGAGTGCGAGCAGGTTCACCGCGTTCTTCGCCCGCACGCGCGGGAACTGCGCCGGATCGAGCGGGAATTCCGGGTCGTAGCCCACGTCCACGCCGTCGGTGTGATAGAAGAATTCGAAATAGCCGAGCATGGGTGTGCCGGGAAACACATCCTGCATGTTCAGCAATTCGCCCCAGCCGTGATGGCCGATGATGATGTCCGGCACGAAGCCCAGCGTCTTCAACTGGCCGATGGCCTGCGCGGCGGCCCCGGCGCGGTGCTGGGCAAGGGCGAATTCCCGCGCATCGGGATGCACCATCTCCAGCGGAATGCGCGGCAGCCGGTACACCAGCTTGCGCACGCCGGCGAGGTGGTTCGCATTCGGCTCGCACACGAACACCACCTCGTGCCGCCGCTGCGCGCACAGGTGGCGGACGAGATGCAGGTACTGCGCCGGGAAGTTCTGATGGACGAAGAGGTATCTCACGCCATGCTCATCGCGGGATCGGGGGCGGGATCGGGGGCAGGATGGGAGGCAGGACGGGGCGCGGGGCGTGCCCGCGCCATGCCGCCGGTGCCCTGCCCTAGCCCCGCCGCTTTGCCGGTGCCGGCTTGGCCGGTTTGGCCTTCACAGGGGCAGGCTTCGCCGCGGCCGGCTTCATGGCGGGAGGCTTGTCGGCTGCTTTCGCCCCCTTCGCCGCCTTGGCCGGCTTCGGCGCGGCCGCGCCCTTCAGGGTGAACGCCACCTGGAACGCTTCCATCGGCGAGAGGTTCGGGGATTCGCAGGCCTCGTCGCTGCCCGCCGGCCCGGCCTTCCCGCCGTCGATGAAGCTCGCGGAAACGCGGCAATCGTACATCGCGGCCGCAGCACCCGACAGGCGCACGCGCAGCCCCAGCACCGGCAGCGCCATGCCCCGGCTGCCGCAATACTGGCCGGAGACGGACCAGGGCGAGAGCCAGCCGCGGCCCAGCACGGCCTGGTAGGTCAGATCCTCCGCCGCCACGCCGGCCGGGGCGGCGATCGCGAACCCCTCGATCCAGCGCTGGCTTCCGGCCTCGCCCACCCAGGTGCCGAACGGGGCGGACACATCGCCCTGGCGCTGCACATGCGCCATCGCCGAACCGGGCGGCGGGCTGCGCATCAGCCGCGAGGCGGGCGATCCGGGCTGTAGCGCGGCAGGTGCGGCCGCCCCCGCCGGGGCATTCTCGATCAGCCGCAGCACCTGCAGCCGCGGCGGCGCGTCGGCCGCGCCCGGCGCCTGATACACCGTCACCAGCACCCGCGCCGGCCCCCGGCCCACACGCACCAGCGCGGCATCGCCCGCACCGCTCAGCCAGCCATCGGGACGGAAGGAGCTGATCGCGACATCCTGCGCCGCACCCGGCGCGGCGGAGATCCGCACGCCCGGCAACCCCATCGGATCGGCGCCAGCCTGGGCATTCGCGGGGGGCGCGTTGAGCACGCAGAACAGCCCGGTCTCCAGCACCATCATGTGCGCCGAGGCGCGCAACTCCTGGACCGTCTTCTGCCCTTGCGCCGCATCGTCCGTCATCGTCGATCCTCCCTGCAATCCTGCATTCTCAACCATCGCGCGAATTGGCCCCCACATTGCCCGAATCCGCCCCGATCGCAAGCAGCGCGGCGTTCAGCGCGGGCGCGGGCATGCCGTACGGCAACAGCCAGCCGCGCCCGCTCTGCCGGATGCGCTCGGCGGGCGCCCCCAGATCGAACGCCGCCACGCCAAGCCCGGCCCGCCAGGCATCGGAAAGGGCGAAGCACCACGTCTCCGGCCACACCGAGGGCAGGAAGGCGAAATCCGCCCGCTGCGCGCGGATCAGCGCCTCCGCCTCCTCCGGCGCGAACCGTCCGGTGATGAAGGCGCGCCCCGTCGCCAGCAGGCGCGCATCGTCATGCGTATGGCCGACCACGATGAAATCCAGCGGCAGATCGCGCCACGCCGCATCGCGGGCGGCTTCCAGCAAGACGTCATATCCCTTCTCGGCGCCGATCCCGCCCACCACCGCCACACGCAGCCGCTTCCCCGGCCGCGCGCGGGGAGCGGGCGGAGGAATCGCCGCATCGTCCTCCCAGGGCCGCACCTCCGCGCGCAGGCCGGGGAAATGGCGCGCGAGCCGGCCGGCCACATCCGCCGCCGGCACCACCACCCGCCGCGCCGCCGCGAGGCCCGCCGCCGAGCGCGCCCGCAGCGCCGCCACGCCGATCTCCTCCTCAAGCCGGCTGCCCGCATCGGCCACGCAGGCCTCGCACACCGCCACCGCCGGCTCCCCGCAATAGCGGCCGGCCGGGCCGAGCAGGGAGATGCGCGGGCACAGCGCGGCATAGTCGTGCACATGCACATCGACCGGCAGGCCCAGCAGCCGCGCGAGATCGAGCACCGCATGCGCGTGGCCGAGCAGGTGATGCACCTCCAGATGCGCCGGCCGCCCCGCGCGCAGCAGCCGCGCCAGCGCCGGCAGTTCCGCCGGCAAGGCGAAGCACAGGTTGGGAAAATCCGCGTCCGTCCCGCTCTCCACCCGGCACCCGCCCGGCGCGGGCCGCAGCACCACCGGGTGCAGCCCCTGCCCCGCCAGCGCCGCGCAGCGCGCCGCCACCTGCCGCTCCACCCCGCCGCCCTGGTCGTGGCTGACGAGAATGACCGACACACCCGCCCGCCGCCGCGCCTTCCAGCGCGCGAGATCGATCCGCCGCCGCGCCGGTGCCAGCGGATCGGCCTCCGCATGGGCGGCGATCAGCGCGTCGTACCCCGGGTGCAGCCGGTTCAGGATGGCGAGGTTCCGCCGGATCAGATGCCCGCGCGCCCCGCCGAAGCTCGCCCCGCCCAGATGCGCGACGAACAGCCCCGGCAGCGCCACGTGCCGCCAGCCCAGGTGCCGCGCGCGCAGGCAGAAATCGTTCTCCTCGCCGTAGCCCTGGGCGAACACATCCTCCCGCAGCAGCCCCGTCGCCTCCAGGCAGTCCCGCCGCAGGTACAGGCAGAACCCCACCCCGGTCGGGATATCCACCACCGCCCCGCCGTTCGCCCGCCACGCCAGCGCATCCAATCGCCGCGTGCCGGCAGGATCAGGCGGCGGATTGGCCTGCCCCGCGCGCGGATAGCTCACGAGCGTCGCATCGTTCGACAGCGGGGTGACGGTGCCGATATCCCCCGCCGCATATGCCGCATCCCGCAGCCGCTCCATCCAGCCCGGCGGCACCAGCGTATCGCTGTTCAGCAGCACCACATCCCGCCCGGCGGCGGCGCGGATGCCGGCGTTGGCACTCGCCGGAAATCCGCGATTGCGCGTCTGCCGCAGCAGCACGATCCGCCGCCGCGCCGCCAGCCGGTCCAGCATCGCGGCCAGCTCCGGCTCGGGCGAGGCATCGTCCACCACGATCACCCGCACCCCGCGCGGCACCGTCGCCAGCACGGATTCGAGGCAGGCGCGCGTCGTCTCCATCCCCCGATACGCCGGCACCACCACCACCGGCAGGCCCCGGGGTCTTGGCCGCCCCTGCGCGGGCGCCCCCACCACATCCGCCGGCACCGCCGGCAACCCGGCCGCCTCGGCACGCCCCGCAACCGAGCCAACCGGGAACAGCCGCCGCACCGCGCCCGCCGCCGCCGCCGCGCTGCGCCGTTCCGCCTGCGGATCGAGCGGGCTGCCCAGCACATCCTGCTCCTGCGCATCCGTCACCCGCACCGGCCCGGCGAACCGCGCCAGCGCCGCCGCCGGTACCGAGAACCCGCGCAACTGCGCCATCGCCGGCGGGTCCGTCACCTCCACGCGTTCGCTGGCCACGAGCCCGATCCGCCCCGGCCCCGCCACCATGCTCAGCACCGGATCGGTCGCCGGATCGGCCGGATGCCACGCCCAGCCGCGCAAGCCCCCCGCCTTCGCCGATCCAACTTCCGCTTCCACGAATCCTTCGACGCGCCGCACCGCGTCCAGCGCCACCGGGCTGCCCAGCAGCGCCTGCCCGTCCACCCAGGCCTCCAGCCGCGACGCCCGCCGCCAGCGCGCCGGCAGCACCGCCCCCCGACCGATCCGGGGGCGGCGCAGCACCACCCCATCCAGCGCGACCGTGGCATCGGCCGCCACCGACAGGCTCAACCGCCCCGCCGCATCCACCCCGCACCAGCCCGGCATCCCCGCCGCCGCCGCAACCCGGCCCGCCAGCTCCGCAAACCCCGGCCGCGGCGCATGGCGCCCGAACAGCGCCCCCAGCGCCGCCGCCGCCCCCGCCACATCCCCCGCCTTCCACCGCACCGCCGCCAGCCCGAACCACGCCTCGGCCAGATCGTGCAGCCGCCGCATCTCCTCGAACACCGCCTCGGCCGCCGGATCGCCCGCCCC
>DATKQI010000020.1:0-3185 GCA_035532755.1 Acetobacteraceae bacterium
TCTCCCCGGCCCGGCGCGCCAGTTCGCTCGCCACCGCATCGAGCCCGCGGTCCAGCGGCATGAGCGCGTTCTCCGCCAGCGCGACCCGCAGCGCGCGACCGGCGCAGCGGCGCAGCAGACCGATCTGCATCAGATAGGCGATGTGGTCGCGCGTGGTCTGGAAGTTCTGCCGGATCAGCCCGAGCAGCGCCGCCGCCATCTCATCGGCCAGCAGCCCGTCGCCGCCATCGACATTGCTCGACAGGCCGTAGCGCTGTTCGAGCGCCATCAGCAGCAACGTGCCGTGCGACACCGACAGCAGGTGCCGCCGGGCGTCGAGCCGGCGGGCGCGCGACAGGCCGGCCAGGTCGAACACGCCCTCGCAGGCGGCGAGCGCGCCTTCCTGGCAGGTTTCCACCGCCGCCAGCAGGGCCTGGCGCAGCGGCGGATCGAGCTTCGTGTGCGGCCCCCCGTGCATCGGCAGGCCCCTGACCCCGAGTCCGGCGCCGGCGGCGAACAGCCGCCCGGCCATGGCCGAGAGATAGACGTCGAACCCTTCGCGCAGCGCCGGCGTCGGGGAAACCACGGTACGCGCCGAGAGCGGCCCATCCGCCGGATCGAGGGTGCACAGGCCGAGGCCGCGGAGTTCGCCGATACGCTCCCGCACCGTGGCATCGTCGAGCAGGAACACCTGCTTGACCAGGCCGTACAGCTCCCCGAGTGCCGCGCCGTCGTGCGCGCGCACCGCCAGATGGCTCGCCAGGTGCCATTGCGCGCGCCGGTGCAGCGCCGGGAAGTGCCGCAACCAGAGCTCCTGGCAGCCCGTGAGGAAGCGGATCACCTCGCGTTGTGTCTGCACCGAAGCCTCTGCGGGCGGAGCTGCCCTGAAGGGGAATGTCGTCGGTGGGAGTTTAGCCTGCCGCGACGTTGCGGCGCCAGTGTCCGGCGCCTGGCCTGCGCGGCGTGTCGCGACGACCGCCGGGGGCAGGGCATCAGCGCCGGAACGCCGGCATCACCGCTTCCGCGACCCATTGGAACTGCTCCAGCATCACCGCCTTCGGCGTGCCCATGCTGGTGCTGAGGTTGATGTGCTCGAGGCCCGGGAATCGCGCCTCCATCGCCTGGAGGTGTTCCACCAGTTGCTGCGGCGTGCCCGCGAACCAGGAGCCGAGCCGCATGAAGTGTTCCAGCGTCGGCACGTCCGCCGCGGCCCAGCCGCCGCGGCCCGCCACCGCCGCCACCTGCGCCGGCGACAGGCCGGGGACGAATCCGAGCGGCGCGAACATCTTCACGTGCTCTTCATAGAACGGCGTCATCTCGCGGATCGCCTGCTCGCGCGTGGTGGCCAGATGGAAGAAGATGCCGATGCCGAGGTTCTCGCCGAGCTTCAGTTCCTTCCCCGCGCGCGCCGCGGCGTCCCGGTAGCCGGTGATCGGGCCTTCCGCCATGGTGGCCGCGCCGCCGCCCACCATGCCCCGGATGCCGTGGCGGACCATGAAATCGAGGCCGCGCGGACTGGCGCTGACGATCGGCTGCCAGCACTCCACCGGGCGATGGGCCGGGCGCGGCACCAGGGTGAGGTCCCGCAGCGTGTAGCCGCGATAGGGCACCTCGGGCGGCAGCGTGTAGCGGGCGCCGCGGTGGGAGAAGCGGTCGTTGTCGAACGCCTTGAAGATGATCTCGACCTGCTCCTCGAACAGGGCGCGGTTGGCGTCCTGGTCCTGCATCGGCGCGCCGAAGGTCTCCACCTCGCGGGTGTGGTAGCCGCGGCCGACGCCGAAGATGGTGCGGCCCTTGGTCAGGATGTCCGCCGCCGCGTAGTCCTCCGCCAGCCGCAGCGGGTGCCACATCGGCGCGATGTTGAAGCCGCAGCCGGTTTTCAGGCGCTGCGTGACATGGGCGAGATGGACCGCGAGCATCAGGATGTTGGGCAGGACCTCGTAGCCCTCGTGCTGGAAATGATGCTCGGCGAGCCAGAGCGTGTCCCAGCCCCAGCGGTCGAGCTGTTTCGCGACCGCCTCGGTCTTCTCGAACACCGAGGCGAGCGCGTCGGGGCCGAAGCGGCGTTCGTTGGCGGGCGTGGCGTCCTGGCCCATGTCGGGCAGGTCGATATGGCCGGGATAAACGGTGACGAAGTTGCGGATCATGGCGGAGCCTCCGGTCGGGCGGGGCGGAGTGTGGCGCGGAATTTACGGGGGGGCCAGCGCGCGGCGGCGGGTCGGGCGGGGCGGGGCCGTGCCGACCGGCCGACGGCGTGTTGCGGGGCGCGATGGGTGTGCGGCTTTGGGCGCCGGGCGGAACGGGTGCGGAGCAGATTGGGTGGGGGCGGTTTGAATGCCGCTTCCGGACCTATTGTTGCCGATCGGCCGGCCGGTTGGCAGCGGCGGAAGTTGGCCGGGAGCGGAACGGTCGCCTTGGAGCGGAGAACGGCAAAAGGACGACGTTTGTTCATCAAGATTGTCGGCGACTGCATTCGACTATTTATGGGGCGAGGCCGACGCCATAGGAGTCGGCGATATCCCAAAACCAGGCCTGATCCAGGTCGGTTGCGCGCGCCGCTTCGCGCACCGCCTTCGCGGCGCGCTCGAAGATCGCGTAGCATAAGGCTTCGTCGTCATGACGGGCATTGTAGGCAATCCCGTCATAGTCCCCAGGATGCCGGTGCAACGCCCCGGACCAGGTCTGCGGGTTGTCATAGGGCCTGCCGCCGTGGACCACCTGCGCGGTGGCGCCGATCCGCGCGAGTCCCGGCCCGGCCATCCTCACAAGCTTCAGCGGCAGCAGCGCCTCCAGCGTGACATGGGCCTTGCTGGCAAGCAGGTCCGTTGGCAACTGGGTGAGGCCCGGATTGCGCAGGAAGGTCTCGGCGAAGGCGCCACGCGCCGCCTTGGCGGCATAGAGCACACCGTAGCTGTCGTCCGGCGCGTTCAGGCGGCCATCCCGGCCCCGATCAAAGTGGATCGGGTCGTTGCCCTTCGTGAAAAACCGATGCAGCGTCTCGCCCTTCTGGATCTTGACTTCCAGCGGCGTGCGCTTCGCAAGGTCGGCGGGCGGGCGGGGAGGAAGCTCCGGCGTGGTTCCCCTCATCCGCCCTGCACGCCCACGCCACGCGCGGCCGACACCACCAGATCGACATCGCCATCGCGCAGCACCTCGATCGGTGTGCGGCCACCCAGCCGGTCGTCCGACCGGACCAGGAAATTGAG
>DATKQI010000021.1:0-4208 GCA_035532755.1 Acetobacteraceae bacterium
CATGGGTCAGAACCTGGCTGCCGCGATTGGCGCGCTTCACCTTCTGGCTGCGGGCCATCAGATTGTGGCGCTTCTTGCCGGGTCCGGCGAGAACCTTGCCTGTCGCGGTGATCTTGAAGCGTTTCTTCACCGACGACTTCGTCTTCATCTTGGGCATTTGAACTCCTTTCTTCCACAGGCTTGCGAGTGCTGAGCGCACCACAAGCGTCGCGGCCGGGCATGCCCTCGATCTGGCCCGGCGCGCGAACAGGGGCAGGCGTATAGCGAAGGCCGCTCCCATACGCAAGGACGGCCCAAGGACGGTCATGCGAAGTCGGGCCTTTGCGGGCCTGCCGCGCGCCCATATAAGCCATGCGATGCAGGCGGTCTTCACCAAGATGCACGGCGCGGGGAACGATTTCGTCGTGTTCGACGAACGCGCGGCTCCGCTCGGCCTCACGCCTGCCCAGGTGTGCAGGGTGGCCGACCGGCAGCGCGGCGTGGGCTGCGACCAGCTGATCACGCTGGAGCCGGCGGCGAACGGGGCGGACGTGTTCATGCGCATCCGCAACCCCGACGGGTCCGAAGCCGGGGCCTGCGGCAATGCCACCCGCTGCGTGGCCGATCTGCTGTTCCGCCAGACCGGCCGGCGCGGCCAGATCATCCGCACCGTCTCGGGCGACCTTCCCGCCGAGGTGCTGGCGGACGGGCGGGTGAGCGTGGACATGGGCGCCCCACGCCTGTCCTGGGACGAAGTGCCGCTCGCCCGACCCATGGACACGCTGCACCTCGATCTGGCGGCCGGCGGCATCGCCGATCCGGCGGCGGTCTCCATGGGCAACCCGCACGCGACCTTCTTCGTGGCCGACGTGTCGGCCCTGCCGGTCGAAACCCTCGGCCCGGCGCTGGAGCACGACCCGATTTTCCCCGACCGCGCCAATATCGGCTTCGCGCACATCCTGTCGCCGGACCGGCTGCGCCTGCGGGTGTGGGAACGCGGCGCCGGCCTCACGCGCGCCTGCGGCTCCGGCGCCTGTGCCGCCCTGGTGAACGCCCACCGCCGCGGCCTCACGGGCCGGGTGGCCACGGTGATCGTCGATGGCGGGGAGCTGGAGATCGCGTGGGCGGAGAACAACCATGTGCTGATGACCGGCCCGGTCGCCACCGCCTTCACCGGCCGGATCAGCCTGGACGGGATCGCGGGATGAGCATCGAGGTGCTCAGCTTCGGCTGCCGGCTCAACACCTATGAAAGCGAGGTGATGCGCGGCCATGCCGCAGCGGCCGGCCTCGATGGGGCGGGCCTGCCGGGCACCGTCATCGTCAACACCTGCGCCGTCACCGCCGAGGCCGAGCGCCAGGCGCGGCAGGCGATCCGGCGCGCCCACCGGGCGGACCCGGCGGCCCGCATCGTCGTCACCGGCTGCGCCGCGCAGATCGATCCTGCAGCCTGGGCCGGCCTGCCCGGCGTGGCGCGCGTGCTGGGCAACATCGAGAAGCTGCGGCCGGAAAGCTGGCAGGCGGATGCGGGATCGGCGGTCGCGGACATCATGGCGGCCACCGAAACGGCGGCGCATCTGGTGACCGAGTTCGCCGGCCGCGCGCGCGCCTTCGTGCAGGTGCAGCAGGGGTGCGACCATCGCTGCACCTTCTGCATCATCCCCTACGGCCGCGGCCCCAGCCGCAGCGTGCCGATCGGCGCGGTGGTGGCCCAGGTGCGCGCCCTCGTCGAATCCGGCTATCGGGAGGTGGTGCTGACCGGGGTGGACATCACCAGCTACGGCGGCGATCTGCCGGGCCGGCCGGGCCTGGGGCAGATGGTGCGCCGGCTGCTCGCCCTGGTGCCCGAACTGCCGCGGCTGCGCCTGTCTTCGCTCGACCCGTGCGAGATCGACGACGACCTGTGGCGGCTGGTCGCCGAGGAGCCGCGGCTGATGCCGCACCTGCACCTGTCGATCCAGGCGGGCAGCGACCTGATCCTGAAGCGGATGAAGCGGCGGCACCTGCGCGCCGATGCGCTCGCGGTCGCCCGCCGGGCGCGGGAACTGCGCCCGGGGATCGCCCTGGGTGCGGACCTGATCGCCGGCTTCCCCACCGAGACCGATGCGCTGTTCGACGAGACCCTCGCGCTGATCGAGGATGCCGGGCTGCATTTCCTGCACGTGTTCCCCTACAGCGAACGCCCCGGCACCCCGGCCGCGCGCATGCCGGCCGTGCCCAAGCCGCTCCGCCGCGAACGCGCCGCGCGGCTGCGGGCGGCCGGCGCGCGGGCGGCGCAGGGCTTCTACGCCGCACAGGTCGGGCGCGAGGCGGCCGTGCTGGCCGAAAGTGGCGGGACCGGCCACACCGAGCATTTCTGCCCGGTCCGGCTGAGCGCGGCCGTTCCGCCAGGGCAGGTGACGCGTGCCCGCGTTACCGGCTGCAACGTCGATGGGCTGCTGGCGGAGCCGGCCTGATCCATGGCGATCGGCGGCTTCTTCTCCCGGCTGAAGCAGGGCCTCGCGCGCTCCACGCAGAAGCTCACCCAGGGCATCGGCGCGGTGCTGACCAAGCGCAAGCTGGACGAGCAGGCGCTGGAGGAGCTGGAGGAGCTGCTGATCGGCGCCGATCTGGGCCCCGCCGCCGCCGGACGCATCATCGCCGCCTTCCGCCGCACCCGCTTCGGCAAGGAGGTGACGGAGACCGAGGTGAAAACGGCCCTGGCGGAGGAGATCGCGGCCATCCTCGCCCCCGTCGCGCTGACGCTTGCCATCGAGCCGGCGCATGCCCCGCACGTGGTGCTGGTGGTGGGGGTGAACGGCACCGGCAAGACCACCACCATCGGCAAGCTCGCCCAGTTCTACCGGGAGCAGGGGCTGCGCCCGATGCTGGTGGCCGGGGACACATTCCGCGCGGCGGCGGTGGAGCAGCTCGAAATCTGGGGCAGCCGCACCGGCGCGCCGGTGATCGTCGGCCCGGCGAATGCCGATGCCGCCGGCCTCGCCTTCGACGGGCTGACCCGCGCGCGGGCCGAGGCGGCGGACCTGCTGCTGATCGACACCGCCGGGCGGCTGCACAACAAGGCGGCGCTGATGGAGGAACTGCGCAAGATGGTGCGCGTGCTGCGCAAGCAGGACGCCACGGCGCCGCACTCGGTGCTGCTGGTGCTGGATGCCACCACCGGCCAGAACGCGGTGGCGCAGGTGCGCGTGTTCAAGGAAATGGTGGACGTGTCCGGCCTGATCGTGACGAAGCTCGACGGTTCGGCCCGTGGCGGCGTGGTGGTGGCGCTGGCCGAGGCCTTCGGCCTGCCGGTGCACGCCGTCGGCGTGGGCGAGCAGGCTGCCGACCTGCGGCCGTTCGATGCCGCCGATTTCGCCCGCGGGCTGGTCGGCATCGAGGAATAGGCTCCGGGCCGGGGTGTCGAAACGGCGGCTGACCCGGCGCGTTGCAATGGTCTATACGCGGTTCATGTCCACCCGACGCTCATTGCCCCGGATCGTGCTCAATTTCGTTCTGGACGGGCTGCTTGCCGCCGCCGCCATGCCGGTGGCGCGGTGGCTCGCCATGCCCGGCGGGTACCCGTTCGCGCCGCTTTGGGTGCTGCCGGCGGGGGCGGTGTCGATCTGGCTGGCGGGGCTGCCGTTCCGGCTCTCGCGCCAGTACTGGCGCTTCGCCGGCCTCGGCGACCTCGTGGCGGTGGCCGGCAGCGCGGCGGTGGCCGCCGCTATCGCCTCGGCGCTGCTGCGCGCGGCCGGCGTGGGCTGGCCCAGCGCCGGCTTCCCGGTCATCCTGGCATTGACGCTGCTGCTGTTCCTGGCCGGCCCGCGCGTCGGCTACCGGCTGCTGCAGGGGCGCATCGCGCTGGCCGAGGAGGCGCAATCCGTGCTGCTGGTCGGCAGCGGGGAGGCGGCGGACGTGTTCATCCGTGCGCTCGCCCAGGATCGGCCGGCACAGTTCCACGTCGCCGGCATCCTCGCCCTGGGCAGCCGGCAGACCGGGCGGCGCATCCAGGGCCACCTCATCCTGGGTTCGGTCGATGAAGCGGGGGCGGTGCTGGATCGGCTGCGCGCGGAAGACCGGCTGCCCGCGCTGCTGGTTGTGGCGGCGCCGGAAATCTCCGGCACCCAGCTCGCCACACTTCTGCAGCAGGCCGATCGCCACGCCCTGCCGGTGCGCACCGCGCCCAGCCCGACCACGCTGTCCCCCTCCGCGCCCCGCGCGCCGGGCGCCACCGGGCGGATCGAGCTT
>DATKQI010000022.1:0-5383 GCA_035532755.1 Acetobacteraceae bacterium
GCCACGGCGAATGGTGGCAGATGCTGCTGGCGCTGCTGGGACAGCGGCTTGGCGCAGAGCGGCCCACGACGCCGCCCTGAACACCGGAGTGGAACACCAAGCTGGCCTCCAAGCTTGGTATTTGACCGTATATTCTAATCAGGATATTTATATACGTGTATAAATGAGGAACCACCCGTGTCCCCTCGCCACATCCCCGTCCTCATCGCTGGCGCCGGGCTTGCCGGGCTCACCGCCGCCACGCTGCTCGCCTGGCGCGGCGTCCCCTGCCTCCTGGTCGAACGCAGGGCGTCCACTTCCCGCCATCCGCGAGCGCGCGGCGTCAACCTGCGCAGTATGGAATTGCTGCAAGGCGTGCCCGGGCTTACGGACGATCTGTGCCGGACCGGTGCGTCGGATTTCTCCGATTTCTCCATCGTCATCGCCGAAAGCGTCGCCGGGTGGGAAATCCGCACTCTCCTGGCGCCGGGGGAGATGGACATCTCGTCGCTGTCCCCCGCCCCGGCCTGCACCGCCGGGCAAGACCGCATCGAGCCCATCCTGCTGCGGCACGCCCGCGCCCTGGGCGCGGAAATCCGCTTCTCGACCGAACTCGCCGGCTTCACGCAGGATGCTGAAGGCGTGTCAGCCACGCTGCGCGATGTCGCCAGCGGGAGCGAGACCCATCTCCGCGCGGACTACCTCATTGCGGCAGACGGCAATCGCAGCCCGGCGCGCCAGGGGCTCGGCATCGGCGCGCGGGGGCATGGCACGCTGTCGCACAACATGTCGATCCTGTTCGAGGCCGATCTCGCCCCGCTGCTGCGCGGCCGGGGTTTCGTGCTCTACTATTTGCAGAACCCCGGCTTCACCGGCGCTTTCATCAGCACGGACGATCCGCGTGTGGGCCAGGTCTCGGTCGAGTACGATCCGGCGCGGGAGAGTGCGGCCGACTATACCGTGGCGCGCTGCGTCAGCATGGTGCGCGCCGCCCTCGGCCTGCCCGAACTGGAGGTGAAGGTGCTCGATGTCATGCCGTGGGAGATGTCGGCGCAGCTTGCCGATCGCATGGCGGCGGGCCGGGTGTTCCTCGCCGGCGATGCCGTGCACACCATGCCGCCCACCGGCGGCCTCGGCGGCCAGACGGCGATGCAGGATGCGGCCGATCTCGCCTGGAAGCTCGCGATGGTGCTGCAAGGCCATGCCGGCCCGGGGCTGTTGGAAACCTACGAGGCCGAGCGGCACCCCGTCGCGGCCCTCACCGTCGCGCGCCAGACGGCGAACTACGTGGAACGCCTGCGCCCAGACCGCACGGAGCTTTCAGGCTCCGGCACGGAGGTCGATTACATCTCCGTCGCGACCGGCTATCGCTACCGCTCCGCCGCCATCGTCCCAGACACGGCGGATGATTTGCAGCCGGCCGAGGACCCGCTGCATCCCACGGGCCGGCCCGGCACCCGGCTCGCCCATGTGCCGATGCTGCTCGGCGGCCGCCCGGTCTCGACGCTCGATCTCGCCGGCCGCGGTTTCGTCCTGCTGGCGGGGCCGGACGGCGCCGGCTGGACAGAGGCGGCACGCCTCGCGTCGGCGCGGCTGAACGTGCCGCTCGCATCCTATCGGGTCGGCACCGACCTGATCGACACAAACGGCGCATTCCTGGCGCGCACCGGCCTCGCCCCGGCAGGCGCGCTGCTGGTCCGGCCCGACGGGTTCATCGCTTGGCGATCGCACGGCGCCATGCCTGACCCATCCGCCACGCTCGCCGGCGTGCTGGCCCGCATCCTGTTCCGGGAAACGCAAGCGCGGGAACAAGCCGCATGAGCGGCCGGCGCAAGGTCGCCAATCCGCTCGCCCTGGCCGTGCTCGCCTGCCTGTTCGAACGGCCGATGCACCCGTACGAAATGGCCGCCACGATGCGCGAGCGCCACAAGGACGAGAGCATCAAGCTCAACTACGGCTCGCTCTACACCGTGGTGGAGGGTCTCGCCCGCCACAAGCTGATCGAGCCGCAGGAGACGGAGCGCGCCGGCAACCGGCCGGAACGCACGATCTACCGGATCACCGATGCCGGCCGGCACGAGCTGATCGACTGGCTGAGCGACCTGATCTGCAACCCCGCGCGCGAATACACGCAGTTCGAAGCCGGGCTTTCATTGCTGCCCGTGCTGGCGCCGGCCGACGCCGCCCGGCTGCTCGAACAGCGCTGCCTGCGGCTTGAGATCGAACTGGCGCAGGCAGAAGCGCTGAGAACGCTGGTCGCCAGCCGCAAGGTCCCCCGCCTGTTCATGATCGAGGCCGAGTACCGCTGGCGGTTGCGGGAAGCGGAACTCGCTTGGGTCCGCGGGCTCGCCGCCGAGATCGGCGAAGGAAAGTTGGAGGGCTTGGCCGAATGGCAGGGCTTCCACGCCAGCGGAGCGGGTCGCAAGCCCCCGGACAAGTAATCGCCGCCGCCCCTACCCCCGCATCAACGCATCCACATGCACCGCGGCCGACGCCGCGAGCGCATGAAGGTCGTACCCGCCCTCCAGCACCGAGACGATCCGCCCGTCGCAATGCCGGCGCGCCACGCCCAGCAGTTCCGTCGTCAGCCACGCGAAATCCGCCGTCTCCACCCGCAGCTGCGCCAGCGGATCGGCCCTGTGCGCATCGAACCCGGCAGAGACGATCAGGAAATCGGGTGCGAACGCCTCCAGCGCCGGCAGGATGCGCCGGCTCCATGCCGCGCGGAACGCCACGCCGTTCGCCCCCGGCGGAAGCAGCGCGTTGACGATGTTTCCCGCCACGCCCTGCTCGTCCTCTGTCCCCGTGCCGGGATAGCAAGGATACTGATGGCTCGATCCGTAGAACAGCTCCGGGTCCGCCTCGAACATCGCCTGCGTGCCGTTGCCGTGGTGCACGTCGAAATCCACCACCGCCACGCGCTGCCGCCCCCATTGCGCGCGGGCGTGCAGGGCGGCCACGGCGGCGTTGTTGAACAGGCAGAACCCCATCGGCCGCGCCGGCTCGGCATGGTGGCCCGGCGGGCGCACGGCGGCGAAGGCGGCGCGCGCCCAGCCCTCCATCACCGCATCCACCGCCGCCACCGCCGCCCCCGCCCCGCGCTGCGCCGCCTCCGCACTCCCCGCGCTCATCCGCGTGTCGGGATCGATCTGCACGGCTTCGCCCGGCGCGGGCCGGATCGACAGGATCGCGCGCACATACTCGGCCGGATGCACCCGCCCCAGCTGCGCCTCGCTCGCCAGCGGGGCCGATTCGCGCAGCAACGGCGCGAATGCCTCCGCCTCCAGCGCAGCCAGCACCGCCCTCAGCCGGTCCGCGCATTCGGGATGGCCCGGCCCGGTGTCATGATCGAGGCCGGCGGGGTGAGTGATCAGCGCAACCGGCACGGCTAATCCTCCGCCGGTGCGGGGTCTTCCGCGCGGCGGCGGATGGTGAAGCTGTACACCCCCGCCTCCTCGCTCCAGGCCACCAGCGCATGGCCGGTTTCCCGGCAGAACGCCTGGAAATCCTTCACCGATGCCGGATCGGTCGCCAGCACCCGCAGCCGCGCGCCGGGCGCCATGCCCCGCAGCGCCCGGTTTGCCCGCAGCACCGGCAACGGGCAGCTCATCTGCTTCACATCCAGCACGGTCTCGCTCATCCACCCATCCTGCGGTGCCCCAGGGGCTTTGGGCAAGGCGGGGGTTTCGAGCAAGGTGGGGGTTGAGCAAGCGCGCCGCCTTGGCCAGAGTGCGCCCCCATGAAGAAGCGCACCCCATGAGCCATCGCATCGGCATCGACCTCGGCGGCACCAAGATCGAAATCGCGGCCCTCGCGCCCGACGGCAGCCTGATCCTGCGCCGCCGCACCGCCACCCCGGTCGGCTACGATGCCGCCATCGGCCTGCTCGCCGATCTGGTGCACCGGACGGAAGCCGAACTCGGCACCATGGCAACCGTGGGCGTCGGCATTCCGGGCACCATCAGCCCGGCCACCGGGCTCGTGAAGAACGCCAACTCCAACGCCCTCAACGGCCACGCATTCGAGGATGACCTGTCCCGCCTGCTGGACCGTGAAGTGCGGGTCGCGAACGATGCCAACTGCTTCGCCCTGTCCGAAGCGGCGGACGGCGCGGCCGCCGGCTGCGGGGTGGTGTTCGGCGTGATTGTCGGCACCGGCTGCGGGGGCGGCATCGTGGTCGATGGCAAGGTGCTCCAGGGCCGCCACCGGATCGCCGGCGAATGGGGTCACACCCCGCTCCCCTGGGCCTCGCCGGCCGAACAGGCGTCCCTCCAGCGCTGCTGGTGCGGCCTGCACGGCTGCCTCGAAACCGTGCTGGCGGGCCCCGGCCTCGCCGCCGACTGCGACGGCCCGGGCGCGCGCGATGCCTCCGGCCTGCCGGCCCGCGCTGCCGCCGGGGATGCGAAGGCGCAAGCCGCGCTCGACCGGCACGCCGACCGCCTCGCCCGCGGCCTTGCCGTGGTGATCGACATGATCGACCCCGATGCCATCGTGCTCGGCGGCGGCCTGTCCAACATGGCGCATCTCTACGTGCAGGTGCCGGAGCTGCTGAAGCGCTACGTGTTCAGCGATGTCGTCACGACGCCCATCCTGCCCAACAAGCATGGCGATTCGTCAGGCGTGCGCGGCGCCGCCTGGCTCTGGCCGGCCAG
This sequence comes from Acetobacteraceae bacterium, assembly GCA_035532755.1. Classification (GTDB taxonomy): domain Bacteria; phylum Pseudomonadota; class Alphaproteobacteria; order Acetobacterales; family Acetobacteraceae; genus DATKQI01. The sequence continues at coordinate 4,632 of DATKQI010000022.1, forward strand.
GTAGATGCCCGCGCTCTGCCGAGACTGCGATGCGGTCCCGGCGGAGGATGCCACGCGCTGCCCGGCCTGCGGCAGCCACCGGCTCGTCCGCCACGCCGAGCTGTTCACGCTCGCCATCGCCCATATCGACTGCGATGCGTTCTACGCGAGCGTGGAGAAGCATGAGCGCCCGGAGCTTGCCACCACCCCCGTGATCGTGGGCGGCGGGCACCGCGGCGTGGTTGCCGCCTGCTGCTACATCGCCCGGCTGCGCGGGGTGAAAAGCGCGATGCCGATGTTCAAGGCCCGCGCGCTCTGCCCCGATGCCGTCGTCATCCGCCCGGACATGGCGAAATACGTCGCAGCAGCGCGCCGCATCCGCACGCTGATGGAGGCCCTCACCCCGCTCGTCCAGCCGCTCTCGATCGACGAGGCGGTGCTGAACCTCGCCGGCACCGAGGCCCTGCACGGCGCCCCGCCCGCCGCCGTGCTCACCCGCTTCGCCCGCCAGGTGGAGGCCACGGTCGGCGTCACCGTCTCGATCGGCCTCGCCCCCAACCGCCTGCTCGCCAAGCTCGCCGCCGAGCGCGACAAGCCGCGCGGCTTCGCCGTCCTCGGCGCGGACGCCCCCACCCTGCTCGCGCCCGAGCCGGTCGGCCTGCTCCCCGGCATCGGCCCCGCCATGGTCCGCCGCCTCGGAAGCATCGGCATCACCCGCATCGGCCAGCTCCAGGCGCTCGACCCGCGCACCGCCCGCACCCGCCTCGGCGACG
>DATKQI010000023.1:0-17093 GCA_035532755.1 Acetobacteraceae bacterium
TGGACACGCCTTGCAGGAGGCTGCGCACCGCGAGCAGCCGCCAGCGCACCGGGCGCAGCCGTCGCCACGCCGGCCACACGCCGCCGGCCGAGGCGATGACGATGCCGAGGATGGTCACCACCCCGAATACCCCGCGCCCGACCATCACGAGCCCCACGCCGGCCGCCGGCAGCGCCCATTTCGCCGCGGTGTCGCCAAGGGTGATGACCGCCACCGCCAGCAGCACAAGCCCGATGCCGCGCACGGTATCGGCTGCGGAATCGCGCAGGGCCGGTCGCCGATCGGTTCGCCGCAACGCCATGCGCATCCTCCCGCGGAGCGGACGATACCGGGAAAGCCGCGCGGTGCGGAGCAGCGCCAGGGCATGGCGGCCAGACCCGCACCGCGGCTGGGGTCGGCCTTCCGATGTTGCGCGCCGCACCATCCGGGGGCATCTACCCCCTGCCTGGGCACACCGCCCGCGCAGGAGCCTGAACGTGGATCGCCGCAAGCTGAAGAAGGCCGCCACCCTCGTCTTCATTTTCGCCGCCCTCGGCGTGATGACGACGCTCGTCTCCTATTCCGTCACGCTCTATCGGCTGTTCTGCCAGGTAACGGGGGCGAACGGCACCACCCAGCGCGTGGCGGCGGATACCGCGAAGCTCGCGGGCAAGACCGTGACCGTGTTCTTCAACACCAACGTCGCCCCCGGCATGCCCTGGCGGTTCGAACCGGTGCAGAGCCAGGTGAGGATCAAGCTCGGCCAGCAGGCGCTGGTGTTCTTCGAGGCGCAGAACCGAGCGGACCACGCCATCGTCGGCCACGCCACCTTCAACGTCACACCCGCGAAGGCCGGGATCTATTTCAAGAAGATCCAGTGCTTCTGCTTCACCGAGGAACGGCTGGGCGCAGGCCAGAAGGTGGAGATGCCGGTCGATTTCTTCGTCGATCCGCGGCTGGCGAGCGATCCGAACACCGCCGATGTGGACCAGATCACCCTGTCCTACACCTTCTTCCAGTCCCTGAAGCCGAAGGGCGCCGCCGATCTGGCGCGGTTCTCCTCCGCCCCGCCATCCGCCGCCGCCGGGCAGCAGTTGTTCGCCCAGACGTGCAGCGCCTGCCACGGGCTCGATCACGCGAAGGAGGGCCCGGGGCTGCGCGGGGTGTTCGGCCGCAAGGCGGGCAGCACCGGCGGCTACCCGTACTCGTCAGGTCTCGCCAAGGCCGATTTCGTCTGGACCGCCGGCCGGCTGGACAAATGGCTCGCCAACCCGCAGGCGTTCGTCCCCGGCGCACTGATGCCCTATCATGTCGATGATCCGGCGCGGCGGCGTGACATCATCGCCTATCTGCGCACGCTGAGCGCCCCGGCCGCAGCCACCAGGGCGCAGGACTGACCGGTCAGAAGATCGCCGCCCCCGCATCGGCGGGGCTGGCCATCGCGCGGAAGGCGGCGAACAGCTCGCGCCCGGTGCCGGCATGCGATCCCGACAGATCGGCCACCACCGGCGCCCGCACCGCCCATTCGGCCGCATCCACCAGCACGTCCAGCCGCCGCCCCGGCGCGTCGATGCGCACGATATCGCCCTCGCGGATCTTCGCGATCGCCCCGCCTTCCGCCGCCTCCGGCGTCACATGGATCGCCGCCGGCACCTTGCCGGACGCGCCGGACATCCGCCCGTCCGTCACCAGCGCGACGCGCTGGCCGCGGTCCTGCAGCACGCCCAGCGGCGGCATCAGCTTGTGCAGTTCGGGCATGCCGTTCGCCTTCGGCCCCTGGAACCGCACCACCGCCACGAAATCGCCGGTCAGCACGCCGGCCTTGAACGCCGCCTGCAATTCCTCCTGCGAATGGAACACCCGCGCCGGCGCCTCGATCACATGCCGCTCGGGCGCGACGGCGGAGGTCTTGATGACCGCCCGGCCCAGATCGCCTTCCAGCACCGCCAGCCCGCCGGTGGCCTGGAACGGAGCCGCCGCGCCCCGCAGCACCGCCGCATCGCCGCTTTCCGTGGCCGCTTCCCGCCAGCCCAGCCCGCCATCGGCCTCCAGCACCGGCTCCAGCGCATAGCCGCTGATGCTGCCGCCCCAGATCGACCCTGCGTCCGGATGCAGCAGCCCCGCCTCCAGCAGTTGCCCGATCAGGAAGCCCATGCCGCCCGCCGCGTGGAAATGGTTCACATCCGCCTTGCCGTTCGGATAGACGCGGGTGAGCAGCGGCACGATCTCGGCCAGATCCGCGAAATCCTCCCACATCAGGCGGATGCCGGCCGCGGCGGCCATCGCCGGCAGATGGATCGTGTGGTTGGTCGAGCCGCCGGTGGCCAGCAGCCCCGCCACGCCGTTCACGAAAGCGCGCTCGTCCAGCAGCCGGCCCAGCGGCGTGTAGTCGTTCCCCAGCGCGGTCATCGCCAGCGCCCGCTCCGCGGCGGCACGGGTCAGCGCGTCGCGCAGCGGGGTGTTCGGGTTGACGAAGGAGGCGCCGGGCAGGTGCAGGCCCATGATCTCCATCAGCATCTGGTTGGTGTTAGCGGTACCATAGAAGGTGCAGGTGCCCGGCCCGTGGTAGGATCGGGCCTCCGCCTCCAGCAACGCAGCGCGGTCCGCCTTGCCTTCGGCGTAAAGCTGCCGGACCTTCGATTTCTCATCGTTCGGCAGGCCCGACACCATCGGCCCGGCGGGAATGAACACACCCGGCAGATGCCCGAAGGCGAGCGCGCCGATCACGAGGCCGGGCACGATCTTGTCGCAGACGCCGAGGAACACCGCCGCATCGAAGGTCTGGTGCGACAGCGCAACCGCCGTGGACAGCGCGATCACGTCCCGCGAGAACAGCGACAGCTCCATCCCTGCCTCGCCCTGCGTCACCCCGTCGCACATCGCGGGCACCCCGCCCGCCACCTGCGCGGTGCCGCCGGCCGCGCGGGCGGCCTCACGGATCAGCTCCGGAAAGCGCTCGTAGGGCTGATGCGCCGAGAGCATGTCGTTATAGGCGGTGACGATGCCGAGGTTGGGGCCGGCGCCTTCGCGCAGCATCGCCTTGTCGCCGGGGCCGCAGGCGGCGAAGCTGTGGGCAAGATTGGCGCAGCCCAGCCGCTGCCGGCCCGTACCCGCCGGTCGCGCCGCCGCGATCCGGTCAAGATAGCGGGCGCGCGGATCGTGGCTGCGGCGCGCGATGCGCTCGGTCACCTCGGCGATGCGGGCATGAACAGGCATGGCGGATCTCCGGTCAGGGACGGCGTGCGGCCCCGTCCTAGACTGCCGGATGCAGGAACAGCAACGCTCAGTTCGGGCTGTACAGCGCAGCCAGCAGCGCAAACATCAGCACGACGGAGAGCACGCCCAGAAGCACCGGCCCGATCCCGGGCCGGGCCGACGGATGGCTGTGTTGCCAGCCGTGCCGATGATGATAGGCCACGCCGCTGCCGGAGACCGTATTCAGCCCTGTTCCGTGGCCAAAAATTCGTGATATCAAGGATTTGATAAACGATGTTCTCTTGTGATGTCGGACGCCCATGGCTGCCCTCCTCCGGCAAGGCCGGATCGCCGCGGTTGCAGCGATAAGGGAGCATCGCGCAGGACAGGCACGGATTGCAACGATTTCGTTACCGCGCGGGCATCCGGCTCAGCCGAAAGCGCCCACCTCGTGACTGATCGCCGCGCCGATCTCCCGCACCAGCGCGAACAGCCGGCCCATCGGGGCGAAGATTTCGGCGTGCTCGCGGGCATAGGCGGTGCGGGCATGTGGCGCGCGCGGCTCCCCGAAGTCACGGCCGGCGGCCGGGTCGGGTGCGGCCGGGAATACCTGCTCAAGGAAATCCAGCGCCGCCGGCACATCGAGGCGCAGGATGCGCGCCTGCAAGGCGGCGCGGGTGACGCCGTGGCGCGGCGAGAAATCCGGGATGGCCGCGGCCAGCAGCCAGATGCGGTGGATCAGCGCGAGGCGCAGCGCATGCAGCAGCATCTCCCGCGCCGCCATGCGCGGCGCATCGGGCCAGGCCGCGCGCAGCCGCAGATGGTCCTGCTGGATGCGGCGGAACATCGCCAGCGCCGGCGCCCAGAGCGCCAGGCCCTCCAGCGTGCCGGCCACGGCCATCAGCGCCTCGGCGCGGCCGGGCAGCCGCGCATGCCCCGCGCGATCGAGCCATGAGCCGGGATCGAGCGTGCCGATCACCGCCCTCAACACGTCCAGATCGGAATGGGCGAGCCCGTGCGCCGCGAGGCCGAGCGCGCGGCGGAAGCGCGGGGAGGTCTGGCGCAGCTCCTCGAACGGCTCCGGCTGGCGGGAAGCCGCCGCGCCCAGGCCTTGCAGCGTGTTCGCGCACCAGCCGAGCTGCTGGAGGATGGCGTTGTTCGGGATCGCCCGCAATTCCCGCGGGTGGCGGATCGCCACGGCGGCACCCATGCCATCGGTCTGCCGCGCGGCGGGGCGCGAGCCGGTGCGGTCGATCAATGAGGGCCCGAAGGCGCCCAGCAGGGCGGCGTAGCCGGGGTCCTCGACCAGCTCCTCCATGCCGCCGCGCAGGGTCGCGAAGAAATCCGCGGCGAAATCCGCATCCGCGTAGATCGGATCGGCCGGCCCCTCGACGCTGCCCAGCGCATGCGCGGCGACCCCGGCAACGGTGGCGAATGCGAGTTCCGGCGTGCCGAACAGCAGGTAGCCGTCGCCGCCCTGGAACGCGCTTTCCTCCCGCACCGGGATCCCGGCCGCCCGAAACGCCTGGCGGCTGGCCAGCGGCGAGAGATAGGCGAGCCGGTCGGCGAGCGAGCCGGGATGGGCGCCGCGGCCGATGCTTTCGCCATGGGTGTCGAACAGCACGATCTCGATGCCGGAAAGGCCATGCCTGCCCAGGGTTTCCGCGAGCTTCAGCCGCAGCCGCTCGATCAGGTAGCTCGCCGCGAGCTGGCCGACGTAGCGGCCGGAATCCGAATAGCCGAATTGCAGGCACATCCGCCCGGTGGCGCGCAGGTAGGCACGCCAGTGCGGGCTGCGCAGCGCCTCCTCGATCACCCGCACGCCCTGGGCCAGCGCATCCGCCGTTTCGAACAGCGGGCTGATCTCGATGCGCTCGGCGATGCCGAACAGCCGGGCGAGCCACAGGGCGGCGAGCAGCGTGTAGCCGGTCTGGGTCTCGGCGATCAGGAAGCGCACCGGCGTCTCCGCGTCGATATGCTTCACGATCTGCGCCACCGTCATCATCAGCCGCGCCGCCGAGGCCTGCTCGGCGAGCAGGGCGCCGAAATCGACTGGTTGCGCTACCACCCCGTCCAGCGCCGCGTTGATCGCGGCCAGCAGCACCCGCCGGCGGGACGGATCGGCCGGCGGATCGTCGAGACCCAGGCGCTGTCGGGCCGCGTTGTGAACCTGCGCGGCGTTGAGCCGGACATGCGTATGCGCGAGCGCAAGACCATGAGCGACCAGCCCGGCACGAGCCACGCACAGCGCCTGGCGTTCCGCATCGTCGGCGGCGGCTGCGAGCGCGGAGGCGAACAGGTCGAGCAGCGGGCGGGACGTGGTCATCGCCGCTTCCCGGCCACCGACCAGCGCGGCGGCGAAGGCGGCCACCGCGTCCGGGTTCGCGTCCGCCGGACAGGCCCCGATCTGATCTTCGGTGGCCGCCAGCGCGATGCCGGCACGTTCGGCCAGCGCCACGCCGGCAGGCAGTGCGGCGCACTGGCGCTGGATGCGGGCCAGTTGCAGCGCCTTCATCCGCAGCCGCAGCCGCAGCGTATCCCACCAGCCGAGGTCGGTACGGCCGTCGGTGTCGTAGCCGACCCAGCTTGCCAGGATCACCGGGCGCGGGTCGATCCCGGTCCAGCGATCCGGCCAGCAGGCGCGAGCGGCCGCCAGCAAGGCGGCGGCCAGCGCGTCCAGCGCATCGCGCCCATGCGCGATGGCGGCGGCCGCCTGCTCGAATTCCTCCATCAGAGTCACCGCGTTCGGCCGGTGGCTGGCAAAGCGCACCGCCGGCGGCCGGCCGGATGCGGCCTCGGCCAGCGCCTGCCCCACCGCGCGCGGCAGCGAGAAGGTGGGATGTGCCGTGAACACGGCGGCGAAGCGCGGGCGCTCGATGCCGGCGCGGAACTGCGCGAGCGGCACCGCGCTGTCGGCCGGGTCCGGCCGCACCATCCGCGCGGCGAGGCCGCTGAATATGACAGCGCTACCATCGATGCCGCCCACATAGGCGGCAAGGCGCCGCGCACGGTCGGCAAAGGCGAGATCGCGCAGGTGGGCGACCAGGCCGCCGATTTCGGCTTCGGTCAGCCGCCCCTGGTCGATGCGTCTGGTGATGGCGAGTGCGACAGACATCACGGGATTGCCGAACGGATCCTCCGCCGCCCGCTCGCGCGCCCGGTTCGTCAGCGCAAGCATCTCGCTGGCGAGGCGGTGGATCAGGGGCGCGTCATCGGCGGTGATGGCCATGGCCTATTGTGCACTGCGATATCGCAGATGCAATCGTTCGGTTCATCCCACCTGTCAGGCAGCGCCTTCGAGATGGGAGAGGAAGGTGGCGCAGAAGCGGTTGGCGGTGGACGCCCAGACCTTGTCGCGCAGCGCCTGCCAGCGGTCCCGCCGCTCGCCCTGGTCCATGCTCAGCGCCACGTGCATCGCCTCGGCGATCTCGTCCGCATCGAACGGGTTGACGATCAGCGCCTCGGCCAGTTCGTCGGCCGCGCCGGCGAAGCGGGAGAGGACGAGCACGCCGGGATCGGCCGGGTTCTGCGCGGCGACGTATTCCTTCGCCACGAGGTTCATCCCGTCCCGCAGCGGCGTGACCAGGCCCACGCGCGCGACGCGATAGAAGCCGGCAAGGGTCTGCCGGCGCAGCGCTCGCGTCATGTAGCGCAGCGGCGTCCAGTCGAATTCCGAATACTGCCCGTTGGTCTCTCCGGCGATCCGGTCGAGTTCGCGGCGCAGGCGCTGATAATCCCCCACATCCTCGCGGGAGCGGGCCGCGACCTGGAGGAAGCTGACCTGCCGGCGATGCTCCGGATAATCCGCCAGCAGCCGGCCGAAGGCGCGGAAGCGGTTGGGCAGCCCCTTCGAATAATCGAGCCGATCGACGCCGATCGCGAGCGCCCTGTCTGAAAGACTGTCCCGCAGCCGCCCCGCCTCCACGCCGCGGATCGCGCGCGCGGCGGTGCGGGCGAAGCCTTCGGCATCGATGCCGATCGGATCGACGATCGCGTGCACCCGGCGGCCGGCATAGGTGAACCAGCCCATGCCGTCGGGTTCCACGCCCAGCATCACGGCGGCGCATTCGAGAAAGGCGTTCTGATGCTCGCGCGTGTGGAAGCCGACGATATCGCACGCGCACAGGGCCTCCAGCAGTTCGTTCGCGCGCGGCAGCACCTGCAGCATCGCCGGCGGGACGAACGGGATGTGCAGGAAGAAGCCGATCCGGTTGGTCACGCCAAGCGCGCGCAGTTCGGCGGCCATGGTGATCAGATGATAGTCGTGCAGCCATACCAGATCGTCGGGGCGCAGCAGCGGGGCGAGCGCTTCGGCGAAGGCGCGGTTGACGGCGCGGTAACCCTCGTAATCCTCGCGCTGGAAATCCATCAGGCCCAGGCGGAAATGCAGCAGGGGCCACAGCGCGCCGTTGGCGAAGCCGACATAGAAGCGACGATAGTCCGTCTCGCCGAGGTCGATGGTGGCGTAGGTGATGCCGTGGGATTCCTGCACCGTGGGAGCCGTGCCCGTCGCCGTGGCGCGCTTGCCGCTCCAGCCGAACCACAGGGTGCCGGGCGTCAGCGCATCGGCGAGCGCGACCGCGAGGCCGCCGGCGCGCGGGCCGCGTTCGCCCGGGTTCGGAACACGGTTGGAGACGACTACGAGGCGAGCCACAATCCTTCCTCCCACGTGCGCGACAGGCGCATTGCGGAGAGGATAAGCCCGACCTGCGAATAGGTCTGCGGAAAATTGCCCCACAGCACGCCATCCGTCGGCGACACATCCTCCGACAGCAGGCCGACATGGTTGCGGTGGCTCAGCACGTTGTCGAACAGCTTCATCGCCTCATCCCGCCGGCCGACGGAGGCGAGCGCATCGATGAACCAGAAGGTGCAGACGAGGAAAGCGGTTTCCGGGCGGCCGAAATCATCCGGCTCCTCGTAGCGCATCAGCAGGCCGTTGTGCATCAGCCGCTCCGCGACCACATCCAGCGTGCGCAGGAAGCGCGGGTCCTTCGCCGGCAGCAGCCCGGTCTCGGGCAGCAGCAGCACCGAGGCATCGACCACCTGCCGGTCCAGCACGCCGGAAATCCAGCCATCGGCCCCGGCGACGGCGCGTTTCAGGATTTCCTCGCGCAGGGTCTCGGCGCGCGCGAGCCAGTCCGCCACGTCCTGGTCTTCGCCCACCCGGCGGGCGATCAGGCCCATCCGGTGCACCGCCGCCCAGCACATGGCGGCCGAGAAGGTGTGGGTGCGCAGCCGGCCACGATATTCCCACAGCCCCGCATCCGGCTCCAGCGCGTATTTCCACGCCGCCTCGCCGATCGGGCGGAGCTGCTGGTAGAGGGACGCATCGCCGCGATGCGGCAGCCGCTCATCCCAGAACATCTGCGCGGCCGTGAGGATGATCGCGCCATACACGTCGTTCTGCTGCTGGGTATGGGCGGCGTTGCCGATCCGCACCGGCCCATCACCGAGGAAGCCCGGCAGCGAATCGGCGATGCGCTCCTCCAGCGACACGCCCGGCGCGATCGGATAGAGCGGCGCGATCTCGGCCGCCGTGTCCCGCTGCACCGTGTTGATCAGGTAGCGCAACTGGTTTTCCATCGTCCGCGTCGCACTCAGCCGGTTCAGCGCCGTCACCGTGAAATAGGCGTCCCGCGGCCAGCAGAACCGGTAGTCCCACGTGCGGCGGGAGCCTGGCGCTTCGGGGATGGAGGTGGTGAGCGCGGCGACGATGCCGCCGGTATCGTCGTAGCTGCACAGTTTCAGGGTGATCGCCGCGCGGATCACCGGTTCCTGCCAGTCGAACGGCACGCTCAGGTCACGCACCCAGTCCTGCCAGTAGGACTGCGTTTCGTGAAGGAATGTGTAGCCCAGCATGTCCGGCGCGTCGGGCACCGATTCGTCGGGGCCGATGAACAGGTTCACCGGCCGGTCCAGTTCGAAATCGGTCTCGTGTTCGAGGTACGACAGCGACATGTCGGTGGTGATGCGCAGCACCGCATCGGGCCCCATGAAGCGGATGTGGTTGCTGCCGACGCTGATGGTGGGCTTGCTCGCGCCATAATCGAAGGTGGGCCGCAGCCGCACGGTGATGCGCGGCCGGCCGGACAGCTTCTCGATGCGGCGGACGATCATCGGCGGGCGGAACATCCGGCCGAAGCGATGGAAGCGCGGGCAGAAATCCACCACCCGCACCTCCCCGCCGCGCGAATCCGTCAGGATCGTCTCCACCACGGCGGTGTTCTCGATATACCGCTGACGGGATGCGGCGTGGCCGGCCAGCACGACATCCATGAAGCCGCGCTGCGGCTCCCGCCCGCCCAGCAGGGCGTTGAACAGCGGATCGGCGTCCAGCCGCGGAAAGCAGAACCATACATGGCGCGCCAGCGGGGTGATCAGCGCGGCAACGGTGCAGTTGCCGATCACCGCCATGTCGAGGGGGGCCATCTTCCGCTCAGCCACGCCGTGCCTCCTCGTTCAGGGCGTCCGCGCTGCGGGCGAGCCACCGGCGCACCGCGGCGGGCCGGCCGCCGAACGCGCGGGCGACGTGCAGCCCGATGCCGCCCAGTTCCTCGGCGGCCTGCATGCCTTCCTCGTCCGTCACGTCGTCTCCGACAAATACCGGCACCCGCCCGGCGAAGGGCGGCAGCGTCATGAGATGACGGACCGCATGGCCCTTGCCGATGCCACGGGCGCGAATCTCGAACGCCATGCGGGCCGGCAGGATTTCGACATGCCCGGCGCCATCGCCGATCATCACCTCGATGAAGCGGCGCAATGCCGGGCCATGGGCGGGGGCGAGGCGATAGTGCGCGACCAGGCTGTGCGCCTTCTCCTCGATCATCGCACCCGGCCAGGCGCCGGCGGCGGCGCGCAGCGCATCGGCCCAGGCCGCCTGCTGCGGCAGGCCGGCCTGTGCCTCCTCGATCGCGCCGTCCGGGCGGCGGATCACCGCCCCATGCTCGGCCGCGGCGGGCAGACCGGGTTCCGCCAGCAGCGCATCGATCTGGGCCAGCGGGCGGCCGCTGACGATGGCCACCGCCCCGCCGAGGCCGGCGCGCAGGGCATGGAGGGATTCCGACAGGCAGGCCGGCCGCCGCACCGCATCGGGGGTGGCGGCAATATCGATCACGGTGCCGTCAAGATCGAGAAACAGGGCGTTGCGCCGTGACAGGGGCGTCTGGGGCATCGGGCTCCATCTTCGGCGAGGGGCGGATCGGGATGGCCAAAGGTGCGGGCGGGTGGTCGGGACGGCGGCAGTTATCATGCCTCGGCGCGAAACGCATCCACGATCCGTCGCACCGCGCCATCCGCCGCGACCACGATCACGTCGAACCGCACACCCGCCAACCCCCATTCGGGATGGGCAGCCAACAGGATTTCGCCGGCCGCGAGCAGCCTTGCGCGCTGCCGGGCCGACAGTGCGCCCGCGGCGAGGCCGAGCGAGGGGCGCGCCTTCACCTCGACCAGCGCCAGCAGGCCATCCTTCCGGGCAACGATATCGATCTCGCCGGCCGGCGTGCGCATCCGGCGGCCGAGCACGGTCCAGCCGTCCTGTTCCAGGGCTGCGCACGCGATTGCCTCGGCCGCCAGCCCGCGTGCCTGGGCGCGGCGGCCGCTGGCCTGTCGGACGAGGCCCGGCATAGGCGCCGGCCCGACCGGCGCGGTCTTCAGGCGGCCTCGCTCCGCTCCGCGATCCGGCCTTCCTCGACCGCGTGGCAAGCGACCTGGATCGGGCCGCTGGCGGTGTAGGCGGGCTTCTCCTGCCGGCAACGAGCATTCGCGAGCGGGCAGCGCGGGTGGAACGGGCAGCCGGGCGGCGGATCGATCGGGCTCGGCACCTCGCCGCCGACCGGAGTGCGGGCGCGGCCGACCATGGACAGATCGGGGATCGCCTCCATCAGCAGCCGTGTGTAGGGGTGGCGCGGGGCGCGGAAGATCTCGTCGGCGGGGCCGGTCTCGACGATGCGGCCGAGGTACATCACCCCCAGCCGGTCCGACATGTGCCGCACCACCGCGAGGTTGTGGCTGATGAACAGGAACGTGAGGTTCAGCCGCCCCTGCAGTTCCTTCATCAGATTGAGAATCTGTGCCTGCACCGAGACATCGAGCGCGCTTGTCGGCTCGTCGCAGACCAGGAACTCCGGCTCGCTCGACAGGGCACGGGCGATCGAGATGCGTTGGCGCTGGCCGCCGGAGAATTCGTGCGGGAACTTCTCCCCATCCGAAGCCGACAGCCCGACCTGGGCGAGCAGCACGCCCACGCGATCGGTGATGGCGGCCTTGCCGCGCAGGATGCCGAAGGCACGGATCGGCTCGGCCACGATGTCCCTCACCCGCCAGCGGGGGTTGAGCGAGGCATAGGGGTCCTGGAAGATCATGTTCATCCGCCGCCGCAGCGCCGGCTGCGCGCGGGCCGAGGACAGCGGCTGGCCCTCGAAGCGGATGTTCCCCGCGCTCGGCGGATAGAGCCCCACCGCCATGCGCGCGATGGTGGACTTGCCGCAGCCGCTTTCGCCCACCAGCGCGAGCGTGGTGCCGCGCGGGATGGCGAAACTCACATCGTCCACCGCGCGGAGGAACTGGCGACGGCCGCCCCCCACCACCCGCTGCAGCCAGGGCTTGGAGACATCGAACCGGCGGGAGACGCCGATCGCCTCGAACACCGGGGCGGATGGCCGGTCAGCCATGGGCGACCTCCATGGCTGCGTACAGCCAGCAGGCGGCACAGGTTTCATGGGCTTTCATCATTTCCGGCCGTTCTTCGAGGCAGCGCGGCATGCGCCGCGCGCAGCGCGGGTTGAAGGCGCAGCCGGGCGGAATGGAGGTGAGCCGCGGCATCGACCCGTCGATCTGGCGCAGCCGCTCGACGCGGTTTTCGAGCGAGGGGATGCTGCCCATCAGCCCTTCGGTATAGGGATGCGCCGGCTGCTGCACCACCGCGCGCACCGGCCCCACCTCGATCACCCGGCCCGCATACATCACCGCCACGCGATCTGCCGTTTCGGCGATCACGCCCATGTCGTGCGTGACCAGCATGACGGCGGTGCCGTGGTCGCGCGTCAGCCGTTTCAGCAGCGCGATCACCTGCGCCTGGATCGACACGTCGAGCGCCGTCGTCGGCTCATCCGCGATCACCAGCCGCGGTTCGGCGCACAGGGCGAGCGCGATCACCACGCGCTGGCGCATCCCGCCGGAAAACTCGTGCGGGTAGGAGCCGATGCGCTGCTTCGCCGCCGGGATGCCCACCTGCTCCAGCCAGCCCACGGCGCGCTTCTGCGCATCGGCATCCGACAGGCCGAGATGGGTCTGCATCGTTTCGACCAGCTGGCGGCCGACCGTATAGAGCGGGTTCAGCGTGGTCAGCGGGTCCTGGAAGATCGCGCCGATCTGCCGGCCGCGGATGCGGCGCATCGCCTCGTACGGCAGGTTGTCGATGCGCTTGCCGTCCAGCAGGATCCGCCCGCCGGCGATCCGCCCCGGCGGTTCCAGCAGCCCGATCACGGCCGCGCCGGTCAGCGATTTTCCCGCGCCGCTCTCGCCCACCACGCCCAGTACCTCGCCCGCCTCGATCGACAGGCTCACGCGGTCGAGCGCGGTCAGCGTGCCGCGCCGGGTGGGGAACTGGACCGTGAGGTCCTGCACATCCAGCAGGGCCATCAGCGCAGCCGGGGGTTCAGGGCATCGCGCAGCCAGTCGCCCAGGAGGTTGATCGAAAGGACCATCAGCACCAGTGCGACTCCGGGAAAGATCGTCATCCACCAGTCGCCGCTGAACAGGTAGTTGTTGCCGGTGAGAATGAGCGTGCCAAGCGAGGGTTCCGTCGGCGGCAGGCCGACGCCGAGGAACGACAGCGTGGCTTCGGAAAGGATCGCGAGCGCGAGGTTGATGGTGGCGATCACCAGCACCGGCCCCATCACGTTGGGCAGGATGTGGGTGAACATGATCCGCACCGGCGACAGCCCGATCACGCGGGCGGCCATCACGTATTCCTTGCCCCGCTCCACCAGCGTGGAGCCGCGGACGGTGCGGGCGAATTGCGGCCAGTTGCTGATGCCGATGGCGAACACCACCACGAAGATTTCCACCGTGTCGTGCATCGCGTTCGGCAGGGCCGCGTTCACCACGCCATCCACCAGCAGCGCGATCAGGATGGCGGGGAACGTGAGCTGGATGTCCGCGATCCGCATCAGCACCGCGTCGACAATGCCGCCCGCATAGCCGGCGAACAGCCCCACGGCGACGCCAACGATGGTGGAGAAGATCACCGAGGAGAAGCCGACCGCGAGACTGATCCGGGCGCCGTACATGATGGCCGAAAGCACGTCTCGCCCCTGATCGTCCGAGCCGAGCAGGTACTTCCAGCTTCCGCCGGAGACGAAGGCGGGCGGCTTGAAGCTGTCCATCAGGTTCAGGCTGGCGAGGTTGAACGGATCGTGCGGGGCGATCAGCGGGGCGAACACCGCGCCGACCACGCACACCAGCGCCACGATCGCGGAGACGATCGCGACAGGGGAATGCTTGAAGCTGTGGACGACATCGCCATCCAGGAAGCGGGCGATGCCGCCCTGCGCGGCGCTCATCGGCCGCCCCCGGATGTGCGCCGGCCGATCCGCAGCCGCGGATCGACCGCGTAGTAGAGCAGATCGACAATCAGGTTGATCACCACGAAGAACACCGCCACCAGCAGCAGATAGGCCGACATGACCGGGATGTCGGCCGAGGCGACCGATTGGACGAACAGGAACCCCACGCCGGGCCACTGGAACACCGTCTCGGTCACGATCGAGAACGCGATCACCCCGCCAAGCTGCAGCCCGATGATGGTGATGACCGGCACCAGCGTGTTCTTCAGCGCATGGCCGAAATTGACCGCCCGGTTGGACAGCCCGCGCGCGCGGGCGAACTTGATGTAGTCCGACCGCAGCACTTCGAGCATTTCCGAGCGCACCAGCCGCATGATCAGCGTCATCTGGAACAGCCCCAGCGTGATGGCCGGCAGGATCAGGGCCTTCAGGCCGGAAAGCGTGAGGAAGCCGGTGGTCCACCAGCTTCCGATATGCACGACCTGCCCGCGCCCGAAGCTCGGCAGCCAGCCGAGGATGACGCTGAACACGAGGATCAGCAGGATGCCGATGAGGAAGGTGGGCAGGGACACGCCGACTAGGCTGAACACCTGGAAGGCACGGGTGACCCAGGAATTGCGGTAGATGCCGGCGAACACGCCCATCGGCACCCCGACCACCACCGCCAGCACCGCCGAGGTGAACGAGAGCTCCAGCGTCGCCGGGAGGCGCTGCATGATCAGCGGGCCGACCGGCTGGGCGAGACGGTAGCTGATGCCGAAATTGCCGTGCAGCACCGCCCAGATGAATTTCACATACTGCACGATGAACGGCTGATCGAGGCCGAGCTGGTGCACCAGCGCCACGCGCTGCGCCTCGGTGAAGTTCTGGCCGAGCATGATGGCCACCGGATCGCCGACATAGGCGAACATGGCGAACGCGATGAAGCCCACCACCAGCAGCACCGGGATGGATTGCAGCGTACGGGAGACGACGAAGGAACCCATGCCTAGTGCGAACGGCTCAGGCGCGCCCGGCCGCGCCGCACAGGGCGGGCGGCATCAGGCGTACGGCGCCGGTCTGCCCAGCGCATCATCGGCATCGTCCCCAATTCATTCTCCCTGTCGCGTCTGGCGCGCTGGCCGCACTTTATGGCGGCGACCGGCATTCCGCCAAGCCCCTGTCATCGCGGTGCCATCTTCGTCAGGTGGAATGCGCGCCGGGGTGGCGGAGATGCCAGAGGCGTTCATGGGCGGCGACCAGGCTTTCCATGGTGCGGCGGCGGTTGCCGTCGGCGAGGACCGGGCGGCGCGTCAGCATGCCTTCGAGCACGCGCAGCAGTTGCTCGGCGACCTCGAAATCGCCCTGGTCGCAGGCGTGGTGGAAGGCGATCAGGATCTTGTCGGACAGGCGGCGGCTGTAGCGGGGTGCAGCGCCCGTGGCCTCGCGGTCGGACTGGAGTGGCGAGGATGCGGAATCGCTCCCCGCCGGGCCGGTCTGATCCGCGTCCGGCTGCTGGTCGGCATTGAACGCGTTCGGCGGATCGCCCGGCGTGTCGGTGCCAGATGGGTGCATGGCGTTCGTCCCTCCGTCAGCCGGGCTGGTTCATGGCGCTGCCGATCTGGCGTGAAAGGTCGGCGGCGCTGGTGCCCGGTGGAAAGAAGGCCCGGAAATGCCCATGCGGGCCCATCAGGTAGATGAATGAGGAATGATCCATCAAATACGGCCCGTTTGTCTGTGGCACTTTCGCATAATACACACGATAGTCACGCGCGATACCGGCGATCTGCTTCGATGAGCCGGTCAGCCCGACCAGACGGGGGCTGAACAGCTTGACGTACCGGGCGAGCACCGCCGGCGTGTCGCGCGCCGGATCGATCGTCACGAACAGGGGCACGATCGGCTTGCCCCGGGCGCCGAGGAGATGCAGTGCGGTCGCGATCGTCTGCAATTCCGTCGGGCAGACATCGGGGCAGAACGTATAGCCGAAATACAGCAGCATCCATTGGCCGCGATAGGTCTGGTCGGTGACGGGGCCGCCCTGGTCGTCAATAAGGTGGAACGGGCCGCCGAGCGGCGCCCCGCCTGGAAGGACGACGCCGCCCGCTGCGGTCCTTGTCGGGGTGACGCCGACCAGGGCCGCCGTCTGCCGCACCAGCGCTGCGGCGAGCGGGGATTTGCCGCTCTGCGCGAGCCAGATCGTCCCGCCGCCGACCAGCAGCAGCACGATGAGAGCGAGCGTGATCCATCGGACGAATCGCAGCATTGGGAGAGTGATACGCGTCCCCGGCGGGCAAGGAAACCGCCGGGAACGGCTCAGCCTGGGGCCTATTCCGCAGGCAGTACCGCGCCCTGCGGCTGGGCGGTAGCGAATACCGAATCGGCGAAGGCTTCCTCCCACGTGCCGGTGGTGGAGGCCTTGCTGTACTCGGTCGCGCGGTTCTCGAAGAAGTTCGCATGCTCCACCGCGTTCAGCATGTCGTCGAGCCAGGGCAGCGGGTTGCGCTCGACATGGAACAGCGGGTTGAGGCCAAGCTGCGTCAGCCGGCGATCGGCGATGTAGCGGATGTAGCGCTTCACCTGCTCGGCGGTGAGGCCCTCCACCGGCCCGAGTTCGAAGGCGAGGTCGATGAAGGCATCCTCGTGATCGACGATGGTCGCGCAGGTGAGGTAGATCTCGCGCCGCAGCTCCTCCGTCCAGATCTCGGGGTTTTCCTGCACGAAGGTGCGGAACAGGCGGATCACCGAGAGGCAGTGCAGCGTCTCGTCACGCACCGACCAGGAGATGATCTGGCCCATCCCCTTCATCTTGTTGAAGCGCGGGAAGTTCAGGAGGATGGCGAAGGAGGCGAACAGCTGCAGCCCTTCGGTGAAGGCGCCGAAGGCGGCCAGGGTCTTCGCGATCTCATGCTTCGAGGCAACCGTGAAGCCCTGCATGTAGTCGAACTTGTCCTTCATCTCCTTGTATTTGAGGAAGGCTGTGTATTCGAGTTCGGGCATGCCGACGGTGTCGAGCAGGTGCGAATAGGCGGCGATGTGGATGGTCTCGATGTTCGAGAAGGCCGAGAGCATCATCAGCACTTCGGTGGGTTTGAACACCTGCGAATAGTGCTTCATGTAGCAGTTGTTCACCTCGACATCCGCCTGGGTGAAGAAGCGGAAGATCTGGGTGAGCAGGTTGCGCTCCGCGGCCGTGAGGTTGCGGTGCCAATCCTTCACGTCATCGGCAAGGGGCACCTCCTCGGGCAGCCAGTGCACGCGCTGCTGGGTCAGCCAGGCCTCGTAGGCCCAGGGATAGCGGAACGGCTTGTACACCGGGTTTTCGGTCAGCAGGTCGAAGCGCACGGGAAGCTGGTCGGGCGTGTTCAT
>DATKQI010000024.1:0-3429 GCA_035532755.1 Acetobacteraceae bacterium
CGCGACGAGATCGCCGCGGTGCAGACCGAACGCCTGGTCTGGACCCTGCGCCACGCCTACGCCAACGTGCCGCACTACCGCGCAGCGTTCGACGCCGCAGGCGTGCATCCGGATGATTTCCACAGCCTGGACGACCTGGCGAAATTTCCCTTCACCACCAAGCACGACCTGCGTGCGCACTATCCGTTCGGTATGTTCGCGCTGCCGCGGGAGAAGCTCGCGCGCATCCACGCCTCTTCCGGCACCACCGGGCGACCCACCGTCGTGGGCTACACCGCGCGCGACCTCGATACCTGGGCGGATCTCGTTGCGCGATCGCTGTATGCGTCCGGCGTGCGGGCGGGGATGCTGCTGCACAACGCCTATGGCTACGGACTGTTCACTGGCGGACTCGGCCTGCATGCGGGGGCGGAACGGCTGGGCTGCACCGTGATCCCCGTCTCCGGCGGCATGACCGAGCGCCAGGTGCGGCTGATCGCCGATTTCCGCCCCGACGCGATCAGCATCACGCCGAGCTACATGCTGTCGATCCTGGACGAATTCCGCCGCCAGGGGCTCGATCCGCGTGCGTCGTCGCTGAAGATCGGCGTGTTCGGCGCCGAACCCTGGACCAACGCCATGCGCCGCGAGATCGAATCCGGGTTCGCCATGGATGCGGTCGATATCTACGGCCTGTCGGAAGTGATGGGCCCCGGCGTCGCCAACGAATGCGTGGAGACCAAGGACGGCCCGATCATCTGGGAAGACCATTTCTACCCCGAAGTCATCGATCCCGACACCGGCGCCGTGCTGCCGGAGGGCGCGTTCGGCGAACTGGTGTTCACCACCCTGACGAAGGAAGCCATGCCGGTCGTGCGCTACCGCACCCGTGACCTCACCCGCCTGCTGCCCGGCACCGCGCGCACCATGCGGCGGATGGAGAAGGTCACCGGCCGATCCGACGACATGCTGATCGTGCGCGGGGTGAACCTGTTCCCGACCCAGATCGAGGAACACCTGCTCGCGAGCGAGGTGCTGACCGGACATTACCTGATCCTGCTCACCCGCGTGGGCCGCATGGACGAGGTGACGGTGCAGGTGGAGCACCAGCCGCATGTCACCGACACCGACCTTCTGGCCGCCGAATCGCTGGCCGTCGCCCGGCGCATCAAGGATACGATCGGGCTGACCCTGCGCATCGCCGTCGAGCGCCCAGGCAGCATCGAGCGCTCGATCGGCAAGGCGCGCCGGGTGTTGGACCAGCGGGGGATCGGCTGAAACCAACCGGCCGAAGGTTCGGACTCTTCGCAAGCAAGGCCAGGAGCAGCGTCCCCTGGCGTTGCTGCCGAAGGATCAAACATTTCGACTATTGATATGAGCCCGGGGGAACCGACGCACGGGCGCCGGATCGCCCAGCACCCGCCGGCGGATCGCCTCCAGCGCGCGGCCGGCCGTCGCCACGTCGAATCCCACCGCCCGCGCCTGGCCGGCCGCCGCCAGCGCTGTGCGGCGCGCGGGGTCGCGCGCCAGGGCGAGCAGCGCCCGCGCGATCCCCGCCGGGTCGTCGGGATCGACATAGACTGCCGCCTCGCCCGCCACCTCCGCCAGTCCGCCGCGGCGCGAGCAGATCAGCGCCGCCCCCATCGCCAGCGCTTCCAGCGCGGCGAGGCCGAACGGCTCTTCCCACCGGCTCGGCATCAGCACGATCGCGGCACGGCCCATCCATTCCAGTACCGCCGGATGCGGCTGGTAGCCCAGCATCTGCACGCCGGCCCGTGCCGGCGTCGGGCCGGCGGCGGCATAGCCGATGGCGTCGTCCGCCGGGTTATGGCCGCGCGCCCCCAGCATCACCGCGCGCCAGCCGGGCAAGGCGGGCAGCGCCTCGGCACAGGCGTGCACGAACAGATCCGCACCCTTCTCCACGATGGTGCGGCCGGCGAACAGGATCACCTTCTCGCGCGCCGCCGCCGGCAGCCCGGGCGGCAAGGCGGCGAGGTCGATGCAGTTGGGCAGCACCTCCACCGGGATCGGCGACGGTCCCGCAACACCGTCCAGCAACCGCCCGCGCACCCACTCCGACACCGCGACGACGCCGGCCAGCCGGCGCAGCAGGCGGGACCGCTCGGCCGTGGTGTGCGCGCTTCGCATCGACTGCGGATCGTTGTGCAGCACCAGCACCACCTTCGTTCCCGGCAGCCGCCGGGCCAGCATCAGCGCGATCACCGGGCGGTTGTGCACCTCCACCAGCGCCGGCCGCAGGCGGCGCAGCACGCGCAGCACCGCGCCCGGATAGCGCGCTCGCGCGCCCAGGCGCGGCAACGGCCAGGCCTGCACCGGAACGAAGGCGCGATCAGCGAACGGGGCCGCCGGACCGGCCTGCCCCAGCACCACGCTCCGAAACGGCCCCGCAACGCCCGCCAGCCGGTGCACGATCAACCCGATCGCGCCGACCACCGCCGGGCTGAAGCCCTCCCCGCCAGGCAGCACCATGGCAACGAGCGGGCGAGGATCGCCGGGCGCTCCCGAAGGGCTCACGAGGCCAGCAGATGCAGCCGCTTGCGCAGCCCGTCGCCCGCCCGCTGCAGCCGCCGGCGCAGCAGCGCGCCGAACGGCAGTTCGCTCTGCGGCCCCGCCGCGCGGGCGCCGATGCTGGAGGCGAACTCCGCCCGCTGGCGCACCGGGAACGGCCGCACCACGTAGGGAACGATCCCGTTCTCCCAGAACCGGTCCATCGTCTGGTCGACCGGCAGCACGATGCGCCGCCCATAGTCCAGCAGCCGGCGCGCGCCCTCCGCCCGGATCAGATAGGCCGCCGCCCCGAGCGTATGCGTGCGCAGCCGGAACAGCCCGGCCCCGTCGCGCAAGGCGGCAACCTGGCGGCCCCGGAACGCCGCCCGCCGCGGCGCCAGCACCCGTCCGCGCATCGCGTGCAGCCGCACCACCAGCCACGCAGGGCAGCCAGGCAGGTCCGCGAGCAGGCCGGGCAGCGCCGGATCGATCTCGATGTCGTCTTCCAGGATCAGTGCCGCCTCCAACCCCTCGTCCAGCAGCCGCTGCCACAGCCGATAGTGGCTGAGGTAGCAGCCGATCTCGGCATCCAGCATCGGCTTGCCGTAGACGCGGAGCGCCTGTGCCGGGTCGTAGCGCGCGCCCTCCGCCGCCGGCAGGCTGCGCCCGTCGACCGCAGGGACGAAGGTCGCAGGCAGGCCGATGCGCGCGAGCACCGCCGCCATATGCGCGCGACGGTCGGTGTCGCGGGCAAGGTTGATGACGAACACCGGGGGCAGGGCAGGCGCGCTCACGCCGGCAACCATGCCGTGCCGGCGGCGGGACGGTCAACGCCGCCCTCAGCGCCACAACGCCAGCAGCAGCGGCACCAGCAGCGCGGTGGCGAGCCCGTTCAGGGCCAGGCCCAGCCCGGCGAAGGTGCCGGCCAGGGGGTTGACCTGG
>DATKQI010000025.1:0-8763 GCA_035532755.1 Acetobacteraceae bacterium
TCGCGCGATCATCTGTTGGGGCACCTCCTGTGGGTGCGCGGCGTCTTGCCGACCTGCCGGCCAAGCGCGGCAGGGGCGCAGTCTTCGCTCGCGGGCGAGCGGCCTCACCACGCGGCTGGTCGCAAATGCAGCCGGGCGCACGCCGCGTCGTGGTCAAGGCGCGCAACGTGCCGATGCGCGCCGGGAGCCGAGCCGCCGCCGTGCATCTGCGCTACGTCCAGCGTGACGGCGTCACCCGCGACGGTTCCCCTGGCGCGCTCTACTCCGCCAAGGCGGATCGCGCCGATGGCCACGCCTTCCTCGATCGATCAGAGAGCGACCCGCGTCAGTTCCGCCTCATTGTCGCCGCCGAGGACGGCGCTGAGCTGGCCGACCTCCGCGCCTTCACCCGCGATCTGATGCGGCAGGTCGAGCGCGATCTTGGAACCACGCTGGACTGGGTGGCGGTCGATCACTTCAACACCACGCACCCGCACACGCACATCGTCATCCGCGGCGTCGATGAGGCCGGCGAGAACCTGGTGATCGCCGGGGCCTATCTCGCCCACGGCATCCGGGAACGCGGCTCGGAGCTGGTCACCCTCGAGCTCGGCCCCAAGAGCATGATGGAGCGACAGGCGAATCTCGTGCGCGAGATCGATCAGGAACGTCTGACCCGGATCGACCGCGCGCTGTTGCGCGAGGCTGGTGACGCGGCGGACGGGGTGATCGATCTCCGCCCTACCGCCGGGGATCAGCGCTCCGACTGCGACCGGCAGCTACGGATCGGCCGGCTGCAAGTCCTGGAACGGCTGGGATTGGCCGAGGAGATCGCCACCGCCCGTTGGCGCCTGGTTCCCGGGATGGAGGAGACGCTGCGCGACCTCGGCGAACGGGGAGACATCATCAAGACCATGCACCGCGCGCTGACCCGTCAGGGCGCTGAGCGGGGCGCCGAGCAGTTCGCCATTCACGGCGTCGGCGAGCCGATTGCCGCACCCATCACCGGGCGGCTGCTGGGGCGGGGGCTTGGCGGCGACGAACTGCGGGATCAGATCCACTTGGTCGTCGATGGCATCGACGGCCGGGTCCACTATGTCGAGGTCCCTGCCGTCGTCGCGGATGTCGCCAACGCGCCGACCGGGGCTATCATTGAGCTTGGCCCCAAACGCGGGACGCCGCGGGCCGCGGATTGGAACATCGGCGCTCTGGCGCGGGAGAATGGCAGCATCTATCGGCCTGCCGACCACCTTTCTGCTGCGCGCGCCGATCCCGGCGTCGCCGACCCGGACGCCTATGTCGAGGCGCATGTACGCCGCCTGGAGGCGCTGCGCCGGGCTGGCGTCGTGCAGCGGCTCGACGCTGACCGCTGGCGCATCCCCGCGGATTTCGAGCAGCGCGCCGCCCGCCATGACGCGGGCCGATCCCCTGCAGCCGCACTGCGCGTGCTTTCCGCGTTTGGCCTGGAGGCGCAGATCAGCAGCGACGGGGTGACCTGGCTCGACCGCCAACTGGTCGCCCGCGACCGGCTGCCGCTCGCGCAAAGCGGCTTCGGGTTGGAGGTCGGAGCCGCCCTGGAGCAACGCCGCCACCATCACCTCGCCCACGGCGATGCATGGCAGGACGCGGACAGGGGCGTACGCTATCATCGGGCCCTGCTCGCGACGCTGGAGCGGCGAGAGCTCGCCCGGGCTGGAACAGAGATGGCGACAGCACGGGACGTGCCGTTCCGGATGGCGGCTCCCGGGGAGACGGTGCGTGGGACCTACAGCGAGACGGTACAGCTCGCCTCCGGCCGCTACGCGCTGGTCGAGAACGCCCAGGAGTTCACCCTGGTCCCATGGCGGCCGGTGATCGAGCGCAGCCTTGGTCGCGAGGTCGTCGGGCTCGTCACCGACGGCGGGATTTCCTGGCAGATCGGTCGGGATCACGGCCTGGGGCTTTGATCACGCAACGACGTGCTCCGGGTATCGAGCGGTGCCCGAACAGTTCGAGCGATGCCCGAACAGTTGAAGAACAGGTTGCGCCACAGCGCCGCGACGGTCTCGAGCACGATGAAGGACAGCACCGACACCCTGGCTCCGCCCGGCGCGCGTTTCGCGATGACGGGCCCACCCGTGCGAGACGCAGCGATCACTTGCCGGCCCCGCTCGTCTTCCTTTCGTCGGCGATCAGCCGCCTCAGAGTCGAGAGCGGTACCGCCCCGAGCAGCAGCTTATGGTCGACCACGAAAGCCGGCGTGCCGGTGATGCCGATGATCTGGCCAAGTGCCAGGTTCCGGCGCAGCTCGGCATCGATCCAGGGCGCGCTCATCTCCTTGCGCACCACCGCCGGATCGAGCCCGACCTGCTTCGCTACATCGAGAAGTTTCGCCTCGTCGAACGGGCCGTCCAACCGGTACATCGCCTGATGGAACGCTGCGTAGCGCCCGTGCCGGGAGGCAACCAGCGCGGCGCGGGCGGCGGTCACCGATTGCGGCGACAGGATCGGATATTCTTTCATCACCAGCCGCAATTGCGGATCCGCGGCAATGAGCCGCAGCAGTTTCGGTGCCATCAGTTTGCAGAACGGGCAGCGATAGTCGAAGAACTCGACCATCGTGACATCGCCCTGCGGGTTGCCGAGCACGGGGGAGGCCCGGTCCTCGACCAGGTCCTCGTTGACCAGAACGGCGGTGGCGCGGGCGGTGTCCTTGCCGCGCCGTGCCGCTGGCGGCGAAGATTGCTGCGCCGCAGCCGGACCAGCGACCACCGCCAGGAGAATGAGAAGAAGTGCAAAGGCTGGGCGCGTACGACGCATGTTTTCTCTCAGTATTCCGTGAAGGGATCGGGAAAGCCGAACCTTCCGATAAACCCGCTCAATCCTGACCGCCGCATCCATCCGAGAGGTTCCACACCTCGACAACCTGCCGGCCGGAGAAGCCACGGCGGCGGATGAGGTACTTCCCCAGCCCGCCGTAAGCCTGCCAGCGCCAGCACCGGCAGCAGCATGGTCCGTGCTCGCGCGCATGGGTCATGGCGTAGTGGTATGCGGCTTGTTCCGCCCCGGCCAGCAGCAGCTTGTCGTCGCGCATCGCGCGCTGCGCGAGGCCGGCTGGGATGTCATAAGGATCCGGCGGAATCTCGGGAAAGGCACGGTACTTCCGCAGCCCCGCGATCTGGCTGACATAGCGCCCGAGCACCATCGGCGCGCAACAGGACCCTCGCAGGCGCGCCATCGGCGACATGGTGGCGATCGACGCCTGGAACGCCTCCGTGCAGTTGCTGTTCTCATGAGTGCTGAGGAAAGCGAAACGCTGGCGCAGCGCCTCCGGCACGGCCGTCGCGGCCAGTCCCCGGTGCACCCAGATCGGGATTGCAGTGAACGCGACGCCTGGAATCATCGCCAACACGCTGCGTCTTCGTATCATGTTGACACCGCTCCGATATTGATCCGACCGTGGCCGGGCGATTCCCGGTCGACGTCACGCAGCCCGACCTCCGCCGGCCCGCGACGCCGCGCTGGCCGGCCGTGCATCTCGCTCATGACCCGCCCGCCGTCTGCGCGAGACGATCGAACCCCGCCGCCATGGCGGCGAAATCGACGCCGGGACCACCGACGCCTGCCAGCAGGTCGCGGACGCGTCCGTGCGGCCCGAACGCATAGACGTAAGACGTATGCGTGATCGCGGAGACGGGATCGGGGGACCCCGGGCCGGTGGGTGCCCGGTACTGCACGAAATAGCGCTTTGCCAGGGCGGCCAGCTCCGCCGATGAGCCGCGCAGCCCGTCGATTTCCGGCGGTGGGCCGAACCCGGCCAGATAGTTCTTGAGCCGCGGCAGCGTGTCGTGAGCGGGATCGACGGTCACGAACAGGACCCGCATCCTGACCGCGCTCTGCCCCATCCGGCGCAGGATCTCCGCCATGTTATGCAAGGTCAGGGGGCAAACGTCGGGGCAGCGGGTGAAGCCGAAATAGAGCACCACCACGTCGCCCCGATAGTCGGCTTCGGTGACGCGCTTGCCGTCGGAGGACCGGCGCATCGTGAAAGCGAGTGGCGGAAGATCGCCGGCGACATCCGACCCCGGCGGGAATCCGGCCACGGCGGGCAACGGGAGGCCGGCGGACAGAGCCACCCCGGCGAGCAGGCCGGCCAGCCCGCGTCGCGGCAGCCGGACCCCGCTCGCCCATCGCATATCCGGCATCGATGCCGATCCGTCCGGCCGCGCGATCAACTTGCCGCTCCGACCAGCTTGCGCAGCAGGGCGACGCTCGACGAAGCATCCCACTGCACCGGCCCTTCAACCCGTCCCACCATGCGGCCCTGGCGGTCGATGATGACCGTGGTCGGGACCCCCGGTGCCTTCAGCGCGGTCACCATGCGTCCCTCTGGATCGAGCAGGACAGGCAGGTGCGCGATCCTGTTCTCGCGATAGAACGTCACCACGGCCTTGCGTCCTCCGGTATCGATCGAAACCGGCAGCACCACGATGCCGGCGGCCGCGACGATCCGCGCCAGTCGATCAAGCGCCGGCATCTCGGCCTTGCACGGCAGGCACCAGGTCGCCCAGAGGTTCAGCACGACGCCGTCACCGCGCCAGGCGGCGAGGTTGCGCGTCTGCCCTGCCCCGGTCGTGAATGGTGCTTTCGGCGCCGGTTCCGGCGGGACGAGTCGCCGCAGGGCCGCGGGCAGCAACGGCAGCGTGCCGGCGCGCGCCGGCAGGGCCAGCCCGGACAGCAGCCCGCCGCCAAGACCGGCCAGCGCGGCCCGTCGGCCGATCCGGCGCAGCAGTGGTGATCCGATCGATTGGATTGAAGAGACCATTCCCGCTGTTTGCTCCTTGCTGCGCGGCGCAGGTTCCGCCGTCATTCGCTTGTCCCCCCAGCCGCGACCCGCGGCGGCCCGGCCGCCTCGGCGAAGGCCCGCATCACCGCGTCCGCCGTCAGCAGATCGGGCAGCTTCACCCCCTGCGGTGCCCCCGGGCCATAGACCACGTCCAGCGGCACGCCATAGCGGCCGAAACTCTGGAGATACGCGGTGATCACCGGGCTCGGCCGCGTCCAGTCGGCACGCATCGCCACCACGCCGGACGCGCGCAACCGTGTGGCCACCGGGTCGCGATCGAGCACGGTCAGTTCGTTGACCTTGCACACCAGGCACCAGGCGGCGGTGACATCGACGAACACGATCCGCCCGCGCGCCACCTCGGCCGAGATCGATGCCTGATCGAAGCGGCGCCACGGCCCCGCGGGAAGCTGCCTCGCCGCGGCCTCCGGCGCGCGCGGCAGCACCGCAGCCACCGCAACCGCGGCGACCACCAGCGCCCCGGCTAGCCCGCCGGCCAGCGCCCGCGCCAGCCCGGCGTAGCGTCGCGCGGCGAGCACCGCCAGCAGCCCCGCCGCGAACCCACCCGTCAGCAGCGCCTGCGCACCGCCGCCCGCCCGAACCAGCACCGACAGCAGCCAGAGCGCGGTGCCGAGCAGCAGCAGCCCGAAGGCGAAGCGCAGCCCCAGCATCCACCGCCCGGGCCGCGGCAGCAGCGAAACAAGGCGCGGCACGGCGGCACCCAGCAGATACGGCGCCGCGAGGCCGAGCCCCATGGCGAGGAAGATACCCATGATCGCGATCGGCCCCCGTGCCAAGGCGAAGCCGACCGCGGTGCCGACAAACGGGGCCGAGCAGGACGCGGCGAGCAGGGTGGCGAACAGCCCGGTCAGGAACGCCGTGCCGCGCCGCGACCGCAGTTGCACGGTGCCGAGCCGCGTCGCCACGCCGCCCGGCAGGTCGATCTCGATCCAGCCCCACAGGCTCGCGGCGAACAGCACCGTGACCATGGTCATGGTGGCGAGGAACCACGGCTGTTGGAACTGGATTCCCCAGCCGATCGCCGCCCCCGCCTGCTTGAGCGCGATCAGCCCGCCGGCCAGCGCGGCGAAGCCAACCAGCACGCCGGCGGCGGTCGCCAGCAGGTCGATCCGCACCCGCCGCCGCTCCGCCCCCGCCAGGCCCGCGAGCGCGAACAGCTTGAGCGAGAGCACCGGCAGCACGCAGGGCATGACGTTCAGGATCAGCCCGCCGAGCAGCGCGACGGCCAGGATCGCCAGCGGCAAAATGGTCCGCCCCGGCCGCGCGGCGGCGGAGACCAGCCGTGGCGCCGCGTGGAAGGTGGCAGCGCCGCCGGTCCCGTCGGTCAGGGTGAACGCGAGGCGGCGCCCCGCCAGCACGCCCGCGCCATCGTGCACGCGCGGGACCACCAGGGTCACCGTCCTGCCCGTCGCCGAGGGTGAAAGGCTCGGCCGGCCGGGCGCGCCCTGCGGCAGGCCCTCGACGAACAGATCGGGATGCACGAGCGGCCGGCCGTGCATGGCCAGCCGCAGGATCAGCGCCGACCTTCCGTCCGCCGCGGGCGCGACATCCGCTTCGCGCAACGTCAGGCCAAGCTGCGCGAGGGAACCGGGGATCCGCGCCCGCGCCGCGGTGATCAGGACCGCTTCCGGACCGGGTAGGGCAAGCCCGGTCGGCAGGGTGAGGTCGAGGGCGGCGTGGTAGGGCACGCAGATCGTTTTGCAGGCCGAGTAGTTCACGTCGGCATGCAGAATCAGTGGCGCGCTGGGATCGGCCAGTCGGAGCGCGATCGGCAGCACCACCCCGGTCTCGTAGCCATAGGTCTGCAACCCATCCAGCGGCAACCGCCGCGGCGCCGGCCAGGACAGCGCGGCCGAACGGAGGTTGCGCGAGCCGGCCCAGGTGATCGAGGCCGGGATGCCCGCGGCCCCCGGCGTACGCCAGTAGGCGTGCCAACCGGGAGCAAGACGGATCTGCAAGCCGGCATCGACGGTGCTCATGGCGCCGGTCGCCTGCTCGGCGGTGATCAGCCGCACCGCGGCGTGCCGATCGCCGACCCATCCCGTCGCCGCGGCCCGGCCAGCAGGGGGCAGCAGCGCCATGACAATGATCGCCACCAGCGCGGCGGCAATGCGCGCGCGCCGGAGGTCCATCGAAAAGACGAGCCGACGCCCTGAGATCGGGACATTCGTCATCGCATCGTCCCACCCATGTCCATCCCGGGCGGAAGTTCCAGCAACACTCCGGCCAGAATGATGACGCAGACCCCGACCAACGCTTCGCCGATGACATTCCGTCGAAGCCGTGCTCTGGATCGTTCTCCTGAAGGGCCGATCAAGCCCGGCGTCAGCCGGAAGCAATTATGCGCGGCAATGCCCAGCAGCACGACGAACAGAGCGAGCTTGGCGAATGCGACGCGACCATAGTCAGTGCCGACGAGTGCGCCGGGACTGCCGATCAGGAGATATCCCTGGAGGCCGGCGGTAGCGGCCAGGGTTGCCACGCAAATGGCGCCCAGCCGGGAAAACCGGCGCGCCACCAGATAGGCATCGCCGAGGGGTCTCGTGGTGACGATGATCAGCAGGGGAACGAGCCCACCCAGCCAGAAACCCGCCGCACCTTATGGTCACGCCGATCCCCCGCGGGATCGCCATTATCCACGCGTGCGCCGCCGCTAGTCTGGACCGTGATCCCGCTGAAGCGCGCATTGACGTTCTCGGTGAACGTGATCACGACCCGCGGTGGAGCCGCCACAAGGACGGCTCCCGGACGAGGCATTTCGCGCACCGGAAAGGCGTGGGCGAAAGCCTTTCCTGGCCCGATCATCGCGCCGATGATCCCGCCCACCAGCAGGATCGCAGTGTGCGGCAGCCGTCGACATCCCGCGCGGCCAGCGCCGGATTCGGGCGCAATCGTCATCGTTGCCCTCCGGCTCAGTTCACGGTGCCGAAGACCACGGGCTTGCTGGTCCCGATCTCGTAGACCGGAATCGGTGTCGTCGGCATCCCGGCCATCGCCGGCATCCCGGGAACTCCCGACGGCATGCCCGGAATCGCAAGCCCGGTGATCGGCAGATGCGCGGCGAACAGCTGCTTGATCATCGGCGCGGGCACGTGGCCTTCGATCACGTAGCTACCGAGTTTCATCGTGTGGCAGCCCTCGAGGGAGGTCGGCACGCCGGCCATTCGTGTGACGAGATCGAGCTGGTCGGTCGGAATCACCTTCACGGCAAACCCGTTCTGATCGAGGTAGTGCGCGTAGGCCTCGCAGCAGGTGCATTGCGGGTTCTTGTACAGCACCGCCGGGATCGGGGCCGCGACTGCCGGCACGCTGACAAGAATCCCGAACAGGCATGCGAGGCCGGTACGAATCGTTGGCATCTTCATGGTGGTTTCCTTCAGTGGTTGGAGTCAGGCGACACGAATGACCGTCATCAGGCCGGTCGCCTGGTGCTCGATGACGTGGCAATGGAACATCCAGTTGCCGGGGTTGTTGGCAGCGAATGCGAATGTCACGGTCTCGTTCGGGCGCAGCACCACCGTGTCGCGCAGGTGGGGATAGCGTGCCGCCACACCGTTGCGCGACAGCACTGTGAAGCTGTAGCCGTGCAGATGCATGGGGTGCCACCAGCGCGTCTGGTTCTCGAGCGTGATCAGGGCTGTGCGGCCGAGGGGAATGGTGAAGATCGGCGCCATGCCGTCATTCATGCCGTGCGGACCTTGGATGCCCCAGATCGCGGAAGCGGGCGTGGGCTTGCCGTCAGCCGTCATGCCCATGCCGCCCATCATGCCACCCCCACCACCCATCATGCCGCGCCCGCCGCCCATGCCGCCCATCATCCCGCCGACGATGGTCAGCCGGTGACGCACCGGAGCACGGAGATCGGGCGCCGGTACCGGGTTGGGTTTCAGGATGGGCGGCTGGGCCGGCAGCCGCGGGTGCAGTCTCGGCTGGTTCGT
>DATKQI010000026.1:0-2581 GCA_035532755.1 Acetobacteraceae bacterium
TTACGTGTGGTCCGTCCTCGCCGCCGGGCGGCACCAGATGGGCTTCACCACCATGGCCGGCATCCTGGGCGGCAACGTGCGCGTGGGGCTGGAGGACAGCCTGTATATCGGCAAGGGCGAACTCGCCACTTCCAACGCCCAGCAGGTGGCGAAGATCCGCCGTATCCTGGAGGAACTCAGCCTGGAGATCGCCACCCCGGCAGAGGCACGGGCGCGGCTGAAGCTGAAGGGCGGGGACAAGGTGGGGTTTTGAGGGCCTTTTCGTCCGCGTGCTGCTGCCGCTCTTGCGAAAACAGGCCTCAGACCCGCACCCCGGCCGGCCACTCGCACGCCTGGACTCCGGCCTTCGCCGGAGTGACGGGGAGGGGCGGGGGACATGACCGGCAGCACCCTTCCCCGTCACTCCGGCGAAGGCCGATCCACACTCTTGACGGCGGCTGCGAAGCGGCAAACCGTGGCGGGCATGACAGATCCCGCCACGCTGCACCGCGCGCTGCTCACCATAGACACCCATATCGACATCCCCTGGCCCGACGGCCCCAGCCCGTTCGAGGATGGCCCCCGCCGGGTCGATCTGCCGAAGATGCTGCGCGGCGGGCTCGCCGCCGGGTGCTTCGCCGCCTACATCCCGCAAGGCGCGCGGGACGATGCGGCGCACGAGGCGGCGTTCGCCCGCGCCATCGCCATGCTGGGCGCGATCCGCGCCATGGGCCACCCGCAGCCCAATGGCGGCGGGCCTGCCAGCGGCCTCACGGGCCGGATCGCCACCAGCGTGGCGGAGATCGAATCGGCCCGCGCCGACGGCGTTCCCGCCATCATCCCGGCGGTGGAGAACGGCTACGCCATCGGGACGGAGGTTGATCGGCTCACCCGCCTGCGCGCATTGGGCGCGCGCTACCTCACCCTCACCCACAACGGGCACAACGCACTGGCCGATGCCGCCATCCCCCGCCCTGATCTGGGCGACAAGGCGGAGGCGCACGGCGGGCTTTCGCCGCTCGGCCGGGCCGCGATCGGGCGGATGAACGCGCTCGGGATGCTCGTCGATGTCTCCCACGCCGCGCGCAGCACCATGGTGCAGGCGGCCGAAGCCTCCCGCACCCCCGTGCTCGCCACCCATTCGGCCATCCGCGCCCTGTGCGACCATCCCCGCAACCTGGATGACGGGCAGCTCGATGTGCTGCGCGCCACCGGCGGGCTGATCCAGATCACCGCCGTGCCCGCCTTCCTCAAGGCCGATGCGAAGGCCGGGGAAGTGGGGTTGGCCGAATTCGCCGCGCATATCGATTACGCGGTGCAGCGCATCGGCATCGCCCATGTGGGCATCGGCTCCGATTTCGACGGCGGGGGCGGCTTCACCGGCTGGCACGATGCGGCGGAAAGCCCGAACGTCACGGCCGAACTGCTTCGCCGCGGGTACGACAGGCCGGCGATCGCGGCACTTTGGGGCGGAAACTTTCTGCGCCTGCTGCGGCTGGCCGAGCAGGCGGCGGCGTAGTCCTACGCTGCCGCCTCCTGGGCCACGCGCCGCGCGCGCAGGCGGCGGATGCGGCGGGCGTCGGCCTCCAGGATGCGGAACTCGATGCCGGAGGGATGGGCCACCACCTCCCCGCGCGCGGGCACGCGGCCGGCCAGGGTGAAGACCAGGCCACCCACCGTGTCGATATCCGCCGCACGCTCCTCCGCGGTCAGCACCGGGCCCAGATGCGTCTCGAAATCCTCCACCGACAGCCGCGCATCGATATCAAGCGCGCCGTCCGGCCGCTCGGTCAGCATCGGGGCTTCCATCTCGTCGTGCTCGTCGGCGATGTCCCCCACGATCGTTTCCACCAGGTCCTCGATCGTCACCAGCCCGTCGATGCCGCCGTACTCGTCCACCACCAGGGCGAGGTGCATGCGCGCCTGGCGCATCTGCAGCAGCAGGTCGAGCACCGGCATCTGCGGCGCCACCATCAGCGGCCGGCGCAGCAGGGATTCGAGCGTGAAGCCCTCCGGCCGGCCGGCGTAGGCGAACACGTCCTTGATGTGGATCATGCCGATGATGTCGTCGAGCTGCTCGCGGAACACCGGCAGGCGGGAATGGCCCTCGCGGCGGATCTGCTCCAGCGCCTGCGCCAGCGTCACGTCCGCGCGCATCGCCACGATGTCGGCGCGCGGCACCATCACATCGTCGGCGGTGGTGCCGCGCAGGCGGAGCACGTTGGCGATCAGCGCCCGCTCCTGCCGGTCCAGCTCCGGCACCTCGCCGGGCAGTTGCGGCGCGTCCGCCGCCTCCTGCACCAGCTCGGCGATGGAATCGCGCAGGCTGGGTTCCGAACCGCGCCGATGCAGCAGGGCGCGCAGCCGGGTCGCCAGGGTGGGGCGGACGCCGCTCATCCGCGCCGCCACGGGTTCGGCACACGCAGGCGATGCAGGATGCGCGCCTCCGCCATCTCCATCCGCCGCGCGTCCCCGGGGTGGTGATGGTCCTCCCCGCCCAGGTGCAGCGCGCCGTGCACGACGAGGTGGGCGAGGTGGTGCGCGGGAAGCTTGCCGCCCGATGCCGCCTCCCGCCGCACCACGCCGAGGGCGAGAACGATCT
>DATKQI010000027.1:0-2768 GCA_035532755.1 Acetobacteraceae bacterium
GCCGCCACGATCGCCGCGATCGGCAGCACGAGCGCGCTGGGCGAGGTGATGTGGTCGATCACCGCCATCCGGGTCCGCCCGGACAAGGCGGCGACCACGGCCGCCAGCACCGCCTCCGGCGCGGGGCGCGGCCAGGGAATCGCGGCTTCCGTCATTCGCGCGCCGGCGCGGTCGGCGACGTAGCGGACGGTGTTGCGCACCGCGCCGTAGCCGTGGGTCAGCACCAGGATCTCGTCGCCCGGGGCGAAGGGGAAGGAGCGCAGCACCGCGTTGCAGCCCTCGGTGGCGTTGGCGACGAAGGCGAGGTCGTCGGCCGCGGCACCGAGGAAGGCCGCGAGCCGGGTCGCCGCCGCGCGCAATGCTCCGGGCAGCTCGGCCCGCATGAAGCGGCCCGGCTGCGCTTCCATCCGCGCCCGCCATGCCGTCTGGGCATCGAGCACGGCGCGCGGGGTGGCGCCGTAGGCGCCGTGATTGACCGAAACGAAATCCGGATCGAGCGTCCACGCCTCGCGCGCCGCGATGCCCCAGCGCGGGTCGGCGTCCCTGGGCTCAGCGTCCATAAAGCGTTACCATGCGGTGGCAGGACTGGATGCGCCCGCCCAGGCTGCCCTGGAAGCGTCCGGCCAGGAACCGGCCGGGGATCGGCATGCCGCGCGTGCCGTTCCAGTAGAAATGCAGGATCGCCGAACCGTCCGGCGCCACCAGCCCGGCGATCCTGCGCGTGAACAGCCCTTCCTGGAACGGCGGGTACTGACCGATGATGACCGCGGAGCCGCTGACTCTGCCCCGCGCCACCGTGATGGTGAACGCCACCGGCATGCAGCCCGCGATGTTCAAGCCCGGAGCGGTCCCCTCGTAGCGGCCATCGAATCCGCCCCCTGGCGGCGGCGCGACGGGGCCGGCAGGGACCGGGCGCGCGGCCGAAATCGCCGGCCGAGGCGTGCCGAAACGGAAATCCCCCGCGATGGGCGAGGTCGAGATCCAGGGTTGCTGGGTCCCCTCGGTCGCGCGTTCCACCAGAACCCCGACGTCATTGAACATCCGGAACAGGCTGATCCCGGGCCGGCGCATGACCTTGGCCAGCGCGGCGGTGAAGGGACTGTTCAGGCCGTTCCCGTCCAGCGCCACGTTGCCCGGCTGGGTGGCGTAGGAAATCAGGGTGCCAGGAGGCGCCTGCATGACCGCGAGGCCCCCGCCGCCGCCCAGGCCGCGCGTCCCCGACCGGCCGGGACCCGGGGTCGGCTGCAGAATCGGCGTGGCGGTCGGCGCCGGCGTGCCGGGCAGGGCGAACGGATCGTCGCGGCAGGCATCCAGGATGACGATGTTGAGCTCGGTGCCCGCCCCCACCGCCGCGCGCAGCACGGCATCGGCATCGATCATCTGGACCGGCAGATCGGAGAGCCGGCGCGGATCGGCCGAGATCGGCACCAGCCAGTTGCGGCCCCCCACCTGCATCCCGTGGCCGGAATAATAGAACAGCGCCACCTCGGCGCCGCGGATCTGCTGCCCGAATCGGCGAATCGCGGCGGCAAAGGCCGCATGGTCGAGATCGATCTGGGCGCCACCGCCGGCGAGTTCGAAGCCCAGTTCGGCGAGGGTCCCGGCGATCAGGCGGGCATCGTGCGGCGGATTGGTGAGCTCGGGCACGTGCCGATACGCCCCGTTACCGATGACCAGCGCGACCCGCCGGCCCGGCGGCGCCGCGGCGGTAGCGAGGGAGACTCGCCCGAAGGCCGCCGCGCCGGCCAGGCCAGCCAGGACATGTCGTCGGGTCGGCGCGGGCGGGTCGTGCGATGCGGGCATCCTGCGTCTCCCGTGCCGTTGCCCGCTCCGGGGGCGGACGGACCAGCGGCATTTCATCCTGACTGGCGCCGGGATGGCAAGGACCTTCCGCCGTCGGCAGGGAGTCAGTTTGAATGTTTCCAACGGTTTATATTGTGACCGTCTGCTTCCGGGCAGCGATGCCCGGATCCGGACATTTGCCTCACGGACAGAGCTGGATCGTGTCCCCGGACGTGGTGTCGGAGCGCTGCTCCTGGGCAGGGTTGAGCTGCCTTGGATCAGGCTGCCATTACGGGCAGACTGACGGTGGGATTATCGCTCAAGGGGGCGGTGGTTTCCAGGCTCATGTAGCAGGTCCTTTGGACGGCCCATCATCGTTCTGCTCCAGCAGCAGGGCGCCGATCAGACGGACCTTGGCCTCTTCATTTGGGAAGATCCCCACCACATCGCCGCGGCGCTTGATCTCACCATTGAGCCGCTCAAGTGGGTTGGTGCTGTGCAGCTTGGTGCGGTGCTGGGCGGGGAACTGCATATAGGCCAGCACGTCGGCCTCGGCCTCGCCCATCAGCCCGGCCAGTTTCGGCACCCGGGGCCGCACCTGATCAGAGACCTCGCGCCACTGCTTGCGAGCCGCCGCCGCGTCGTTCCGGGCAAACGCGGTGCCGACCCAAGCGGAAACGATGCGCCGCGGACTCTTGTAGGCACAATTCCGCCGCCGCGGGGCGGCCACCACCGAGGCCGAGATTCGCCGCCATGCGATCGAGGACGGCGGCGATCCGGACGCGCCCCCCGACTTCGCCCCGCCGCTCCTGCACCGCGCGGTGCGCGCGAAGCTCGGTCTCGGTCAGACGGGATTCGCCCCGCCGCTGGGCGTCCCGATCGCGACCGTGCGCAACCGGGAGTAGAACCGGTCCGCCATGGAACCGGCGGCGCGGGCCTTGCCGAAAATCATCGACCGCGAACCGGACGCGGCATTGCGCGCGCGC
>DATKQI010000028.1:0-5160 GCA_035532755.1 Acetobacteraceae bacterium
CACCAGCGCATAGACCACCGCGAACGCCGAGATCTCCGTCGCGGTGGCGAAGCCGGACCGGAACCCGCCGAAGATCATCGCGATCAGCCCGAACGCCGCGATGCCGCCGCTGGTCATGCCGGTGACGCTCGCACCCTCCCCGACCACGATCGCCGGCGCCGCGACGCGCTTGCCCAGCAGCACCACCATCACGATCAGCGCCAGCGCCATAACCGCGGAGGGCAGCAATCCCGCCATGAACAGCCCGCCGATCGACAAGTTGGTTACGAATCCAAGGATAATCAGGTTCACGCATGGCGGGATCGTCTCCGCCATCACCGCGGAGGCGGCCAGCAATGCCACCGCATCCCCCGGCTTCTGCCCCGATTTGCGCGCCGCCGGCACCAGCACGGACCCGACCGCCGCGACATCGGCCATCTTCGAACCGGAGATCCCCGAGAACACCACCATGCTGAGCACCATGGCGACATCCAGCCCGCCGCGCAGCCGCCCCACCCCGCGTTGCAGCAGGCTCATGATGCGAATGGACATGCCGTTCGCCTCCATCAGGTAGCCCACCAGGATGAAGAACGGCACCGCCAGCAGCACGAAATTGTCGATCCCGCGAGCGGTCTGCTGGGCGAAGAACTCGCCTGGAAGAATGTCGCCGGCCCAGACGAACACCAGGGTCGTCAACGCCAGCACGAAGGCGATCGGCACGCCGGCCACCAGGCAGACGACGAACACCACGCCCATGGCTGCCGGCATCCCCGGCAGCGTCGCCGGCGCCAGAGTGGCCCAGCCGAACCACACCAGGACGATTGCGGCGATCGCCCCGCCCGCCGCCAGCAGATCGGCCGGGCGGTGCCCGCGCAGCAAGTCCAGCGCGAAGATCGTCATCGCCGCGGCGGCGCAGCACATCGGCGCGAAGAACATTTCCTGCGGTACCCCGGCCCCGACCGTCTGCCCCGCCGTGCTGATCAGCAAGGTCACGCCGTACCAGCAGAGCGAGACGGCGACCACCAGGATGAGGACGGAGGCCGCCGCGTCCACCCGCGCCCGCCAGCGCGGACGGAGGCGATCGACGAAGAACATCACCCCCGCGTTCTCGCCGCGCGCCAGCGCCGCCGCGGCGCCGAGAAACACCACCGCGAGCAGCAGCGCCCGCGCGATGTCGTCGCCCCAGACGAACGGCGCGGCGAACACGAAGCGCACCGTGACGGAGGCAATCACCACCAGAAGGTCGGCGATCAGCAGGATCGCCGCCAGGCCTTCGACCACGACCAGGAGGACGTGGACCGAACGTGCCCAAAGCATCGGCCCCGCCACGAGGCGAGGCCCTCGGGACGGGGCTTCGTGCATCGGTTCAGGCCTTGAAGGTCGCGTGGATGGCATCCAGCATCGGCTTTGCGCCCGGAGTGGTCTTCAGGAAACTGGCCCACATCGGCGGCATGCGCTTGCGGAACGCGGCCCGATCGCAGCTCTCCACCGTGACGCCCTTGGTCTTCAGTTCGACGACCGCCGCCGCTTCCACCTGCGCGGCGCGCTTGAAATGATCGGCCGTCGCCTCGCGCACCGCCAGCAGCACGCCGGCGCCCTGGGCCGGCGTCAGGCGCTTCAGGGTGCGGTCGCTCACGAAAGCGCCGAGCGGCGAATAGATATGCCGCGTCAGGGTGAAGATCTTCGCCGCCTCGAAGAACTTGGACGACAGGATGGTCGGTGCGTCGTGCTCCAGCCCGTCGATCACGCCGGCCTGCAGCGCGGTATAGACCTCGCCGAATGCCAGCGGGGTAGCCGCCGCGCCCATCCTCTTCACCGTCTCGGTCACCCAGGGGCTCGGCAGCGAGCGAATCTTGCGGCCGGCGAGCTGGGCGGGTTCGGAGAACTTGAACTTCGTAAGGAAATTGCGTGCCCCGAGATTGCGCCCCCAGGCCGGCAGATGCGCGCCCGCGCGCTGTACGAGCAACGTCTGCAACGCCGCCGCGGCCGGCGTCTGGCTGGCGCGCAGCATGTGGTTGTAGTCGTCGAAGACATAGCCCAGGTCGAGCACGCCGAATTCCGGGACCACGTTGCTCCAGATCGACGTGCCGGCGATCATCATATCGACCACGCCCAGCCTGAGCTGGCTGGTGATATCAGCTTCCTGCCCCAACTGGCTGTCGGGGAAGAACTCCGTTACCACCTCGCCCTTGGTGGCTTCCTTCAGGCGCGGCAGGAACAGGTCGTACCAGATGCGGCCGGTGGAGAACTTCGGATCGTTGGAGAAGGAGGTGGATACCTTCAACGCGGTCGCGGCCCGCGCCCGTCCGATCAGCGCGGGAGCGGCGAGCAATGCGGGAGCGCCGGTGAGTAGGGTACGGCGACGGATGGCGGTCATCGGATGTCTCCTCGTTTGTTACGTGGTTCGGTGGCAAGGCGCGACGGGACGGACGGTGTCACAACACCGCCAACATCCCGCCATCGACGTAGATGATCTGGCCGTTCACGTAGTCGGAGGCCGCCGAGGCCAGGAACACGGCGGCGCCGATCAGTTCCTCCGGCCGGCCCCAGCGGCGGGAAGGCGTGCGCGCGAGCACCCAGGCATTGAACATCGGATCGTCCACGAGCGCCTGGTTCATGTCGGTGAGCATGTAGCCGGGACCGATCGCATTGGCCTGGATGCCGTGCGCGGCCCACTCGGCGGTCATCGCCCTTGTCAGCATCTTGATGCCGCCCTTCGCCACCGTGTACGGCGCGACCGTCGCCCGCGCCGCATCGCTGGTCAGCGAGCCGATATTGATGATCTTGCCGTGCCCGCGCGAGATCATACGCCTCGCCGCCTCGCGGCCGATGACGAAGGCGCTGGTCAGGTTGGTCTCGATCACGCGCCGCCAGTCGGCCGTCTCCAGCTCGACCATCGGCCGGCGCAGCTGCATTCCGGCATTGTTCACCAGCACATCGACCGCGATACCCCCCGCGTCCAGGGTGGCGAAGGCGGCCAGGATCGCCGTCTCGTCGGTCACGTCGAACCGCGCCTCGTGCACCGTATGGCCGGCGGCGCGCATCGCGCCGGCAGCCTCGGCCAGGCGGGCGGCATCGACGCCGTTCAGCACCACCGCCGCGCCGGCCGCCGCCAGGCCCTCGGCGATCGCCCGTCCCAGCCCGCGCGAGGAGCCGGTGACCAGCGCGGTGCGGCCCGTCAGATCGAACAAACGCGCGGACATCCGCCTCAGGCCTCGGACCGCCGTACCGTCAGGTCCGAGCGCTCGAACACCGCCGGCAGGAGCTCGACGCCCAGGCCGGGGCCTTCCATCGGATAGACGTAGCCGTCCTTGATGGTCGGCACGGTGGTCACGAGTTCCTTGTACCACCCGGTATAGAACGCGCGCACGCTCTCCTGGATCAAGGTATTGGGCTGGCTGAACGAGGCATGGACCGCGGCGGCGAAACCGACCGGGCCGATGCAGTCATGCGGGGCGAAGGGGCGATGGTAGGTGTCGGCCATCGCGGCGATCTTGCGGCCCTCGGTCAGGCCGCCGGTCCAGCAGAGATCGGCCATCACCACATGCATGGCGTCGCGGTCCAGCATGTCCTTGTAGGGGAAGCGGCTGCCCAAGGTCTCGCTGGCGGTGACCCAGACCTTGGTGGAGCGCGCGTATTCCGCCAGCGCCTGGGGGGAGTTCATGCGGATCGGGTCCTCGAACCAGGTCGGATTGTACGGTTCCAGCGCCTGGGCGAGCTTCTTCGCCATCGGCAGGTTCCACAGCGAGTGGAACTCGACCATGATGTCCATCTTATCGCCCACCGCGCGGCGGATCTTCTCGAACGGCTCCAGCGCCGTCTTCAATTGCGCCGCCGAGATGAACATCCCGTCGTTTTCCA
The DNA here is from genome assembly GCA_035532755.1 of Acetobacteraceae bacterium. Classification (GTDB taxonomy): domain Bacteria; phylum Pseudomonadota; class Alphaproteobacteria; order Acetobacterales; family Acetobacteraceae; genus DATKQI01. The sequence goes on from DATKQI010000028.1 coordinate 3,841, forward strand.
TCGCCGCCGGATCAAACGGCCAGATCTTCATCGCCGAAATGCCCGATTCCAGCAGACTTTCGGCCACCGCGTCGGCGCGCGTCATGAACCCGTTCAGATCCTCGTACGGACCCGCCGCGGCGGAGAAATTCCATGTCGAGACCGGCTTGATGTTGGTCGAGCGCACATACCCGTAGCCGGCGCAGGTATTATAGATGCGCTGCCGGGGCCGGCAGAGCCCGCCCAGCATCTGGTGCACGGGTTGTCCGCAGACCTTGCCGAAAATATCCCAGAGCGCGATGTCCACCGCAGAGGCGGCGCGGTACTCGACCCCGGTGCTCGATTGCGCCATCGGCAGATTCAGCATGTCGCGGTGGATCGCCTCGATATGCAGCGGGTTGCGGCCGAGCAGACGGGGGGCGAGCGTGTCGTGGAGATGCGCCTCGACCGCCCCGGCGCCGTAAAACGTCTCGCCCAGGCCGACGATCCCGGCATCGGTGTGGACGCGGACCCAGATCACGTTGGCGAACTCGGTGGTCCGCAGCGTCTCGAGCGCGAGAATCCTCATCGGCCGTTCCCCTCGTTGTCGCGCGCCCGGCCCCGGTTCGGTTCCCGGGGCGGGCGATTGCGGGCAGGTTACCGCATACCGTGAAATATCACAACATGTTTTTGCTTGCCCGCCGGAAACGATCAAGCTAGCCTGCGCGTGATGTGATCCCGCCGCCCGGCTCACCCGTCAGGAACACGATGACACAGCGGCCGAAAGCCGGCCCGCGCCGCCCCGCGCCGCCCGAACGCCCCGCCCCGCGCGAACGCCCCGCCCCGCGCGAACGCCCAGGGCCGCGCGACCGGGCGGCGCATCCGAGCCGCGCCAACCTGTCGGAACTCGCCTACGAACGGCTGGAGGAGATGATCGTCGCCTGCACCCTGCGGCCGGGATGCTTTCTCTCCATCCAGGAGCTACAGGACCTGACGGGACTCGGGCGCACCCCGATCCACCAGGCCGTCAGCCGCCTGTCGGCCGACACGCTGTTCGTGATCCGCCCCCGCCACGGTCTCCAGGTTGCGCCGATCGATCTGGCCCGCGAGCGCACCCTGCTGCGGCTGCGGCGGGATATGGAACGCTTCGTGGTCCGGCTGGCGACGGAGCGGTCGGACGCGTCCCATCGCAACCAGTTCCTGCATATCGCCGGCGCGCTCCGCGACCGGGCCGACCGCATGACGATCGACGAGTTCAACCGGCTGGACCGGCGTATCGACCGCCAGCTGATTGCCGCGTCGGGAGAACCCTTCCTGGAACAGACGCTGCGGCCGTTGCACACGATGTTCCGCCGCATCGGC
>DATKQI010000029.1:0-7470 GCA_035532755.1 Acetobacteraceae bacterium
CGGCGTCGCTCAGCTCGTCGTACAGCGTCCGCTGGTCGTACCAGTGCACGCCGGGGCTGAAGATGCCCTCGGGCATATCGACATGGCCGAGCGAGGTGCCGGTATGCGCGAAGAACCGGTTCGGCCAGGTCGGGCCGGGCATGGAGGAGAACCAGTGGTCCGCCACCACGAACTGTTCGGCGAGCGCGTGCAGCGCGGGCAGCGCGCCGCGCGGATACCAGGCCATGATCTGCTCCCGCTCGGTCCGTCCCGCCTGCGGGTAGAGCTGGGCGTAATCGGTGATGAACCCGGCATTGGCGCCGCCGTCGATCTGCCGGATCACGTTGTGGAGGTCGTGGCCCGGATCGTGGGGGATGTTGCGCGCCCGCGTGGGCGCCTGGAACACGGGCGGGCCGGACGGATAATCCGGGTTCGCCAGCGGGTGGGCGGGGTGCACGCCCGCCAGGCCCGGATGCAGCGCCGTGGTCCACCCGAGCACGCGATCGAAGGCGTGATTTTCCATCATCAGCACGACGATCCGCTCGATCGGCGCCATGGCGATGGGGGTGCGTCAGCCGCCGGGCTGGATGCCGTTCGGGTCCAGCCGGTAGCCGCCGCCTTCGGTGACGAGCAGCCGGGCGTGCGCCGGATCGGGCTCGATCTTCTGGCGCAGGCGGTAGATATGCGTCTCCAGCGTGTGCGTGGTCACGGCGGCGTTGTAGCCCCATACCTCGTTCAGCAGCACCTGCCGCGCCACCGGCTTCGGCCCGGCGCGGTAGAGGAATTTCAGGATCGCGGCTTCCTTCTCGGTCAGCCGGATGCGGCGGTTCTTCACCGGCTCGTGCAGCAGCTTCGCGGCCGGGCGGAAGGTGTAGGGCCCGATGGTGAACACCGCATCCTCGCTGTTCTCGAAGATGCGCAGCTGCGCGCGCAGCCGCGCCAGCAGCTCGCTCAGCCGGAACGGCTTGGCGATATAGTCGTTCGCCCCGGAATCGAGGCCGCGCACCACGTCCGCCTCGTCCACCGATCCGGTGAGCATGATGATCGGCACGCGCACGCCCTGACGCCGCAGCCGCGCGCAAAGATCCCGCCCGTCGCCGTCCGGCAGGCCGACATCCAGGATCAGCGCGTCGAACCTCGCATCCGGGGCGGCGATCTGCGATTCGGCCTCGCCGATGCTGGCGGCTTCCGTGGCGGTGAATTCCCCGTCCACCGCCAACTGCTCGACCAGGGTGGCGCGCAGGGCACGGTCGTCGTCGATGATCAGAATGGGGCGCTCGCCCGTCATCAGCCAATCCCCCTTGCCGACTCGCAGCACTCGCGCCGGATGGCGCCGCATCCTGCCATCCTGCTTCGCCGCGCCGCAAGCAGCACGCGCCGCGAGAGGCATGGGTGGCTTGCCGCGACAGCACGGGCGGCATCGGCCTATAACAACTCGATCCATGAATTGGGGTTCCCGCGCCGGTTTCGCCATCGCCGCCTTGTTCTTCGCCGCCGAAAGACGATCTTGAGGGGCGGATCGGCCGGACAGGCCATGGGGCCTGCCCGGCCGATCTGCCATGGAGTTCAGATGACTCGCTTGCCCACACGCGCCGGTCTTTCCATCCCCTCGCCCGATCCCGGAGCGGTCGCCCCGCCTGAACCCGCGGTCGCGCGCCTGCGCCACGTGCACCGGGCGGCGTCGGACCTGAAGCGCGGCACCCCCGTGCTGCTGGACGCAGCCGCCCCGCTGGTGATCCTTCCGGCCGAGGCGGCCGGATCCCGCGGGCTTGCGGAATTCGCGGCCCTTGCCGCCGGCCCGGCCGTGCTGCTGCTGGCGCCCACCCGCGCCGCCGCCGTGCTGCACCGCCCGGTGCGGCAGGACCTTCCGGCCGTCGCGCTCGACCTGCCGGACGATCTGCTCGTTCCCGATGCGCTCCGGAGCCTCGCCGACCCGACGCTGGACCAGTCCCGCCCGGCCCTGGCGGAGCCGGGCCCGGCCCTGCCCGCGGAAGCGGACGCGGCACTCGCGCTCGCCAAGATCGCGCGGCTGCTGCCCGCCATGCTGGCCGCCCCGGCAAGGCCGGATGCCGCCGCCCTGGCTGCCCGGATGGAGCTTCTCACCGTTGCCGCCGCCGAGATCCGCGCCTACCCGCTCGCCATCGCCGGCAGCCTGCGCCGGGTGGCCGAGGTGCCGATCCCGCTGGAGGATGCGCCCGATTCGCGCGTCGTCGCCTTCCGCGCACCGGATACCGGCATCGAGCATCTGGCGATCCTGGTCGGCCACCCCGAGGCCGAGGCGGCGCCGCTCGTCCGCATCCATTCCGAATGCTTCACCGGCGATCTGCTGGGCAGCCTGCGCTGCGATTGCGGGCCGCAACTGCGCGGCGCCATCCGCCGCATGGCCGAAGCCGGATCGGGCGTGCTGCTCTATCTGGCGCAGGAGGGGCGGGGCATCGGCCTCGTCAACAAGCTGCGCGCCTATGCGCTGCAGGACCGCGGGCTCGATACGCTGGATGCCAACCGCGCCCTGGGCTGGGAGGCCGACGAGCGCAACTTCCTGATCGCCGCCACCATGCTGAGCGAACTGCATATCGGCGCGGTGCGCCTGCTGACCAACAATCCCGACAAGCTCGCTGCCCTGTCCGCCTGCGGCATCGACGTGCGCGGCCGGGAAAGCCACAGCTTCGCGCCGAACGGGGTGAACGACCGGTATCTGGCGACCAAGGCCAGGCGTTTCGGCCACCTGCTCGATTGATCTGGCATGCGGGTTGCTGTGCCTGAAGCCGAACCCAGCACGGGCATTGTCCGATGAGCCTGATCGCCCCGATCCCTTCGCCTGCCGCCGGTCCTGTCACCGCACCGGCCGCCACATCGGCCGGATTCCTGCGCACGCTGGAGTCGCTCGATCCCCTGCACGATCTGCCGGGCCTGGGCACGATCTGCCGAGCCGTCAGCCGCGATGCCCTGGCTCCGGCGCTGCAAGTGGCAGGCTCGGCGGCGATCGGGTTTCTCACGGGCGGCCCGGTCGGTGCGGGCATCTCGCTGGGCGAGTCCGCGCTCGGTGCTTTGCTGTCGTTGCAGCCGGCCGCAGCCCGATCGGCCGTCGTGCCGACCGTCAGCGCCGCCTACGCCCGGACGATGAACCTGCTATGACCGCCGTCCTGCACCCCGACGGCCGGCTGATCTTCGCCGGCCAGATTTTCCGCGCCGCCATCGGCCGCGGCGGTGTGCGCGTGCGCAAGGTCGAGGGCGACGGCGCCACTCCGGCCGGCCTGCTGCCGCTTCGCCGGGTGCTCTACCGCGCCGACCGGATTCCGCCGCCTCGTTGCGTTGTGCCGCTTGAGCCGATCGCCCTTGCCGACGGCTGGTGCGACGATCCGGCGCACCCCGACTACAACCGCCCGATCATCCTGCCGCATCCGGCACGCCACGAGGCGCTCTGGCGCGCCGATGCGCTCTACGACATCGTCGGCGTGCTTGGCTGGAACGACGATCCGCCGGTGCGCGGCCGCGGGTCGGCGATTTTCCTCCATCTCGCCCGCACCGATTTTGCGCCCACCGATGGCTGCATCGCCCTCCCGCTCGCGGAGTTGCGTCTGCTGCTGGCCGGCGGCGTGACCGCGATCGAGGTGCTGGGCTGACCGGCGCCCGTCAGCGCCGGTTCCTGTCGAACAAGGTCCATGCCATCCGCACCAACTTCCGCGCGGCGGCCCGGTATCCCGTCCGATCAGCCTCCTCGGCCAGACGGATCAGGCGGTCGCACAGCACCAGCGGGCTGGCGGCGGGTGCGGGCAAGGGTTCGATGCGGCCGGCGGGCGCCATGGTTTTCTCCTGTCTCCACCAGCCGTTTCTCGGCCGGCTTCCAACTCTGGCCGGCATGCTGTTGCGTGATGGTTAACGCTTTGCCGATTCTTCCAGCGCCCACACGCGCAACGCCGAAGCCAGCGGCTGCGCCGGATCGCGCCCCGCATCCACGGCAGCCACCAGTGCCGCCAGGCTCTGCTTCCTTGTGCCGGCCGCGCCGGCCAGTGCCGCCCAGAAGGCCGGTTCCAGGGCCACGCTCGTCCGGTGCCCCGCCAGGCTGAAGCTCCGCTTGACCAGCCCGCCCGCCGACATCAGCCGGGATGGGTCATGGCGGCGGGGACCACCCAGCGGTCGAAATCGGCCGCGCCGACGAGGCCGAGCTTTTCGGCGGCTGCCTTCAGGGTGATGTTCTCCGCCAGCGCCAGCTTGCCGATCTTCACGGCGTTGTCGTAGCCGATATGCGGGTTGAGGGCCGTCACCAGCATCAGCGACTTCGCCAGATTGTCGGCGATGCGGCCGGTGTTGAGCGCGAGCTTGTCGATCATGTTGGCGGCGAAGCTTTCGGCCGCATCCGCCAGCAGGGTGGCGGATTGCAGCGTGGCGTGGATGATCAGCGGTTTGAACGTGTTGAGCTGAAGGTGGCCTTGCAGCCCGCCGATGGTGATGGCGGTGTGGTTGCCCATCACCTGCGCGCACACCATGGTCAGCGCCTCGCACTGGGTCGGGTTGGTCTTGCCGGGCATGATGGAGGAGGAGAGCCCGTCGGCGGGCACGATGAATTCGGCGAATCCGGTGCGCGGGCCGGAGCCGAGCAGGCGGATGTCGTTGGCGATCTTGGTCAGCGACACGGCGAGCACGTTCATCGCGCCGGAGAGCTCCACGAACGCATCATGCGCGGCCATGCCTTCGGATTTGATCGGATTGGGCAGGAAATCCTGCCCGGTCAGCGCGCGGAGCTTCTGGCAGAAGATGCGGTCGAAATCGGGGTGGCGGTTGAGCCCGGTGCCGGCGGCGGTGCCGCCCTGGGGCAGCACCAGCAGCCGCGGCAGGGTGTCGCCGAGCCGGGCGATGCCAAGTTCCACCTGAAGCGCCCAGGTGGCGCATTCCTCGCCGAGCGTGATCGGAACGGCGTCCATCAGATGGGTGCGCCCGACCTTGATGACCGCTTCCCATTCCGCCGCGCGGCGGGCGAGGGCCGCGTGCAGCGTGCGCAATGCGGGGATCAGCCGGTGCGCCACCGCATCGGCGGCGGCGATGTGCATCATGGTGGGAAAACTGTCGTTGGAGGACTGGCCGCGGTTGACGTGATCGTTCGGATGCACCGGCTTGCGCGCGCCGCGCGGGGCGCCGAGCGTTTCGTTCGCGCGGTTCGCGATCACCTCGTTCGCGTTCATGTTGGTCTGGGTGCCCGATCCGGTCTGCCAGACCGGGAGGGGAAATTCGGCATCCATCTTTCCGGCGGCGATCTCGGCGGCGGCGGCGATGATCGGGTCCGCGATCCCGGCGGGCAGCTCGCCCAGTGCGCGGTTGGCTTCGGCGGCGGCCTGCTTCTGCAGCCCCACCGCGCGGATCAGCCGTGGCGGGAAATGCTCGGTGCCGATGCGGAACAGCCGCCGTGCCCGCTCGGTCTGCGGGCCCCAGTAGCGATCGGCATCGATCTCGATGGTGCCGAGGCTGTCGGTTTCGGTGCGGGTCGTGCTCATCGCGAAGCCTCCTTCAATCGGCCGATCGCCCAGCCGGCGGCTTCAGCCACCACCGGGTCCGCGTCGGCGGCAAGGCGTTGCGCGGCCGGCAGCAGCGCCGGATCGCCGGAATTGCCGATCGCGATCGCCACGTTGCGTACAAAGCGGTCGCGCCCGACGCGCTTGACCGGCGATCCCGAGAACAATGCCCGGAACCCCGCATCGTCCAGCGCGGCGAGTTCGGCGAGGCGGGGTGCGGTCAAATCCGGGCGGGCATGCAGCTTCGCCTCGGCCCCGGCCTGGGCGAAACGGTTCCATGGGCAGACGGCGAGGCAGTCGTCGCAGCCGTAGATGCGGTTGCCCATGGCGGTGCGGAATTCGTGGGGGATCGGCCCGCGATGCTCGATGGTGAGGTAGGAGATGCAGCGCGTCGCATCCAGCCGGTAGGGGGCGGGAAACGCATCGGTGGGGCATGCGTTCAGGCAGCGCGTGCAGCGCCCGCAACGGTCCGCATGCGCCGCATCGGCTGGAAGGTCGAGGCTCGTGTAGATTTCCCCCAGGAACAGCCAGGAGCCGTGCCGGCGGGAGACGAGGTTGGTGTGCTTGCCCTGCCAGCCCAGCCCGGCCCGCTGGGCGAGCGGCTTTTCCATCACCGGCGCGGTATCCACGAACACCTTCACCGCCGGCCCGAAGCGGGCGACGATGAACTGGGCGAGGTGTTTCAGCCTTCCCTTGACGACATCATGATAGTCGCGATTGCGCGCATAGACCGAGAGATTGCCCCGATCGGGCCGGCCCAGCGTGGCGAGCGGATCGGCCTCGGGCGCATAGGACAGGCCGAGGGAGATCACGCTGCGCGCCTCCGGCCACAGCGCGCGCGGGTCGGCGCGCTGCTCGGCACGGTCTTCCATCCACTGCATCTGCCCGTGCCGGCCGGCCGCGAGGAAGTCGATCAGCCGCGCGCGCGCGTCCGGGCCGAGGGAAGCCGGCGCGAAGCCCACGGCATCGAAGCCAAGGGCGAGCGCGCGATCGGCGATGACGGCGCGTGCGTCAAACGGGGGGGCGTCAGCCTCGGCCACGGTAGGGGGCGACCTCCTGCGGCGGAATCCATGCGCCCTCCGGCGGGGTGCCGGTCTGCCAGAACACGTCGATCGGCATGCCGCCGCGCGGATACCAGTAGGCGCCGATGCGCAGCCAGCGCGGCGCCAGCGTGTCGATCAGCCGCTGCGCGATCATCAGCGTGCAGCCTTCGTGGAAGGCGCCGTGGTTGCGGAAGCTGGCGAGGTAGAGCTTCAGCGACTTGCTTTCCACGATCCAGCCGTCGGGGATGTAGTCGATCACGATATGCGCGAAATCCGGCTGGCCGGTCAGCGGGCAGAGGGAGGTGAATTCCGGGCAGGTGAAACGGACCACATAGGCCCGCCCCTGCGCCGGCGCGGGCACGCGCTCCAGCACCGCCTCCGCCGGGTGTGCCGGCTGGCGGGTGGGCTGGCCGAGCTGGGTCAGCCCGGCATAGGTCTCATCGGTCATCGCCCTGCTCCCATCCCGCGCGCGTGGCGGCTGTGAATTCGGCGAGGCGCCGCGCCTCGATCGCCGCGCGCATCCCGCGCATCAGCGCCTCATAATAGGTCAGATTGTGCCATGTCAGCAGCATCGGCCCCAGCATCTCTCCCGCCCGGAACAGATGGTGCAGGTAGGCACGGGCATGCCGGGTGCAGAGCGGGCAGGGGCAGCCGGGATCGAGCGGGCCGCCGTCGTCGGCGAAGCGGGCGTTGCGCAGGTTGAAGATGCCACGGGCGGTGAAGGCGCGCCCGGTACGGCCGGCGCGGGTGGGCATCACGCAATCGAACATGTCGATGCCGCGCGCCACGGCACCGAGCAGATCGTCCGGCGTGCCCACGCCCATCAGGTAGCGCGGCTTGCCGGCGGGCAGGGCGGGCACGGTGAAATCCAGCACCTCGAACATCGCCGCCTGCCCCTCGCCCACGGCGAGGCCGCCCACCGCATAACCCTCGAACCCGAT
>DATKQI010000030.1:0-21963 GCA_035532755.1 Acetobacteraceae bacterium
GATCCATCGCACGAAGCGTCCGGTTCATGGCCGGCGGAACGCCCGCCGGCCACGCCCCGAATGCCCGGCTAGTGCGAATACATCGCGATGTAGTCGCGCGGGCTGTTGGTATGCGCCCAGCAGCCCGAGGACTTCATGTAGCCTGACAGCTCCTTCGCCATCGAATCGAGCCCCTGCTTCACCGGCACCTGCCCCAGCTCGATGCGCGAACCCCAGGCCGATACGATGTCCGAAAAGCGCGGGTAGCACTGCAACTGCGGCCGCCAGTCCGGCACGGTCGCGTGCTCCCAGGTGGTGACCATCGGGGCGAGGTTGGGAAACTTCGCCTGGATCGACGGATCGGTGTCCGCGCCCTTCCGGGCCACCACCGCGCCATGCTCGATCAGCGGCTTCGCCATCGCCTTCGATGTCAGCCACTGGATGAACAGCCAGGCGGCATCCTGGTGCTTCACCGGCACCTGGGAGCTGACCATGTAGGCGAACCCGCCGAACGCCGAGTAGGTGCCATCCGGTCCCTTCGGCTCGGGCGCGATGCCCAGCTCCTTCGAGATCGGGCTGGCGGCGAGCGTGGTATAGAACGCCGACCATTCGGTGATCATCGGCACGCGCTTCTGCTCCAGCATCTGCACGACCTGCGAGTGGTCATCGGCGACGATGCCGGGCGGCATGTATTTCAGCAGAGACTGGCGGAACTCCTCGCCCTTCAGCGATGCCGCATCATTCACCAGCACCTGCTTCTTCGCCGGATTCAGGTAGCGCCCGCCCCAGGGCCACAGGAAGCGGGTGAACGAATCCGCCGTCTGCGTCTCGCCACGTGCCGATTGCAGCGCATAGCCGTACACGCCCTTGGCCTTGTCCGTCAGCTTCGGCGCATACACCGTCGCAAGCTCGTTCCAGGTGGCGGGAGGCTTGGTGAATCCGGCAGCCTTCAGCATCGTCTTGTTGTAGTACAGCAGACCGGCGTACGAATCGAACGGCAGGCCGTACAGCTTCTTGTCGAGCGTGTAGGTGGCAAGCCAGATCGGGAAGAAATCCTTGAGGTCGACTGCCGGGTCGGCCAGCTTCTTGTTGTCGAGGAAGTGCTTCAGCGGCACCACCCAGCCGGCGTCGGCGAAGGTCACCGGCCAGACGCAATCGCTCAGGATCACGTCGAACTGCTGGCTGTTGGAGACGAAATTCAGCGTCTCCTCCTTCAGCGAGTTCTCATACGGAAAGTTCACCCATTTCACATGGATGCCCGTCGCCTTCTCGAATTGCGGCGTCAGCTCCTGCGCGGCCTTGTAGCTCGGCCGATCGAGCCCGACCACGGTGATCGTCGTGCCCTTGTACGGCGTTGCCGCCTGCTGCAGGCTCCACGCCCAGGCATGGCTGCTGAACGCAAGCGCGCCCGCCGCCATCATCAACCCCCATTTCTTCATTCCTGGTTTCCTCCTCCTGATTTTCTCGTCGTCACGCGGCAAGCTGCCGTACATCCCGATGTCAGCCGGGCGTGGCCGGCACCTCCTTCGGTTCCGTATTCGGAAGACCGTTCGGATGGATCACGCTCTTGATGACGCCATCCCGGTAGTCGGCCTGCAACCCGAACATCTCGGCCGCGCGATCGAGCGTCACCCGATGCGTCACCAGCGCCGCCATATCCACCTTCCGTTCGGCGACAAGGCGAATGGCGCGCGGATAGACATGACCCATGCGGCGGGAGAACCGCACGGTCAGCCCCTTGCGGCGGGCGAGCGTGGCGGCAAACGTGTAGCTGTCGCCTTCCGGGATGCCCACCAGCACGACCCGCCCGCCGATCGCCACACTCTCCGCGGCATGCTGGAAGCCGAGCGGCGAGTTCGTCGCCTCCAGCACCAGATCCGCACCGCGCCCTGCGGTCAACGCATCGATCGCCGTGTGGCTCGCCGCCACATCCTGGGCGCCCAGCCGCCGCGCCACCTCCGTGCGATACCCCACCGGATCGATCGCGATGATCTGCCCCACGCCCGCCAGCCGCGCCAGTTGCAACAAGCAAAGCCCGATGGTGCCGCAGCCCAGGATGGCAACCGATTCCAGCAGCCGCGGGCGGGCCAGATCCATCGCGTGCACCGCCACGCCCAGCGGTTCCAGCATCACCGCCTCGCTCACGCTGAACCCGTCCGGGACCGGGAAAATCTGGTCGGGCCGCACGGCGATCGTCTCGGTCAGCGCGCCATGGTGCGGCGGGGCGCCGACGAACTCCACGTTCGGGCACAGATTCACATGGCCGCGGTGGCACCATTCGCACCGCCCGCAGGGCCGCGCCGGATCCACCGCGACAAGCTGGCCGCGCGCCAGCCCAAGCTCCGGCCGGTCCTGCTCCACCCAGCCGGCGAATTCGTGGCCGGGAACGAACGGCGCGCGGATCTGCGCAGCACCTATGCCGCCTTCCAGATAATAGTGAATGTCGCTGCCGCACACGCCCACCCCGGCAACCCGGATCGGCACCTCGCCGGGCGCGGCCGCGGGCGATGGCCACTCGCCCAGGCGCAGATCGCGAATGCCATGAATGAAGGCTGCGCGCACGCTGAACCGCCTCCCGTCGGCCGGCTTGATGCGCCCGCCGTTTGAACAATTGTGCTTTACGAATTTCAGATGTAATTTTCCTGCCGCTGAATGTCAACCAACGGCGCACGCCCGCCCAAATCCGGCGGGCAAGGCAGGGAAACGTCGATGGCACGGATCAGGCTGGCCGGTATCGAAAAGGCGTTCGGTGACATCGCCGTGCTGAACGACATCGACATCGACATCGCGGACGGCGAGTTCATGGTGTTCGTCGGCCCGTCCGGCTGCGGCAAGACCACCCTGCTGCGCACGATCGCCGGCCTGGAACGCCCCAGCGCGGGGCGGGTGGTGATCGACGGTGACGACGTGACCGTGTGGCCTCCCGCGCGGCGCGGCGTTGCCATGGTCTTCCAGTCCTACGCGCTCTATCCGCACATGACGGTGCTGCAGAATATCGCCTTCGGCCTGAAACTGTCCGGCATGGCGAAAGACCGGATCGACCAGCGCGTGCGGGAGGCGGCCGCTCTGTTGCAGATCGAGCCCCTGCTCCATCGCAAGCCGCGCGAATTGTCCGGCGGCCAGCGCCAGCGCGTGGCCATCGGCCGGTCCATCGTGCGCCACCCGAAGGCATTCCTGTTCGACGAGCCGCTGTCGAACCTCGATGCCGCCCTGCGCGTGCAGATGCGCATCGAGCTGATCAACCTGCACGAACGGCTGCGCGCCACCATGGTCTATGTCACGCATGACCAGATCGAGGCGATGACGATGGCCGACCGCATCGTCGTGCTCAACCGCGGCCGGGTGGAGCAGATCGGTGCGCCGCTGGAGCTGTATCGCAGGCCGCGCAACCTGTTCGTCGCCGGCTTCATCGGCTCGCCGCGGATGAATTTCCTGCCCCTGCGCATGGTGGAAACCGGCCCCGCGGGCGTGACCGTGTCATTGCCGGGTGGCCAGCGCCTGACCGTTCCGGTGCAACCCGGCGGCGTGGCGGCCGGCGGGGAGGTCACGCTCGGCGTGCGTCCCGAACATCTCGGGCTGGGCCGCGCGGTGGATGGCGTGGCGGACCTGATCCTGCCCGCGGAGGCCGAGGTGGTGGAACATCTGGGCGGCGAGGTCGTGGTGCATGCCAGGCTGGACGATACGGCCGTGCTGGACATCAAGGCCGATGGTCACCAGACCATCCGCCGCGGCGACCGCATCGAGATCGCCGTGCGCGCGCCGCTCGCCTACCTGTTCGGGCCCGACGGCGCCGCCCTGCCCCCGCTTACGTCCGCGTCGCTGGCGGCATGATGCCGTAACGTGTTGCCCAGGGCGCCAGCGCCTCCAGAATGCCGGGATAGAGCATCACGCCTTCCGCCATCTGCCGCGCCCGCCGGGCAAGGCCCTGTGCCCCCGGCAGCCGTGGCGGCTGCCCGCCCGGCACCGGTGGCGAGGTCCGCACCGCCTCCGCCAGCCAGCCGCTTTCGCGCAGGAACGCGCCCGCGCCGCCGAAGCCGGCCGGATCGAGCACTTGCAAAAACACCGCCGCCCCCCAGCCCTCCACTGGATCGGCACGGCCGAACCCGCCCAGTGCCGCCGTCAGCGCTTCCACCATCAGCGCGAGCGCGAACCCCTTGTGCCCGGAATCGATCCCGCCCAGCGGCAGGATCGTGCCCGGCGGATCGGTGAACAGCGCCGCCGGGTCGCGCGTCGGCTGGCCGGCCGCATCGATCATCCAGGGATGCTCCAGCATCCGCCCCTCGGCGCGCATCCTCCCGGTGAAACCGTTGGTAGTGGCGGACATGGACACGTCGATCAGCACCGGGTCGCCATCGGTCGGGATGCCCACGGCGATGGGGTTCGGCGTGAACAGCGGCCGCGTGCTGCCGAACGGAGCGACGGAGCGCACCCCGGGATCGGAACTTGCCAGGATCGCCATCATCCCGCGCGAGGTCACGCGCGGCAGATAGGCCGCGAGGCAGGCGATATGATGGCTGCGGCGGATCACCACCGTGCCGGTGCCGTGCGTTCCAGCCCGGCTCAGCGCGAGGTCGATCGCCCGGCACACCAGCCACGGCCCCGGCAGCCGCCGCCCATCCCATGTCACGGCCGCGCCGCGGTCGGCCACCGTCTCCGGCTCGCCGGTAGCGGCCATGCGGCCCTCGGCGATCTCCTTCAGATAGGGCGCGAGCAGCGCGAGGCCGTGCGTGGTATGGCCCAGCAGATCGCCTTCCAGGAGGATTTCGGCCAGCACCGCCGCCCGTTCCGGCGGCAGGCCGGCAGCGGTGCCCAGCGCGGCGGCATAGGCCAGCAGGTCGGCGGCGGCATGGGTGCTCACGTCCGGCCGTAATCGTCGGTCAGCCGCTCGATATCGTCCTCGGCCAGATGCGCGCCATACTGCACCTCGATCAGCAGCAGGTCGGCCGCCCCAGGGTTTTCCAGCCGGTGCACCGCGCCCAGGGGAATGCCGGCCGCCTCGCCCACGCCAAGGTCGAACACCTCGCCATCGCGCGTCACCCGCGCGGTGCCGGCCGCCACCACCCAGTGTTCGGCGCGGCCGCGGTGCCGCTGCAAGGACAGCCTTGCCCCGGGCACGACGCGAATGCGCTTCACTACGAAGCCGGGGTCGGCGTCGATCACGGCCCACTCGCCCCAGGGCCGCGTGTCGCGTGCGCCGATCACGTAGGTATTCAGCCCCTGCCCGCCTGCCTTGCCGCTCATCAGCCCATCCGCCCATTCGAACCCTGATTAGGCCGGCACGAACGCGCCGATCAAGCCGCCCCCGCCAGCCGGGCGAGCAGCCGCGCGTGGGAGCGGGCGGCGCGGTGAAAGCAGCGCAGCTCGAACTTCTCGTTCGGGCTGTGGATCTGGTCGTCGTCGAGCCCGAAGCCCATCAGCAGCGAATCGAGCCCCAGATGCCGCTGCAGCGCCTCCACCACCGGGATCGACCCGCCGCAGCCCGCCAGCACCGGCGGGCGGGCGAATTCGTCCGTCAGCGCGGCCTGCGCGGCCTTCACCCACGGCGCGGTCGTCGGCACCTCGATACCCGGCGCCCCGCTGAACACCTGCACGTCGGCCGTCGCGTCCGGCGGCAGCCGGTCGGCCACGAAGCGTTTCAGCCCCGCCGCCACGGCCTGCGGGTCCTGCCCCGGCACCAGCCGGAACGAGACTTTCGCATGCGCCTCGGCGGGGATGACGGTCTTGCTGCCGGGGCCCATGTAGCCGCCCCAGATGCCGTTGATATCGGCGGTCGGCCGCGCCCACAGCCGGTCCAGCGCGGTGCGCCCATGTTCGCCCGCCGGAACCGACAGGCCGACGCCGCCCAGGAAAGCCGCCTCATCGAACCCCAGCCCCTGCCACTGCCCGGCAAGTTCGGCCGGCAGTTCGGCCACGCCGTCATAGAAGCCGGGGATGCGGATGCGGCCCGCATCGTCATGCAGATCACCCAGGATGCGCGTGAGCAGGTTCAGCGGATTCAGCGCGGCCCCGCCGAACATGCCCGAATGCAGGTCGCGGGACGGGCCCTTCAGGTCGATCTGCGCATACACCATGCCGCGCAGGCGTGTGGTGATCGCCGGGGTGTCGATGTTCCACATGTTGGTGTCGCTGATGAGCGCGAGGTCCGCCGAGAGCTCGTCGCGGTTGGCCGCCAGGAACGCTTCCAGGCTGGGGCTGCCGCACTCCTCCTCGCCCTCGATCAGCACGGAAACGCGGACCGGCAGGCCGCCGGTGACCGCATGCCAGGCGCGGCAGGCGGTCAGGAAGCTCATCACCTGCCCCTTGTCGTCCACCGCCCCGCGGGCGACGATGCGCTTGCCGGCCGGCCCGTCCACCAGCACCGGATCGAACGGCGCGGATGTCCACAGATCGAGCGGATCGGCCGGCTGCACGTCGTAATGGCCGTAGAACAGCACATGCGGCCCGTTCGTCCCCGCGCCCGGCCCCGGGTGATGCGCCACCACCATCGGGTGTCCCTCCGTCGGGCGTACCGAGGCAGTGAACCCGAGTGCGCCGAGTTCGCCCGAAAGCCACGCGGCCGCCTTCCGGCAGTCCGCCGCATGGTCGGGCTGCGCGCTGATGGACGGAATGCGCAGCAGGTCGAACAGCCGGCCACGCGCGGCATCCAGCGTCTCGTCCAGCCGCGCGAGTACGGCGGAAATCGCGTTTTGAGAGGTCATGTGCACAGGTTCCTGCAGCAGTGCGAAGATATTCGCACAGACTGCATCACGCCCGCGCCGCCGCCGCAACCCACCGGAAGAGTGCTGCTGCCTATGCCGGAGCCGCGGGCGTCTGCGCCGGTGCGCCGTAGGCGCTGAGGAACACCGTGATCGCGCCGTCCACCACATGGGCGATGGCCTCCGGCGAGGGCGGCGGCCCGATGCCGAGCCGGCAGCGCAGCGCCAGCCGGGTCTGGGTCAGCGCGAAGAACTGCTCGGCGGCGAAGTCCGGGTCCGGCACCGCAAGCCGCCCCGTCGCGGTCTGCCGCGCCAGCCAGCCGGACAATGCCGCCATCGATTGCGCCGGGCCGGCTTCGAAAAAGCCGCGGGCGAGTTCCGGAAACTTCGCCGCCTCCGACACCACCACCCGATAGACGATCTGGCCGATCGGCGAGAGCATCATCTCCATCATCGCCACGCCGATCCGCCGCAACGTTGTCGCCGGGTCGGTCTCGCACGCGGGAAAAATGAAGATGCGCGGGATGTTGCGGCTGCAGGTCTGGGCCACATAGGCGCTGAACAGGGCGGCCTTTCCGGGAAAATAATTATACAGAGTGCCCTTGGACACACCGCCCTCCTGGGCGATCCGCGCCATGCTCGCGCCTTCGTAGCCATCCTCCGCGAACACGCGGCCCGCCCCGTCCAGGATGCGGGCACGCCGTTCGAGCGAAAGCAGTTCCGGCTCTGGCATTCCGCCCATCAAGACCAACATCCCCCTCCAACTTCCCATTTGACATTGTGAGACCGCGCCCCTAGTTGCAAGCCCAATGACCGAACCGTTCGGTCACTCTCTGGCGAGCAGGCAAGGCAGGGCACAGATGGACGGAGAGCTGCGTTTGGAGGCGGACGACCGCACAACCGGCCATATGGCCACCGCCCGGCAGCCGGATACGGCCGGTGGCGAAGCCGCTGACAAGGCAGGGGACAAGGCCGCGCAGGCACCGGCGAATGGCCGGCGGCGCGGGCCGCCGAAATGGATCCTGCTGGTCGCCGTGCTCGTGATCGCCGTCGGCGGCACGTTCTACTGGTATCAGGGCCGCAACTACGTCTCCACGAGCGATGCCCAGATCGACGGCGCGCTGCATCAGATCGCCCCGCAGACCGGCGGGCGGGTGATCGCGGTGCCGGTGCGCACCAACCAGCACGTGGCCGCCGGGCAACCCCTGCTGAAGATCGACCCGCGCGACGAGCAGGTGCAGCTCGACAAGGCGCTCGCCCAGCAGGCCAACGCCCAGGCGCAGCTTGCCAACAGCCAGGCGCTTGTCGGCCTGCGTCAGGCGAGCGTGGATCAGTCGAGCGCCGACCTGGCCGTGCAGCAGGCCAACCAGGTGCAGGCCCAGCAGGATTATCAGCGTTATCGCGGGATCAACCCGCGCGCCATCACCCGCCAGCAGCTCGACAATGCCGCCGCGGCGCTGCGTGCGGCGACCGCGCGGGTCGATGCCGGCCGACAAGCGGTGAAGGGCGCGAAGGCGCAGGTGACGGCGGCCGAGGCCTCGGTCGTCGCTGCCCAGGCATCGTTGAAATCAGCCGATGTCGCGATCGAGCAGGCGCGGCTGCAACTCTCCTACACGACCGTGACCGCCCCGGTGGCGGGCTACGTCACGATGAAATCCGTGCGGCTGGGCAATGTGGTCAAGAACGGCCAGGCGCTGATGGACGTGGTGGCGGATGACGTTTGGGTCACGGCGAACTTCAAGGAAACCGCGCTGTCGCGCCTGCGTGTCGGGCAGCCCGTATCGATCAGCGTGGATGCCTATCCCGGCAAGACCTTCCACGGCCATATCCAGAGTTTCCAGCGCGGCACGGGATCGGTGTTCAGCCTGCTGCCGGCCGAGAACGCCACCGGCAACTACGTGAAGGTGGTGCAGCGCGTGCCGGTGAAGATCGTGTTCGATCACGTCGATTTCGCGAAATATCGGCTCTCTCCGGGCATGTCCGTCGAGCCCTCGGTGAAGGTGCGCTGAACGTGAGCGCCACCACCTTCAACGGCGGCATCGCGCTGCCGCGCTCGGCGGCGGGGCCGTACAGCCCGTGGCTGATCGCGGTCATCGTCTCGATCGCGACCTTCATGGAGGTGCTGGACACCACCATCGCCAACGTGTCGCTGCTGCACATCGCCGGCTCGCTGTCGATCAGCCAGGACGAGAGCACCTGGATCCTCACCAGCTACCTCGTCTCCAACGCGATCATCCTGCCGATCTCGGGCTGGCTTGCGAACGTGATGGGCCGCAAGCGCTTCTACATGACATGCGTGGTGCTGTTCACCGTCAGCTCCCTGATGTGCGCATTCGCCAACAGCCTGTCGATGATGATCCTCTTCCGCGTGCTGCAAGGCATGGGCGGCGGCGGATTGGCCCCCACCGAGCAGTCGATGATCGCCGACACCTTTCCGCCGGAGAAGCGCGCGCAGGTGTTCGCGCTCTATGGCCTCACGGTGGTGCTCGCGCCGGCCATCGGCCCGGTGCTGGGCGGCTGGCTGACCGACAATTTCTCCTGGCGCTGGGTGTTCCTCATCAACGGCCCGGTCGGGCTGCTGTCGCTCACGCTCACCTCGATGTTCGTGACGGAGCCGCCGGCCCTGATCCGGGACCGCAAGCGCCTGCTCGCGAGCGGTTTCGACATCGACTATATCGGCTTCGCCCTCGTCGCCCTCGGCTTCGGCACGCTGCAGGTGGTGCTTGACAAGTTCGCCCGCGACGATGGGTTCTCCTCGCCTTTCATCGTCTGGTTCTCGATGGTCTCGGCCGTGTCGCTCGTCACGCTCATAGCGTGGGAATGGCTGCATCCGCATCCGGTGATGAACGTGCGGCTGCTGCGCATTCCGGCCTTCGGCATCTCCAACGCCGTGATGTTCCTGATCGGGTTCATGCTGATCAGCACCACGCAGCTTCTGCCGCAGATGACGCAGGAGCTGATGGGCTATTCCGCCACCCAGGCCGGGCTTACCCTGGCCGCGGGCGGCGTCGTCACGCTGATCGTCATGCCCCTTTCCGGCATCGTCACCGGCCGGCTCATACAGCCGAAATGGCTGCTGGTCGCCGCCCTCATCGTTTCCGGCCTCGCGCTGCTGCATCTCAGCAGCCTCACGATCGGCATGTCGTTCTGGCAGGTCTCCGCCGCGCGCGCGTTCCAAACCGTTGCGCTTCCGTTCCTGTTTATCCCGATCTCGGCGGTGTCGTATGTCGGCGTTCCGCCTGACAAGAGCAATGAAGCCTCGCCGCTCATCAACCTGATGCGCAACCTGGGCGGCAGCTTCGGCGTGTCGTTCGTCACCACCCTGCTGGCCTGGCGCGAGCAGTTCCACCATGCACGGCTTGCAGAGCACATCACCACCGCGACGAATCTGGGGGGCCTGAGTCTGGCGCGGATCAGCCAGATGGTGCAGACACAGGCCACGCAAATGAGCTACCTCGATATCTTCTGGCTGCTGGCCATCATCGCGCTCGTGGTCTGGCCGATCGTGCTCTTCCTGCCCAATATGCCGAAAGGGGCTGCCCCCAGTGGCCACTGAAATCACCCGCAAGGCGGCTGTCCGCGCTGCCGCCATAATCTCCCTTTCCTTGCTCGGAGGCTGCACGGTCGGGCCGAATTTCCATGTGCCCGGCGCGTTCTCTCCGGCCTCCTGGTTCACCGGCCGTCCGCCGCCGAAAGCCCCGAGCCAGCCCGTGGTGCTGCCGGTCAGCACGACCTGGTGGACCCTGTTCAACGATCCCGAGCTGACGAAGCTTGAGCAGCGCGTGGCCGCGCAGAATCTCGACGTCCGCGTGGCCACCCTCCGGCTTGCCGAAAGCCGCGCCCAGCGCAACATGACCGCAGGCAATATGTTCCCGACGCTGAACGGCAACGCCTCCTACACGCGCGAGCAGGCGAGCAAGAAGGGCGTGTTCAGCGCACTCGGCGGCGGGTCCCCGGCCTCGGCCGCATCGGGCGCGGGCGCCGGCACCACAGCCTCCGGCGCGAGCGGTGCCGGCGGTGGCGGCGGCATCCCTGGTTCCTCGCTGCAGCCGTTCGACCTGTTTCAGTACGGCTTCGATTCCGTCTGGCAGATCGACCTGTGGGGCCAGGTGCGCCGCGAGATCGAATCGGCCAACGCCACAATAGAGGCCACCGCCGCGCAGCGCCGCGCCGTACTGCTGACCGCGCTGGCCGAGGTCGCGCGGGACTACATCGATCTGCGCGGCACCCAGCGGCAGTTGCAGATCGCCCGGCAGAATCTGCAAACAGCGGACCAATTGCTGAAACTCACCCGGGAGCGCGCCGCCGGTGGCCTGACGACCGATCTCGACGTGGCGAACGCCCGCGCCCAGCGCGCCACCATCGCCGCCGAAATCCCGCAACTGGAACAGCAGGAATCAGTTTCGATCAACGCGCTCAGCCTGCTGCTGGGCGAACCGCCGAACGCGCTGCGCGGCGAACTGGCAACGCCGAAGCCGGTACCGCCGATCCCGCCCGCCGTGCCGGTCGGCCTGCCGGGCGAGTTGCTGCGCCGCCGCCCCGACATCCAGCAGGCCGAAGCGAAGCTGCACGCCGCCACCGCCGATGTCGGCGTCGCGGTATCCGATTTCTTCCCGCAGATCTCGCTCTCCGGCAGCGTCTCGCTTCAGGCGCTCCAGGCGAAGGATCTCGCGAACTGGGCCGCCAGCACCTACGCCTTCGGCCCCAGCATCACCCTGCCGATCTTCCAGGGCGGCCAGTTGCGCGCCCAGCTCACCCTGCGCAAGGCGCAGCAGAAGGAAGCGGCGCTGACCTATCAGAAGACCGTGTTGCAAGCCTTCCACGAGGTGGACAACGCGCTGACCGCATATGATGCCGAACAGCGCCGCCGCGCCCATCTGGTCAACGCCGTGAAGCAGAACAAGGCCGCCCTGAGCCTCGCGCAGCAGCGCTATCGCCAGGGCATCGCCAACTACATCGAGGTGCTGGACGCCGAGCGCAGCCTGTTGAGCGCACAGCAGACACTGGCCACCAGCACCGCCACGGTCTCGACCGATCTGGTGGCGATCTACAAGGCGCTGGGCGGCGGCTGGCAGACCGCCTTCCCCCACCATCCGGTGCAGGCGGCCAAGGGTGGAAGCCCGGCGCGTTCGTAGCTCATGAGGGCGCCGCCGCGTTCGGGCGGCCGACGCGAACCAGCAGCTTGCCGAAGTTGCGCCCGTTCAGCAGGCCCGCCAGGGCGGCCGGCGCGTTCTCCAGCCCGTCGATGATGTCCTCGCGGTAGCGCAGGCTGCCCTCGGCCACCCAGGGCGCGGCCAGGGCACGCCATTCGGCGAACCGCTCCGGCTTGTCGGAGACGATCATGCCCTGGATGCGCACACGCTTGCCCACCACGAAGCCCAGGTTCGGGCCGGGCGGCAGCTCGGCGGCGTTGTACTGCGCCACCATTCCGCACATCACCACCCGCGCGAACGGGTTGAGCAAGGCGAACGCGGCCGCCTGCACCGCACCGCCGACATTCTCGAAATACACGTCGATCCCGTTGGGGCAGGCATTGGCAAGATCGCCGGCCAGATCGCCCGTGCGATGATCGATGCAATCGTCGAAACCGAGCGTTTCCTGCACGAACAGGCATTTATCCGGGCCGCCGGCCACGCCGATCACCCGCGCGCCCGCCCGCTTGGCCAGTTGCCCGGCCACCGAGCCGACCGCGCCGGAAGCGGCCGAGATCACCACCGTCTCGCCGTGCCGCGGCTGGCCGATATCGGTCAACCCGGAATAGGCCGTCGTGCCGGGCATCCCCAGCACGCCGAGATAGGTGGACAGCGGCGGTCCCGGCCGATCGATCTTCGCGAGCCCCTTCGCCGGCGCGAGGATATGGGTCTGCCAGCCGCGCGCGCCGACCGCCGCATCGCCAGGGGCGAACCCGGGATCGGCGGAGGCGACCACCTCCCCTACCGTTTCCCCCGTCATCACCCCGCCGATCTCGACGGAAGGCGCGTAGGATTTCCGGTCGGACAGACGGCCGCGCATGTACGGGTCGATCGACAGCCACAGCGTGCGGGTCAGCACCTCGCCGGCGGCCGGCGTCGGGATTCTCTCCTCCAGGACTTCGAAATCCTCGGGCCGGGGCGCGCCTTGCGGGCGGCGGCGCAGCACGACGGAACGGCGGAGGTGGTCGGATTCGGGCGTGCTCATGCGCGGTTCTCCCACGAGTGTTCCGCCTGTTCATAAGCGCGAACGCCGCCCGCCGGAAACCCCTTCGCCCAGACACGTCTCTCGGGGTTGACCCGCGATCGGCGATGGCCTATCTCCGTGTTGCGAATGAGAACGTTTCTTAATTGTAGGAGCAGCACAGTGCCGAAACTCACGATCACCCGCCTCGCTGTCGCCACAACCCTCCTTGCCGGGCTCGGCGCCACCGCGGCCGGTGCCGCCGAATTCTACGTCGGCGAGCCTGTGGAGCGGCAGAACCTGCAAATCGTCCCCAACTATCTTACCGGCATCATGATGAGCCGCATGCAGGGCGAGCCGATGGGCGTGGACGTGGTGCATCTGGAGGCCGATGTGCACGCGACGGCGAAGGAAACCCACGGTTTCGCGGAGGATGCGTGGATCCCCTACCTCACGATCCATTACACGCTGACCAGGCAGGGCACGCCGTTCCGCGCGACCGGAACGCTGCGGCCGATGACGGCCGGAGACGGGCCGCATTACGCCAACAATGTGAAAATGGCCGGCCCCGGCACATATCATCTGGTCTATGTGATCGATCCGCCATCGGCCAACGGCTTCCTGCGCCACGTGGACAAGGCGACCGGGGTGCCGGGCTGGTGGAAGCCGATCACCGCAAGCTGGACCTTCACCTACCCGAGCCGGAGCAAGTGAGCATGCCGCGCCGTTTCCTGCCCGCCCTGGCAGCCATCCTGCTCGGTTTGGCGCCCGTCGTGGCCGTCGCGGCGGCGCCGCCGATCACGCTGATGATCCAGAACCATCGCTTCGTGCCGTCCACGCTCGTCGTCCCGGCCCATCGCCCGGTGCAGATCCTGGTGCGCAACCTCGATCCCACGGCGGAGGAATTCGATTCTTCCAGCCTGAAGATCGAGAAAGTGTTCGCCGGCCGCAGCCAGGGCACCCTCTTCCTGCATCCGCTGGCGCCCGGCCGCTACCGGTTCCAGGGCGAGTACCACCCCGCCACCGCCACCGGCGTGGTAGTGGCGAAGTAGCGCCGTCGCGCACAGGAGGAGGGCCGCCGCGATGCTGGCAGCGATGCTGATCGTGTTCCGTGAAATGATCGAGGCCGGGCTGATCGTCGGCATCGTGCTGGCCGCGAGCAGGGGCGTGCCGCGGCGCGGGCGGATGGTGACCCTCGGTGTGGCCGGCGGCGTGGCGGGCGCATGTGCAGTCGCCGCCTTCGCCGGCCGCATCGCCGGCCTCTTCGCCGGATCGGGGCAGGAGCTGTTCGACACCGCGGTGCTGCTGGCCGCGATCGCGATGCTCACCTGGCACAACGTGTGGATGGCCGGCCACGGCCGGTCCATCGCGCAGGACATGCGCCGGCTCGGCACCGCGGTCAGCGAAGGGCGGCGCCCGCTCGCCGCACTCGGCATCGTCGTCGGCATCGCCGTGCTGCGCGAAGGGGCGGAGGCGGTGCTGTTCCTCTACGGCATCGCCACCTCGGGCGGCACCTCCATCCCCGGCATGATGCTGGGCGGGGCGCTCGGCGTGGCCGGGGGTGCGGCGATGGCCGCGCTGATCTACGCGGGCCTGCTCGCGATCCCCGCCGGGCGCCTGCTGGCGGTGACCGGCTGGCTGATCACGCTGCTTGCGGCCGGCATGGCGAGCCAGGCCGTCGCATTCCTGCAGCAGGCCGGCTACGCCCAGGCCTGGAGCGCGCCGCTGTGGGACACAAGCTGGCTGCTGCGCGATGCCTCGCTCGCCGGGCGGCTGCTGCACACGCTGATTGGCTACACCGCGCAGCCGGATGCCGCCCAGCTTGCGGCCTATCTGGCGACGATCGTGATGATCACCGCCCTCGCCCGCGCCGTGCGCCCGCCGCGGCGAACAGCTCCCGCGGCCGCCGGATAGCAGCCAGGCCGGAATGGCGCGCAAGCGGCGGCGAATGCGTATAGAATGAACCCCCATCTCCACAAAGGCCGGGCAACCGGCCGAACGCAACGCCGCCAGGCAACGGGGGATTCATGGGAGCGGACATCACGGCCTTCTTCGACACGGCCACCAGCACGGCGAGCTACCTCGTCGCCGACCCGGCCACAGGTGCGGCCGCGATCATCGACCCGGTGCTGGATTTCGACCAGAAATCCGGCCGCACCGGCACCGCCGCCGCAGACCGCATCATCGCCGCGGTCCGCGCACGCAACCTCTCAGTCGGCTGGCTGCTGGAAACCCATGTCCACGCCGACCACCTGACAGCCGCTCTCTACCTGCAGGACGCCCTGGGCGGCCGCACCGGCATCGGCGCCGGCATCCGCGAGGTGCAGGATTACTGGCGCCGCGTGTTCAACGCCGAACCCGGCTTCACCGCCGACGGCCATCAGTTCGACCGGCTATGGGAGGAAGGGGACAAGTTCGAGATCGGCCAGCTTCCCGTGCAGGTGCTGCACACCCCCGGCCACACCGCCGCCGACGTCACCTACCTGCTCGACGGCGCGGCCTTCGTGGGCGACACGCTGTTCATGCCGGATTACGGCACCGCCCGGGCAGACTTCCCCGGCGGCGACGCCCGCGCCCTTTACCGCTCGATCCGGCGCATCCTCGCCCTGCCGCCCGCCACGCGCCTGTTCACCGCTCACGACTACAAAGCCCCCGGCCGCGACCACCACGCCTGGGAAAGCACCGTCGCCACCCAGCGCGCCACCAACGTGCACGTGCACGACGGCATCAGCGAAGACGATTTCGCGGCCATGCGCACCGCCCGCGACGCCACCCTCCCCATGCCCACCCTCATCCTGCCCTCGGTCCAGGTGAACATGCGCGCCGGCCACCTCCCCCCACCCGACACCAACGGCCGCCACTACCTGAAGCTCCCGCTCAACGCCCTATGACCGGCCGCGTGGTACTGCGATCAGATGCCGCCTGAGCGGAGGCACAGGAAGGCAGGCCAGGGGCTTTGCCCCTGGACCCCACCAAAGGCCCGAGGCCTTTGGAAACCGCTTATGGCTTCTTGAAGAAGGGGGGCTTGGCGGGACCTGTCCGCGTGGCGGCTGATGCAGCCCCCCTTCTTCAAGAAACCCACAAATGGAGTCCAGAGGCGACGGCCTCTGGCAGGGGTCGAGGGGGCAGTGCCCCCTCGCCTTGCTTCCTTCGTGTCCGCTCAGGCGACATCTGATCGCAGTACCACACGGCCGGTGATGCGGCCGTCGCGCAGGCGCATCAGGGCGTCGTTGGCCTGGGCCTGGGGCACGGTGGCCACGGGCAGGGCGGACAGTTTGCCGGATTGGGCGAGGGCGACGAGTTCGCGCAGGTCGGCCGGCGTGCCGACGTAGCTGCCCTGGATGGTCAGCGCGCGGATGGCCATCAGCGGCAGCGGCACGGTCAGGTCGCCGCCGAACAGGCCCACTTGCACCAGCTTCCCGCCCTTGCGCAGCGCGTCGAAGGCGAAGCGCGCGGTGGCGGTGCCGTTCACGAGATCGACCACCGCCAGCACGGGGCCGCCGCAGGCGTCGAGGATGCGCTGCGTCACGCCTTCGCCGGTGCCATCGACGGTTTTCGTCGCCCCGGCCTGCATCGCCGCCGCCCGCTTCTCCGCGCTGACGTCGACGACGACGATATTGCCATGCCCCAGCGCCTTCAGCACGGCGATGGCATTCATCCCGAGCCCGCCGGCGCCGACCACCACCACCGCCTCGCCGGCCGCGATGGGCATGATCTTCCTGATCGCCGAATAGACGGTAATGCCCGAGCACGCATAGGTGGCCGCGACCGCCGGATCGATCGTGCCGGGATCGACCAGATGGCGCGGATGCGGCGCCACCACATGGCTGCCGTAGCCGCCGTTCTGGTACACGCCGATCGAGCGGGGCGTGAGGCACATGTTGTCCTGCTCGCCCGTGCACGCCGCGCATGTGCCGCAGCCGACCCAGGGATAGACGATGCGCAGATCGCCCACCTTCACCCCGCGCGCCTCCGGCCCCAGCTTCGCCACGCGCCCGACGATCTCGTGCCCCATGGCGAGCGGCAGCACCACGCCGCGATCCTTCAGCGACATCCTCTTCCCGCCGCCGAGATCGTAGAAGCCTTCCCAGATATGCAGGTCCGAATGGCACACGCCGCAATGCGTGACCTCCAGCAGCACCTGCGTGCCGGTGGGCTCCGGCGTCGGCAGTTCGATCTGCTGCAGCGGCTTCCCGTTCTCGACCACGACCCAGGCGCGCATCGTTCCCTCCATCCTTTTTCGTGCGCGCGATGGGACACCCGCGCACGCCACAACGTCAAGCGAGGTTGCCGCGCGGCGGGCGGGGTGGTGTGATCGCAGCGAAGCAACGGGGAAACGCGCATGACGAAAGTGGCCGTGATCGGCGCCGGGCTGATCGGGCGTGCCTGGGCGATCGTGTTCGCCCGCGCGGGGTTCGAGGTCGCGCTATGGGACAGCGCGCCGGAGGCATCCGACGCGGCCCTGCGCTTCATCGCCGAACGGCTGCCGGAACTGCGCGCGGCGAAGCTGCTGCCGGACCGTGTGGAAACCGTGCTCGACCGCATCGCCCCCTGCCCCACGCTGGAAGCCGCGCTGGCGGGCGCCACCTACGTGCAGGAAAGCGGCCCGGAGCGGGTGGAGGCGAAGCGGGACCTGTTCGCCGCACTCGACCGCCTCGCCCCGCCGGACGCGATCCTCGCCAGCTCCACCAGCGGCATCCCCGCGAGCGAATTCACCGGCAACCTGCGCGGGCGGGAGCGCTGCCTCGTCGCCCACCCGGTGAACCCGCCCTACCTCGCCCCGGTGGTGGAACTCTGCCCCGCGCCCTGGACATCCGAGGCGACCATGCAGCGCGCCAAGGCGCTGATGATCGAGGCCGGCCAGGTGCCGGCGGTGCTCACGCGCGAGATCCAGGGCTTCGTGCTGAACCGATTGCAGATCGCCCTGGTGTCGGAGGCCTTTCGCCTGATCGACGCCGGCATCGTCTCGATGGCGGACCTCGATGCCACGGTGAAGCACGGCCTCGGCCTGCGCTGGAGCTTCATGGGCCCGTTCGAAACCATCGACCTGAACGCGCCGGAGGGCCTCGCCGACTACTGCGCCCGCTACGGCCAGCTCTACGCCGACCTCCAGCAGCAGATGCCCCCGCATGAATGGACGCCCGAGTTGGTCGCACAGCTCGACGCCGCCCGGCGCGCCGCACTGCCGGCGGAGGCGCTGGGCGGCCGCACGGAATGGCGAGACCGGCGCCTGATGGGCCTGCTGGCACATCAGGCGAACGAGCCCGACTGAGCACACCGGTTGCGGTTCTGTGCCGCGACACCAGTTTCGGCTACGAAGCGCCCTCAGGCGCCGACAACTGAACGAGCCCCCATGATCATGCCGCCCATCATTTCCGTTTCAGGTCTCTTCAAGACCTACGCCAGCGGATTCCACGCCCTGGAGGACGTGAGCCTTGAAATCCGCCGCGGTGAGATCTTCGCCCTGCTCGGCCCCAACGGCGCGGGGAAAACCACGCTGATCAGCATCATTTGCGGGCTTGTTCGGCCAAGCCAGGGCAGCGTGCTGGTGGACGGGCACGACATCGTCACCGCCTATCGCGCCGCGCGGTCCCGCATCGGGCTCGTTCCGCAGGAGCTGACGACGGATGCGTTCGAAACCGTCTGGGCCACCGTCAGCTTCAGCCGGGGCCTGTTCGGCAAATCCCCCAACCCCGCCCATATCGAGAAGACGCTGAAAGACCTGTCCCTGTGGGACAAGAAAGACAGCAAGATCATGACGCTCTCGGGCGGCATGAAGCGGCGCGTCCTGATCGCCAAGGCCCTGGCGCACGAGCCGCAGATCCTGTTCCTCGACGAACCCACCGCCGGCGTCGATGTCGAGCTGCGGCGGGACATGTGGCGGCTGGTGCGCGCCCTTTGCGCCTCCGGCGTCACCGTCATCCTCACCACCCATTATATCGACGAAGCCGAGGAAATGGCGGACAGGATCGGCGTCATCAGCAAGGGCAGGATCATCCTGGTGGAGGAGAAGGCCGCGCTGATGCGCAAGCTCGGCAGAAAGCAGTTGATGCTCCAGTTGCAGGCCAGGCTCGCCGGCATCCCGCCCGCGCTTGGCGCCTACCCGCTTGAACTCTCGGCTGACGGCAACGCGCTCACCTACACCTACGATACGCAGGCCGAGCGCACGGGGATCGCCTCCCTGCTGAAGGCGCTTGTCGATGCCGGAATTCGGTTCAAGGATTTGCAGACGAGCCAGAGCTCGCTCGAAGACATTTTCGTGACGCTGGTGAAGGAAGGCCAATGAACCTCCATGCGGTTCGCGCGATCTACCTGTTCGAGATGGCGCGGGCGTGGCGCACGCTGCTGCAAAGCATCATCGCCCCGGTCGTCTCCACATCGCTGTATTTCGTGGTGTTCGGCGCGGCCATCGGCGGGCGCATCCACCAGGTCGGCGGCGTCAGCTATGGCGCTTTCATCGTTCCGGGGCTGATCATGCTGTCGCTGCTGACGCAGAGCATCTCCAACGCCTCGTTCGGCATCTATTTCCCGAAGTTCGTCGGCACGATCTATGAAATCCTCTCCGCACCGGTCTCGTACCTGGAAATCGTGGTCAGCTATGTCGGCGCCGCCGCCACCAAATCGATCATCCTCGGCCTCATCATCCTCGCCACGGCGGATCTCTTCGTCCCGCTCCGGATCATGCACCCTTTGTGGATGATCGCCTTCCTGGTACTCACGGCCGTCACCTTCAGTCTGTTCGGCTTCATCATCGGCATCTGGGCGGACGGGTTCGAGAAGCTGCAGCTCGTGCCCCTGCTCATCATCACGCCGCTGACCTTCCTGGGCGGCAGCTTCTACTCCATCTCCATGCTGCCGCCGTTCTGGCAGAAAGTTGCGCTGTTCAATCCGGTGGTTTACCTCGTCAGCGGTTTTCGCTGGAGCTTCTACAACGCCGCCGATGTCAGCGTGGGCATCAGCCTGGCGATGACCCTGGTGATCCTCGCCATATGCCTCGCGATCGTCGCCTGGATCTTCAAGACGGGCTATCGGCTCAAGACCTAGCGCCTCCCGTCACCAACGGGGGGCTTCGAAACAGAACAATAAACTCGGGAGGCTCATATGGCGGCATCGCGCTATCACAAGGACCGGATCGGCAATCACGTATTGCAGCCGGAAACGCTGATGCTCGGCTACGGCTACGATCCCGCCCTGTCGGAGGGCGCGGTGAAGCCGCCGGTCTTCCTGACCTCGACCTTCGTCTTCCGCAGCGCCGAGGAAGGCCGCGATTTCTTCGACTACACCGCCGGCCGCCGCATTCCCCCGGCGGGCGCCGAAGGCGGGCTGGTGTATTCCCGCTTCAACCATCCCAACAGCGAGATCGTGGAAGACCGGCTCGCGATCTTCGAGGGGGCGGAGGCCGGCATCATCTTCTCCAGTGGCATGTCCGCCATCGCCACCACCCTGCTCACGCATGTGCGCCCTGGGGACGTGGTGCTGCACAGCCAGCCGCTCTACGGCGGCACGGAAACGCTGCTGGCGCGCACGCTGCACCCGTTCGGCGTCGGCTCCGAAGGCTTCGCCGATGGCATCGACGGGGCGGTGGTGCGCGCGGCGGCCGATGCGGCGCTGGCGAAGGGGCGGATATCCGTCATCCTCGTGGAATCGCCCTCGAACCCGATGAACACCCTGGTCGACCTCGCGCAGCTGCGCACGGTCGCCGAGGAGATCGCGCCGCGCCAGGGCGGCCTGCGCCCGGTGATCCTGTGCGACAATACGCTGCTTGGGCCGGTCTTCCAGAAGCCGCTGCGGCACGGCGTGGACATCGTTCTGTATTCGCTGACCAAATACGTCGGCGGCCACTCGGACCTCGTCGCCGGCGCCGCGCTGGGCAGCCGCGCGCAGATGCAGGCCATCCGCCAGTTGCGCGGTGCCATCGGCACGCAGCTCGATCCGCATTCGGCCTGGATGCTGTCCCGCTCCCTGGAAACGCTGTCGCTGCGGATGAACGCCGCCTGCCGCAACGCCGAAACCGTGACACGCTTCCTCGCCGCCCACCCGAACGTCGCCCGCGTCTACTACCCCGCGCTTCTGGCGGAATCAGACCCCGCCCGCGCGGTGTTCGAACGCCAATGCACCGGCGCCGGCACCACCTTCTCGTTCGACGTGAAGGGCGGCGAGGCCGAGGCGTTCACGGTGCTGAACGCATTGCAGGTGTTCAAGCTCGCCGTCAGCCTCGGCGGCACGGAATCCCTCGTCTGCCATCCCGCCAGCACCGTGCACTCCGGGGTTCCCCGTGAAACCCGCGAACGCCTGGGCATCTCGGACGCCACCATCCGCGTCTCCGTCGGGATCGAGCACGTGGATGATATCGTTGCCGATCTGACGCAGGCGCTGGCCAGGATCGGGTAATCGCGTTTTCTCGTGCGGCGTCAGAACGTGCAACACGCGCGCGACACGCCGTCGTCGAGAAGTGCATCGCTCAGGGAGCGACCCGCCTGGTAGGCGTCGGACACTGCCACCACAGTCATTCCAGGATGTTTGCGCTGCCAGTCGCAGGCCGCGTCGTGGGAGGCGAAGAAGCGGCCGGGGTTGCAGAAGTCGGCGCGGACGGAGCTTACCTGTTCCGGGGTGACGATCGAGACGACGGCGGTGGCGGGGTCGAGAGCGATGACGCCCACAGCCGGATCGACGATGAGACGCACCAGAACGCCGGTAGCGGCACAAGGCGATTCGACATGGGCTGCGCGACCGATCACCGCAGGAAAGAACAGCGTGTCCAGCGCGCACCATGTGTACAGCTGCTTGCCATCAGCGATGAACCGGTGCGGCGTGGGCCGCAGCGTGAGCCCATAGCCCACGATACGGCCCTGCTCGTCGTACTCGGTGTCGGGCCAGCCAGCCACCGTGCGTTGCACCTCATCGGCAGGATGGCCCACGGCAGCCGCGAGTCGGGCGATGGCAACCGGCTGGCCGCTGGCGAGCAGTCGCAACAGCACGCGGTAGAGGCCGGGTGAGGTGAGAGCGCTTCCGACCTGGCTGACGGTGGCGACCAGCCGATCCGTCAGGGCTGCAGATGCGTCGTTGGCGGGCATTTGGGGGTTTCCTTCTCAATAATCATCCCGCACAGCAGGAGAGCCTGGCGATATCCTTCTCG
>DATKQI010000031.1:0-2704 GCA_035532755.1 Acetobacteraceae bacterium
GCCGACGCGCGCGCTCGTTCAGGTGAGGGGCCAGTGCCTCAAAGCGCGCCTTGATAGCCTCGGTGTCGATCACCCAGTCAGGCTAGTACGGGTCGCGGCCCGATTCCCAGCCCCCGATTCGCTTGTTCCGCGTCAGGCCCTTAGTGCCGAGCGTATCCTCGTCCGAATACAGCAGCGCCGCGCCGCTATGCCGGGCCGCCGCGATCATGATCTCAAGCGCCGCCGGCTCCAGCAGGTCGGCATCGCCGAGGAAGGTGATGAACGCCCCGCGAACCGCCGCCATGTCGGCGGTGCCGGCGAGGATGCGGATGCGCGGATCGGCCGCCGCCAGCGCCTGCATCTGCCCGGCCACCGCGGCATCGGGAGTGCCTTCCGGCAGCAGGAGCAGCTCCCACTCCGCATAGGTCTGGCCGCGGACGGAGGCGGCGGCGGCGATGAAATCGAGCAGCGCCGGCCTGCCCACGCGGCACACCACGCTGACGAGCGGATGCTGCGCCCCGTTCGCCGGCAGCGCGCCATAGGCAGCCACGGCCCGCGCGCGCGCATGGGGCAGGGCCTCCGCCGCCCAGGACCCGTAGGTCTCGAGCGGATGGACCGGGGCGGGCAGCAGCGCCTTCAACTGCCGGCGCATGCGCCAGGCGTGGGAGAACAGCCGATCGACATCGGCCGCCAGCGCGGCGAGCTGGGCCTGCGCGCCGGTTGCCGGTACGGCGAGCGAGATCGGGCTGCCGGTCAGTGCCTGACGTTCCGGCATGGCGTGGAAATCGAGATCGAGCCGCTGGCCCGCCGCCGCATCGGCGGGAAGGGTGATGGCGAAGCCGCAATTGCCGTCGCAATCGAGCGCATCGGCTACATCGCCGCGGAACTGGTCGGCGCAGACCTGCTGCAGCGGGCGGCCGGCGGTGCTGACCAGCACCTGCACGCCGCCGAAACGCGCGCCGGTGAGCGCATCGGTGCGGACCACCCAGCCGCGGATCGCGCCATCTTCGAAGCCGTCCACATAGCCCTCGATATGGCTCGGCCGCGTCAGGCACAGGTGCAGGCTGCCATCCTTGCGCCAGCCGCCGCCGGACAGCAGGAGCGGCTCGCCCAGCCGCGATTGGAGGGTGAGCGCGTGGTGCCGCCCCTCCTGGAAGCGATGCGGGATCGTGTAGGCGAAGCCGACGGCGGCGGAGGGGAAGCCGGCGGCCTGCACATCCGGGCGCGGGTCCGCGCAGGTGATCGTGTCCACCCGCTGCCCGTCGATCAGCACGACGAGCACGACAGGGCTGGCCGGGTCCGCCGGATCGTGCACCCAGCCGCGCAGCACGTCTGCCTCCAGGCCGTCCAGGTGGCCGACGATGCGGGACGATGGGCCGGTGCCGGCGGGAAGGTGGTTCATCGGCCGGTGAACACCGGCTTGCGGCGGGCGAGGAAGGCCGGGGACGCGGCGATGAAATCCGCCGTCTCGACAAAGCCGTTCGCCGCTTCCTCCTCCGCCGGGGTGATCGGCAGGTCCCCGCGCAGCTTGCGCAGCGCCGCCTTGTGGAAGCGGGCGGACAGCGGGCTGCCCTCGGCGATGCGCGCGGCGAGCGCATTCGCCTCGGCTTCCACCGCAGCATCGGGCACCACGCGGGAGAGCAGCCCTTTCTCGTAGGCTTCCCGGCCGTTGAAGATGCGGCCTTCGATCAGGATTTCCGCGGCCACGCCGGTGCCCACCATCTGGATGATCGGATCGATCTCCGCATAAGGATACCAGATGCCGAGGTTGCGGGCGGTGATGCCGAAGCGGATGCCTTCCCCGCCCACCCGGAAATCGCACATCGTCGCGATGCCGGCCCCGCCGCCGAGGCAGATGCCCATGATCATCGCCACCACCGGGTGCCGGCACAGGCGGATGGACTGCATGCCGTCGTGCAGGGCGGCGGCGTAACGGTCTTCCTGCGCCCGGCTGCCGCGTTCGGCGGCGAAGGCGGCGATGTCCGCCCCGGCGGAGAACGCCTCCGCCCCCGCGCCGCGAAGCACGACGCAGCGCAGGCTGTCATCGGCCGAAAGCGCGTCCATCATCTCCCGCAGCGCCAGCCACATCGACAGGTCGAACGCATTGCGCCGGGCCGGGCGGTCGAAGCTGACGGTGGCGATGGCGTCCTTGCGCGACAGGAGCAGATGCGGATGGGTCATCAGGGCGTTCCTCGTTCGGCGGATCGTCTCATGCCACGGGCGAGTCGTCCATGGTGGGACGGGCGGGGAGAGAACGACGCGCGAAATGCCGTGCGTCAACCCGATGGCGTCAGGCCGCGCAGGGATGGCAGGGCACGGGCGATCGCATCATGTGCGCACGCTGCCGTTGCTTCCCGGCGCAAGCCTGAGGGAGCGGTCCGAAAGGACTTCGAACGGCCCCCCGTCCCGGGAGAAATGCGGGTTGTAGAATGGGTCGTTCGCCAGCACATCGCCCCATCGATCGAACATCACGCTGTTTTCGAATGCGAACCTGCCGATGTGGCCGGCCAGCATATCGTCCCCCCGGCTGAGCGACTCATGATGTTCGGCAACGGCATTGGGCGTCCACATCACGCGATAGCCGAGCTGCCTGATCTTAACCCGCCTTATTCACAGCATGGCCGGGATTCGCTGGCGGGTGTCGCGTAAAGCGTTGATCTGGTTTACGGAATTGGGTGTCGAAGCCATCCGGTCCACGTGACCACGGAAGCCACACCCGCCATGT
>DATKQI010000032.1:0-4436 GCA_035532755.1 Acetobacteraceae bacterium
CAAAGCGCGCAGCTGTGTGCGCACCGTCGGCATGCGGACGCCGCGGGCGTCGGCGATCGCGTCGAGCCGCTGCCCGCCGGCGAGCGCGGCGGCGAGTTCCGCCTCGGCGCCGGTGAAGCCGAAGGCGGTTCGCAGCGGCACGGGATCGGGCCGGCGCGGCTGCGTGGGCACCGCGACCACCAGCGCCAGGCGCTGCGCCGGCAAATCCGGCAGGCCGGCGTGGCGATCGAGCGGCGTCACGGTGATAGCCAGCGCGGCGCCGGCGAAATCGTACACGACAAGGCTGGTGGCTGGGCCGGGATCGGCGCCTGGAGTGGCCTCGACCGCGCGGCGCAACGCGGCTTGCAGGGCGGAGGTCTCCGACGACGTGCTGGCGGTCAGGCGGCCTTGGCTCTGACGCAGGGAGGTGCCGGCGGTGAGCAGGTCCTCCGCGGCACGGTTGGCGTGGCGGATGCGCCCGGTGGCGTCGACGGCGAGCACCACCTGGGGAAGCGCGTCGAGGACCGACTGGCCGAGCGCAGCCTGGGCCCGCGCTGCGCGCAACCGCAGGTCGAGGCGGAGCGCGCGGCGGAGATCGGGGAGGAGGCGGCGGAGCAGTGCTTTTTCGGAGCGCCCGAACGGTCCCTGGCCGGCGGTGCGCATCACCGCAAAGGAGGTGATCAGATGACCCTGGGCGCTGAAATTGGTCCCCATCAAGTAACGACGCTCCAGAGGAAGGCAGTAGTCGTTGAAATACTCGTCATTTTCGACGAATCTGGCATCGAGATGTTCGCTGCACGACAGAATATAGCCGAGCGGCTTGGCGGCTAGGATTTTTCGTCTTGGGTTGATGCGATGATAGTAATCCCAGTCCTGGGCCGTCCGCACGAAACTGTGGGCGCCGAACGAACTCTCGCGGCGCTGCGCGACTTGATCCCAGGTGAAAAGATGGGCGGTCATCGCGCCGAACAAGGGTTCGAGTGCGTCCAGGGCGGTGGGCCAAAGATCCGGCGTCGTGGCCGCGTCTTCGAGCAGGCCAACAGCGGACGAGAAGGCCGCTTCCCGATGGGCGGTGCTGCGCATCGCTGGGGCTCCAGGCTGGCGCGGGCGTTGGCGGGACTGTAGCAAAGGGAATCGTTGGACACATCATTCAATCGGATGATGCGTATCGGACATAGAACCCGGGGATCGCCACGCCGTCCTTGCGGCGCACCGCGGCGAGCCAGGCGGGGAGGAGGGCGCGGATCTCGCGGTCGGCGGTCTGGCTGGCTGGGGTCATGGCTTGTCTTCCTGTTCTGAGAGGTGGTGCGAAGGGCCGGCGGATCCTGGACGGAAATTCCCCGACGACATCATCCATTTGAACGATTTCTTCGGAACGACATCCTTCTACCATGCGCACAACACTGCTGCAGGGAGGAACCCAGCCATGAAGATCCGGCCCCACTCCATCATGTGGTCGCTGGCCTGTGTCGTCGCCGCCTGCGCGGCGCCCCCAACCCTCCCGCCAGCCACGCCGATCGCGAACGTCGACAGCATCGTCGGCAAGTGGCAGGGCACGGCGTAGTACCACGGCAGCAGCTCGCCCGGTGTGATGACGATTAATCGCGACGGCACCTGGGTCGCGCGGACGTTCCATCGCCAGTTCCGCGGAACCTATACCCTCACCAAAGGCGAGGCGGACTGGATTTCGAAAACCGACGGCGCGACGGGAACCTGGACATTGCACATGGTCAAGGGTGCAGCCGTCCTGGACAGTCAGGGCAGCAACGGCAGCAGCGCCGAGGACCGACGCGCAGAGTGATCCGCGCCGACGGCAGGCCGGCCGTCGGCACTGCCGGTTCAACGCGGAAAGGAGCCGCCGTGATCGCTGTCTGGCTGCCGCTACTGGCCCTGTTCTTGATCCGGCTGGTGCCGGGCATCGCGTTCCAGTCCGTCGCCGTCGCCGCCCCTGTCTTGATGGCCGGTCTCGGGATCAGCCATGCCCAGGTCGGCCTACTGCTGGGCGGGTTCATGCTGCCGGGCATAGTCGTGACGGTTCCGGCGGGCCTGCTGGCGCGGCGCGTCGGCGACCGCAGGGTGATCGGCGGCGGCCTGTTGCTGATCGTCCTGGGAGCGGCTGCCGCCAGCCAGGTTGGTTCGGTGCTTGCCCTGCTCATCACCCGCGTGCTGGCCGGGCTGGGCGGCCCTTCGGTGCTGATGCTGCTGATCAAGATGACTACCGACCGCTATGGCGGCGCGTTGCTGTCGACCGCCCTGGCGACGATCCTCGCCGCCTGGCCGGCGGGGCTGGCGCTGGGTCTGCTGCTGCTCGGCCCGGTGCCTGCCGCGCTGGGATGGCAGGCGACACTGGGGCTGGCGGCCATCCCGGCGGCGGCCGCCCTGCTGCTGCTGCCGCTGATCGGCCGCGCACCCGACGCCGCTGCCGTGACCGTCGCGCCGCGCACGACCGCGCTTCCCGTGGTTCTGATCCTCGCCGCCGTCCTCAGCTGGTCCTGCGTCAACGCGGTGCTGGCGATCGTGGTAAGCTTCCTGCCGGGGTATTTCGTCGCCCTGGGGCGCAGCGTCGATGGCGCCGCGGCAGCAACGAGCGTCATGGCCTGGACCTTCGCGGGCGCGCTGCCGTTCGGCGGCCTGCTGGCCGATCTTATGCTCGGTCGGCGGGTCGCGGTGATCGTGGGGTGCCTGGCGACCGCGGGGCTGCTGGCGGTGGTCGTCGCCACTGGCGGTCCCCTGGTGGCCCTATTTGCGCTTGGGCTGGTGTTCGCGCTGGTGCCCGGGCCGCTCACGGCGCAACTCGGGCAGGCCACGCCGCCCACTGCTCGGGCGATGGTGTTCGGCTGGTACAGCGCCGGGTCCTATGCAGCGATGGCGGTCGCGCCCTGGGCGGCGGGGTGGCTCCGCGACGCTAGCGCGGACGCGCGCAGTCCGCTGGTGCTGGCGGCGGCGCTGATCCTGGCGGCGCTGGTTTCCTATGCCATTATGGACGGCGCGGCGACGGTCGCGCGGCGCGCGTCCTACCGCGGTGCCGGCGCGGCCCGGTCATGACGGGACGGTGATGGGGCGTCTCGGGCAAGAGTCCGAGGGATCGGACGGATCCAGGGACGGGCAACCCACGGGATGACGTGCTCGGCGATCGTCGCTGCGTCGGGCAGGATTGAGGCCGGCTTGCCCCGTCCCGGTCGATACTGCACACGCACCTCCGGGTGGTTTGACCGCCCTACAGACCGGGGCAGTTACCGCCAACTGGAAGCGTGGTCACGGCAGCACTCCTCTCTCCTTCAGCACCGCGTTCACCTCGGTCCAGAATTCGGCGAGCAGGGTGGCGGCGTCCTGGTAGTCGTAGGGCCGGATGGTCTTCAGCCGGTGGCGGTGGTCCTGCGGGTCGCCCCGCTTCCGTCACCCGACCGGATGCGCGTTGTCG
This sequence comes from Acetobacteraceae bacterium, assembly GCA_035532755.1. GTDB lineage: Bacteria > Pseudomonadota > Alphaproteobacteria > Acetobacterales > Acetobacteraceae > DATKQI01. The sequence continues at coordinate 3,401 of DATKQI010000032.1, forward strand.
AACCCGACCAGCCGCTCGCCCTCCGGCCCGTGCAAGGTGAGCGAGTTGTCGAGGCCGCGCGGCTTCTCGGGCAAGGCAGCGACCCGGGTGACGACGAACCGGAACCAGTACCCACCGTCCGGGTCCACCACCAGAACCTGGCCATCGAGGTCGAGCAGCGTGTCGAGCGATGGGTCACGGGGCGGCGTCACGCGATATGGTTATCGCAAATAGATAACTCAAGCAATGCTGTGGTCGGATGTTTGCGGTCGCGCCCCTGGAGACCGCGACGATCCTAGCGGCGAATCACGCCGGCACTGCGGAACGGCCGCTCGCAAGGCCGGGCTACGGCGAACTTGCCGTGCCGGGGCGCCGGCCGTTGGCACTGTGGGCACGGTCGATAACCCAATGTGCAGACACGATGATCTGTCGCAACAAAGGGCGACGGTGCCGCAGGCCTTTATCTTGCCCTCCCTTCTGATCGAGACTTTCTGCGCCTGCTGCTGGTGTTTCTCGGAGTGCTGATCAATAGAAATCACCACCATGGACGCGACTGGGCGCGAGCCTCCGCGACGCACGGTGAATGAGAGATAGACCGACGCGGCCCCGCCGACTATCGGCGCAATCGGGCGCAGATTTGGCGCAGCCGACGCGTGGTTCGACGGTCAAACCGCCGCGTCCGTGGCGACCGAGAACGACGCTTCCAGCATACCGTCAGCAGCGTTCCTGGCTCACTGGACGGCGACAAACTTCGTGCCATTCCTGCGCCCATTTGAGGGCACATCCGGAGCCTGATCGCGGTTCAAGTCTGACCGCAGCCGGACCGTCCGGCAGCCCCGTCAGTGCAGGCATCGGTGCCATGCTCGGCCTCACGATCTGCATGAACCGCGCAGGCCGAAGGGGCCACGGGATGCACGACAGCGGCCGAGAAGAGACCGGCGCCAAAGGGGTCGCTCAGACACCGCAGCGTCAGCTCCGACGCAGAGTTCGTGCGCAATACCGGCGCCCTCACGACCACCCGCCGCGCGTCCGGCGTGCCCCCATCCGCGGCGCAAAC
>DATKQI010000033.1:0-7993 GCA_035532755.1 Acetobacteraceae bacterium
AACTCCTGGAACCACGGCGTGGTCGGGCCTGTCACCTCCTGCTTCACGGCCACCGGCAGATGCGGGTCCTTCGGGTTGGTCCAGAACGGATCGTTTTTCACGATGGACGGCATCACCGGCAGCCACCGCCCCTGTGCCGCCTTGAGATAGGCATCGAGATTCTTCGGCTGCACCAGATAGGTCAGGAAGGCCTTGGCCAGCGCGACGTTCTTGGCACCTTTCGGGATGAAGGCGGATTTCACGGCGACCAGGCTGCGCACCGGCTTGCCATCCGGCCCCAGCGGCTGCGCCTGGGTGACGATGTCGTGGTAGTAGAGCTGCGGCTTGTCCTTCATCGCCACCGGGATGGACAGGCTTGCATTCGGCGTCATCACGATCTGCTTCGCATAGAACGCCGCGTTGTTGTCCGGGTCGCCCCAGTTGATCGCGCTCGGCGGCACGAAGCCCTTCTTGTAGGCATCCGTCATCAGCGTGATGGCCTTGATCGCGGCCGCGCGCACCTTCGGATCGCCAACCATCAGCTTGCCGTCGGGGCTGACGAGATCACCGCCATAGGCAAGGATCATCTGGTTGATCAGATAGGTGCTGTCGCTGTCCTTGGTCGCCATCGAGAAGCCGAGGCCGTAGATCCGCATGCCCTTGGCGCGCAGCTTGGTCTGCACGGTCTCGAAGAACTTCCAATAGGCATTCCAGGTTTTGGGAATGTCCTTCACGTGATAGCCGGCCTTCTCGATCAATGGCCGCCACACCGAGTTGTGCAGCGCCTGCTGTTTGATCGGCACCGCGAAATAGCTGCGCGTGTGGGTGACGTTGTCGTACAGATGCACCGAGATCAGCGCGGTCTTGCTGTAGTATTTGCTGACCGTATGGACCACGGAGCTGACATCGACGAGCTTGTTCTTCCACGCCGCCTGCGGCGTGATCAGGAAATCACCGTTGTCCACATAGCAGATGTCCGGCACATCACCGGTCGTCATCGCCGAGATGATCTTCGTCGGCAGGTCCGAGCCGTTGTAGAACGTCAGCTCGACCTTGTTGCCGGTCTTCTTCTCCCAGGCGGCGACTGTCTTGCGCATCGCCTGGTCTTCGGCCGGATAGAATCCCTGGTTCCACCATACCACCAGCTTCTTCCCGGCGGCTTGCGCCGGGGACGGCTGCGCGAGCCACCCCGCGCCCAGAAGACATAGCGAAGCGGCGATATGCCGCCACGACCGGCTGCTCATCCTGCGTTTCCTCTCATCCCAGGCCCGCTGCTCTTCCTGGCGGGCAGTTTCTTATGCCGGCATGCACCTGCCGCAGGCCTATCTGCCAGACAAGTTGCGGCGATGGCAAGCCGCTTCCGGCCGATGTGCAAGCCGGCTTCAGAACTTGCCGTATTGCAGATACGCCTGCTGCGGGTCCGTGCCTTGCAGGATGGCCTTGCGGATCAGGTTCTCGGTGCCGATCGCCACCTCGGACTTCTCCACCACCTCCGCCACGATCGCCCGCGGCACGCGGATCAGCCCGTCGAGATCGCCGACGATGTAATCCCCCGGCGCAATCGTCACATCGCCGATGCGGATTTCCTGGTTCACCGCCTTCGGCAGCCAGTAGCCAACGATGTCGCGCGGCGTGAAGAACCGGGCCCAGCTCTGGAATCCCATCTCCATCAGGAAGCGCACATCGCGGATGCCGCCGTCGATCACGCAGCCGCGCACCCCCTTGTTCTTCAGCGTCTCGGCGGACAGCTCGCCCATGTTGGCGATCACCCGGTCGTTCGGCTGGCTTACCCACACATGCCCCGGCGCGGCCTTCGAGAGCAGCCCGGTCCAGGCCAGCAGCGTCTCATGCGGGTCGGCCGCGGCATCCACCCGCCCTTCGATGGTGAAGGCCGGCCCGGCCATCGGCTGGTTCGGCAGGATCGGGCGCAAGGCCGGCGGCAGGGTGAAATCGCGCAGCCCCATCGCGCGCATGATGTCGTGCACCACCCCGGTGTAGCATCGGGCCAGCCGGTCCGAAGTCTCCTCGCTCGTCATACGCTTCCCTTCCATGCCGTCCGGTGCGTTGATTCCCCGCCGGGTCGCCCCTAGTTTCGCAGGATGCTTTCCGGTTGCAACCGATGACAGAGACGCTGCGCATCGCCATCGCCCAGCTCAATCCGCATGTCGGCGAGGTGAATGCCAACCTCGCCGCGATCCGCCGCGCCCGGGCCGAGGCCGCGCGGCTGGGCGCGGATCTGCTGGTCGCACCCGAATGCGCCATCGGCGGCTACCCGCTTGAGGATCTGGTGCTGAAGCCGGCCTTCGTCGCCGCATGCGAAGACGCGGTCTCCGCCCTGGCCGCCGATACCGTCGATGGCGGGCCGGGCGTGATCGTCGGCACCCCTTGGCGCGACGGGGCGAAGCTGCACAACGCCGCCTTCGTGCTGGATGGCGGGCGGATCGTCGCCCGCCGCGCCAAGCATGAACTGCCGAATTACGGCGTGTTCGACGAGAAGCGCGTGTTCGATGCCGGCCCCGCCCCCGGCCCGGTCGCGTTCCGCGGCTTCCGGCTCGGCGTGCTGGTGTGCGAGGACTGGTGGTTCGCATCGGTGCCGGAAACGCTGGTCGAAAGCGGGGCGGAAATCCTCATCTCGATCAACGGCTCCCCCTATGAGGCCGACAAGCAGGCCGCGCGCATCGCTCTCGCCGTCGCCCGGGTGGTGGAAACCGGCCTGCCCTTCATCTTCTGCGCCCAGGTCGGCGGGCAGGACGAGCTGGTGTTCGATGGCGCCTCCTTCGTGCTGAACGCCGATCGCAGCCTCGCCGTGCAGATGCCCTTCTTCGAGGAGACGATCACCCTCACCGAATGGCGCCGGACCGGGCACGGCCTCGTCTGCACCCCGCATGCGCTGCCGCCGGAACCGGACCGGACCGGGCTGATCTACCGCAGCCTGATGGTCGGCCTGGCCGATTACGTGCGCAAGAACCGCTTCCCCGGCATCATTCTCGGCCTGTCGGGCGGGATCGACAGCGCGCTGTCGGCTGCCGTCGCCGTCGATGCGCTGGGGCCGGAAAAGGTGCGCTGCGTGATGCTGCCCAGCCCCTACACCAGCACGGAGAGCCTGGAGGACGCCGCCGCCTGCGCAACCCTGCTCGGCATCCGCTGCGACACAATCCCCATCACGCCGGCAATGGATGCCCTCGGCCACGCGCTCGCCCCCCTCTTCGCCGGCCGCCAGGCGGACATCACCGAGGAAAACATCCAGTCCCGCGCGCGGGGGCTGATCCTGATGGCGCTGTCCAACAAATTCGGAGACATGCTGCTGACCACCGGCAACAAGAGCGAGATGTCGGTCGGCTATGCCACGCTCTACGGAGACATGTGCGGCGGCTATTCCGTGCTGAAGGATGTGTACAAAACCACTGTCTTCGCGCTGGCCAACTGGCGCAACGCGCACACCCCACCGCATGCGCTCGGCCCTGCCGGGCCGGTGATGCCGGTGCGCGTCATCACCAAGCCGCCCTCGGCCGAGCTGAAGCCGGACCAGACGGACCAGGATACGCTGCCACCCTACGATGTGCTCGACGCCATCCTGCAGGGCCTCGTGGAGGGCGAACAGTCCGTCGATGCGCTGGTGGAACGGGGTTTCGATCGCGCCACCATCCTGCGCGTGTGGCGCATGCTGGACCGCGCCGAATACAAGCGCCGCCAGGCCCCGCCGGGGGTGAAGATCACCCCGCGCGCCTTCGGCCGGGATCGGCGCTACCCGATCACCAACGGCTTCACCAGCCTCGTCGCCTGATCCGATGACCCTGGTCCGTTTCGCCCCGAGCCCCACGGGCTTCCTGCATGTCGGCAACGCGCGCATCGCGATCGCCAACTGGCTGTTCGCCCGGCGCTACGGCGGCCGTTTCCTGCTGCGGCTGGACGATACCGACGCCACCCGCTCCCGCGCCGATTACGCCGAGGCGATCGAGCATGATCTGCGCTGGCTCGGCCTCGACTGGGACGGCCAGCTCCGCCAGTCCGACCGTCTGCCCCGCTACCAGGCCGCCGCCGAACGACTGAAGGCCTCCGGCCGGCTCTACCCCTGCTTCGAGAGCGAGGAGGAACTGGCCGCCAAGCGGGAGGCGCGCATCCGCCGCCACCTGCCCCCGATCTACGACCGCGCGATGCTGAGCCTCACCCCCGGGCAGCGCGCGGCGGCGGAGGCGAACGGCAAGCGCCCACACTGGCGCTTCAAGCTTTCCGACGGCCCGATGACCTGGCACGACCTCGTGCTGGGGGGGCGGCAGGTGAAGCTGCCGTCGGTGTCGGACCCGGTGCTGATCCGCGCCGACGGCACGCCGCTCTACACCTTCACCTCCGTGGCGGACGATCTGGAGCTGGGCACCACCCACATCATCCGCGGCGAGGACCACATCACCAACACCGGCGTGCAGCTCGACATCTGGGCGGCCCTCGACGGCGATCCGGCAACGATCCGCTTCGCCCATCTGCCGCTGCTGACGGATGCCGATGGCAGCAAGCTGTCGAAGCGGTTCGACGGGCTCTCTCTGCGCAGCCTCCGCCGCGACGGGCTGGAGCCAGCGTCCATCACCGCCTACCTCGCCCGCCTGGGCTCGTCGGACGATCCGGCGCCGCTGCCGCTGGCCGATCTGGCCGCCGGGTTCGACCTCTCCCGCTTCTCCGCCTCCGCCGCGCGGTTCGATGCGCGCCAGTTGCTCGCGCTGAACCGCCGTGTGCTGCACGCTCTCCCGTTCGAGGCTGTGGCGACCCGCCTGCCCGAAGGCGCCACCGCGGCTTTCTGGCTCGCGGTGCGCGGCAACCTCGATCTGCTGGCGGAAGCACGCGGCTGGTGGGATGTGGCGGCCGGCGCCATCGCCGTGCCGGACATGGCGGAGGATGCCGCCTTCCTCGCCACTGCCCGCGATCTTCTTCCCGCCGAACCTTGGGACGAAGCCACGTGGCCCGCCTGGACCGGCGCGCTGAAAACCGCCACCGGCCGCACCGGCCGCAACCTGTTCCACCCGCTGCGGCTCGCCCTCACCGGGGAGGAGCGCGGGCCGGAAATGAAGGCGCTGCTGCCGTTGATTGGCCATGCCCGCTCTGCCGCACGCTTGCAGGAAGCTGCGGGCCGATCCGGCGGGACCGTGCATAACGGGGCCTCACTGCGCCGATAACCCGAATGTGGAGTCCCCCATGCAGGCTGCCCATGAACTGATCCTGCTGGGCGGCGCGCTGGGTCTGCTCAGCTTCCTCGCTGGTCTTGTCTCCGCCCGGGTCGGCGCGCCGCTGCTGCTGGTGTTCCTGGTACTGGGCATGCTGGTGGGCGAGGACGGGCCGGGCGGCATCCGTTTCGACGATTTCCATGCTGCCTACCTGATCGGCAGCATCGCGCTCGCGGTGATCCTGTTCGAAGGCGGGCTGAAGACGGACCGGACGATGATCCGGATCGCCTGGGCGCCGGCCGTTCTGCTCGCTACCGTCGGCGTCACGCTGACCGCCGGCATTGTCGGCGCGGCGGGGGTGTGGCTGTTCTCCGCGCCCTGGGCGGAGGCGCTGCTGATCGGCGCGGCCGTCGCGCCGACGGATGCTGCGGCGGTGGCCGTGCTGCTGCGCCGCGCCCGCGTGGCCGTTCCCGGTCGCGTCAGCGCCGCGCTGGAACTCGAATCCGGCCTCAACGACCCGATGGCCGTGTTCCTGACGGTGCTGCTGGTGCAGATCATCCTTGCGCCGGCGGGTGTGTCCGCGCGGGAAGCGATCGTGCTGTTCGTGGAGGAGATGGCGGGCGGGGCGATCATGGGCATCGGCGGCGGCTATGCGCTGCTGTTCCTGCTGCGCCGGGTGCGGCTGGAGGCGTCGCTGTATCCGGTGCTGACGCTCGCCGGCGCGCTCACCCTGTTCGGCGGCGCGCAGAGCCTGGGGGCGAGCGGCTTCCTTGCCGTGTATCTGATGGGCCTCGTCACCGGCACCAACCGGCACCTCGCGGGCCCGTCCATCGGCCATTTCTTCGAGGCATTGGCCTGGCTCGCGCAGATCGTGCTGTTCCTGATGCTGGGCCTGCTCGTCACCCCGCATCTCCTGGTGCCGCTGATTGCGCCCACGCTTGCCGTTGCTGCGGTGCTGATCCTGCTGGCCCGGCCGCTCGCCTGCCTGTGCTGCCTGCTGCCGTGCGGCTTTTCGCTGCGGGAGACCGGGTTTGTCGCCTGGGTAGGGCTGCGCGGGGCGGTGCCGATCTACCTCGCGACCATCCCGGTGCTGGCAGGCGCGCCGCACGCGAACCGCCTGTTCGGCGCGGCGTTCGTCATCGTCATCACCTCCCTGGTGGTCCAGGGCTGGACCATCCGCCCGGCCGCGCGAATGCTGGGGTTCAGGGGCGTCAACGACCCGCCTCCTGGCTGAAACCAGCGTTTTGGCGGCAGATCTACGGAAACTTCACCCCAGGCCGACAGTCATCCACAGCCTCACCCCGGCAGGTGCCGCGCGATATAGGGCGGCAGATGGAAGGCGCCCACGTGAATCTCCGGCGTCCAGTACTGCGTGCCACCGAGGATGCCGGCGGCCTCGGCCCGGGTGCGGATCGTCGCGGCATCATGCCGCGTCAGTCCCGCATCCTTCGCCGCCCAGCCGAGCGTCATGAACCCGCCCACATAGGTCGGCACCGCCGCCACATAGGCCGACACGTGGGGGAAGAACTTCGCCCGCCGCACGCTCGTCTCGTGCAATTCATCAGCCTGCATGAACGGCACGCCGCACTGGTTCACCACCAGCCCTCGCGCGCTCAGGATGCGCGCGCAATTGGCGTAGAACTCATCGGTGAACAGCACCTCGCCCACGCCGATCGGGTCGGTCGAATCGACGATGACTACATCGAAGGCCCCATCGGGCGCGCGCTTCACGTAATCGATGCCATCACCCACGATCACGTCGGCACGCGGATCTTCCCAGGCGTCGGCGGCGATCGCAGGGAGGAACTCCTTGGCGAGCCGGATCACCTCGCCGTCGATCTCGACCATCACCGCCCGGCGCACGCCCTTGTGCTGCAGCACCCGCCGCAGCACGCCGCCATCGCCCGCACCGATGATCAGCACATTGCGGCAATCACCATGCGCCAGCAGCGGCACATGGGTCAGCATCTCCTGATAGACGAACTCGTCGCCCTCGGTGATCTGGATCACCCCGTCCAGCACCATCACGCGCCCGTGCGAATGGCTTTCGAAGATCGCGATGTCCTGGAATTCGCTCTGCACGCGGGCCAGTTCGCGCTTCACCCGGAAGCGCTGGCCCCAATCGGGATAGAGGGTCTCGTTCAGCCAGGAATCGGTGGCCATCGCCGGTCTCCATGCACGCGCGCGAACCCGCGCAGGTGCGTGCACCCGCGCGGAGATGCGCGCCAGAGATGTTTCGGTTACGCGATCAGCCCGCGCCGCTGCTCGCCCAGATGGATCGAGGCCGGCCGGAACGCCGCCTTCAGCACCGGGATCGACTTGTACGGGTCGCATTCGCCGCACATGAAGATATCGATCGCGGCAAAATCCCGCTCCGGCCAGGTGTGGATCGAGATATGGCTCTCGGCCAGCACCACCACGCCCGAGACGCCGCCATTGGGCGAGAAATGGTGGAAGTGGCTGTGCAGGATGGTCGCCCCCGCGGCCACCGCCGCCTCGCACAGCGTCGCATCGATCAGTGCCGGGTCGCCCAGGTTGGTCGCACCCCACAGATCGACCAGCAGATGCGTGCCGGCGAACTTCACGCCATCCCGCACCACGAAATAGTCCTTCTGCTCCTCGGACCCCACAGCCTGGGCGGAAACATCGTTCGTCTGGTTCTCGCTCGGAGTCTCCGAGACCATCCCCAGTCGGGCAAGTGCGTTCATCGCGAACCCCCTCAACCAGCAGACGGCCTTGAGGACATGCCACCGTGACATGCCCCCTTGGGGCCAAGGCCGCGGGTTATGGGGTTCAAGGCCCGGCCATGCAAGGGGAAATCCGCCCCCTGCCCCGCAAAAACCGGGCGCATGGCCCGCGCC
>DATKQI010000034.1:0-3027 GCA_035532755.1 Acetobacteraceae bacterium
TTCGAAAACATGGTCCTTCCCGACCTTGACCCAGGGCAGCGCGCGGCGCTTCTCCGACAGCCGGTCCCGCTCGCGCGTCCAGGCCTTCTCCTCGGCGAGGAGCGCACGCCGCGCCTCGATCCATTGTTCTTCCGTGACGACATCATGCCTGGCCATGGCGATCTCCGTTCGCGAGTGCGAGAAAATGACGTTCCAGCTTGTCGAGCGCGCCGTTCCAGCCTTTCTCGTGGTTGCGGCGGGCCGCCTCGTCGGGCAGGTGCGCATGGGTGAAGGTGAGTTCGGTGCCTTCGGCGATGGGGCGAAGGTCGATCTCCACGCGCGATTCACCGGGGTCCTTGCTGCCCGCCCAGCGCCAGCTCATCGCCAGACGCACGGGTTTTGCGACTTCGAGATACTCGCCGCTACTCTCGTGCTCGCTGCCGTCCAGCATGCGGAAGCGGACCCGGAAGCGGCCGCCGACGCGCACGTCGGTTTCCGCCAGCAGCACCGGGCCGGCGTCGGGGCCCCACCAGCAGGCGATGCCGTCCGGCGTGGTGAGCGCGTCGAACACGATCGACGGGCGCGCCCTGATCCGGCGGACGAGGGTGAGGCTGGTCATCGGACGCCCTTTCCTGCTTCGGCTTCCTTGCCCTCGGCATAGGCCGCGAGCCGGTCGAGGCTGGCGGACCAGAAGCGTTCGTAGCGGCGGAGCCAATCCATCGCGTCCTTCATCGGCTCGGGGGAGAGCCGCACCGTTACGGTCCGGCCCAGCTTCGAGCGGGTGATGAGCCCGGCTTCGCCGAGCACATCGAGATGCTTCATCACTGTCGGCAGCTTGATCGCGAACGGTTTTGCAAGGTCGCTCACCGAAGCGCCGTTCTCATGCTCGAGCCGCGCGAGGATCGCACGCCGCGTCGGATCGGCGAGGGCTGCGAAGGTCTGGTCGAGGTGTTCGTAATAGTTTGCCATATGGCGAAGTATTGGTGGCAGCGACCGGGTTGTCAATCCCGAATGCGTCAGCCCGGCCGGCAGATGCCCGGGCGTCTATGCTTCCATGGGTGAGCGCGTCGCCAAAACCGCAGGGCGGAGCATGATGGCTTCGAGCCAATGCCGCAGTTCCGGAAATCGCGGCCACAGCCTCGCGGCTTCCGGCTCCGCCATGGCGAGGTAGATGAGCATGGGCGCGGCGTGCAGGTCGGCGAGGGTGAGTGCCGGGACGGCGAGCCATTCGTTCCCGCCCCGGATGTCATGCAGGGCGGCGAGGATGCGCTCGGCTTTCGGCATGGCCGCCGCGATCTTTTCTTCGTTCGGCGCCCGCCCGGTTGCCGGTGCGCGGACGCGTTCGACGAAGATGTCCCAGACCAGCGAGCGGTAGGCGTAGGAATCGAGGATGGAGATGATCTGGTTCATTCGCGCCCGGCCGTGCGGATCGGCCGGCTGCAGGGCGGGGCCGGCGAAAGCTTCGTCCACATAGCGGGCGATGGCCCCGGCTTCGTAGAGGCGGAAGCCCGCGTGCTCGAAGGCCGGGATGCGGCCGAAGGGATGGCGGTCCGGATAGTCCGGCGGCGGGCCGGCGGGGGCGAAGATGTCCACCTCGACAAGCCGGTACGGCACGCCTTTCTCTTCCAGCGCGAGCCGGGCGATGCGCGTGTAGACGCTGTAGGCGGCACCGAACAGGATCGGCGGGTCGATGGCGGGCATCATTCCTCCAGGCTGCCGGACCGACCGCGCGGCAGCAGATCATGGCGCCGCAGATGGTGGCGCAGTTGGTCGTAGGTGAGATTCAGCCGGCGGGCGGCAGCTTTCTGGCTGTAGCGGCTTTCCTCCAGCGCCGTGCGCAGCAGGGTGGCCTCGAAAGCGCGGACGCTGGCGGTGAAATCGCCGGTTCTGGCCGGCTCCTGCCCCGTCGCGCCGGGGTGCGGTGCTGCATCTGCCGCGGCGGGCGGGCGGAAGGGAGACGAAAACGGATCGAACACGATCTCCCGCAGCATCCGGGCGGGATCGGCGAGGCGATAGACGCTGCGTTCCACCACGTTGCGCAGTTCACGCACGTTGCCGGGCCAGGGGTGGGCGGCCAGAGCTGCCAGTGCCGCCGGATCGAACCCGGCGAAATACGGCCGGGCCAGTTCGCTCGTCATCCGTTCGGCGAAATGCGTGGCGAGCAGGGGGATATCCTCCGCGCGCGCCCGCAGCGGCGGGACGGTGATGACATCGAACGCGAGGCGGTCCAGCAGGTCCGCGCGGAAGCGGCCGGCGGTGGCGAGTGCCGGAAGATCGGCGTTGGTGGCGGCGATCACACGCACGTCCACATGGTGCACCTCGTTGCCGCCCACCCGCTCGAACGTGCCGTATTCGATGACGCGCAGCACCTTCTCCTGCACCGCGAACGAGGCGTTGGCGATCTCGTCCAGGAACAGCGTGCCGCCGTCGGCCTGTTCGAACCGGCTCGCGCGGCGGCGGACCGCACCGGTGAAGGCGCCGGCCTCATGTCCGAACAGCTCACTGTCGAGCAGGGTTTCGCTCAACGCCGCGCAGTTCAGCTTGACGAACGGCCGGTCCCATCGGCCGGACAGATAGGTGAGGCGGCTGGCCACGAGTTCCTTGCCGGTGCCGCGCTCCCCCACCACCAGCACCGGGCGATCGAGCGGGGCGGCGCGGGAGACATGGGCGAGCATGTCCCGGAAGGACGGCGCTTCCCCGATCGGGGTGGGGACGGTATCGTGATTGGTGGTTTTCGCCATATTATGATGCTATACGCCATTTAATTGATAATTTCCAAGATCGCGAAAGGCACGCGTTATCGGCAAACAGAAAATATCATTCCTTTTCAATATGTTGCTAAACGAACTCCGAACGCCCGGCCCTGGCACGGAAGCTGCGTAGAGGATGGCGGACATCGCAAGGAGCCATCCGCCATGGGCATCTTCTCCCGCCTCACCGACATCGTGAATTCCAACCTCAACGCCATTCTCGCCCGGGCGGAGGACCCGGAGAAGATCATCCGGCTGATCATCCAGGAGATGGAGGACACGCTGGTGGAGGTTCGTT
>DATKQI010000035.1:0-10485 GCA_035532755.1 Acetobacteraceae bacterium
GCCGCCTGGATGCGCTTCCTGGCCGGGCGGAGCGATTCGGGCGCGGTCCTCACCCCGTCCGACCCGCTGGCCGGTCGGTTGACCGCGCTGGCGCGGGGTGCGGCCACACCCGCCGCGCAGGTGGCCGCCCTGCTGGGCGTGGCCGAGGTGTTCGGCACGGACCTGCCGGGCCATCCGGGCTTCCGGCAGGTGCTGACGCATGCGGCCGAAATGCTGGCCGCGGCCGGCGTCGCGCGAACGCTGCAAGACTGGCCGACCGACTCCGCGAACAAGAAACGACAGGGAGGATGAGATGGACGAGACGGCACGGGCTCGCGGGAACGCTCGCGGTCGCGCCTCTCATAGGGGGCGCGGAGGGCCGGTGCGAATCCGGGTGAAGGCGCGCGCCGGATCGTACATTTCCATTTCATATCGAAAAATGAAACCCCGGACCAGCGCCGCCGCCAGGGCCAGCTTCGCCGCAAGGCCCGGCGCGGTGGCGACCCGCCGGCACAGTCGCATCGCCGCCATCGCCGCTGCCGCGAGCCCGAAATGGGTGCGGACGGTGGCGATCTCGTTGCGCACGCCGTAGCGGTATTTCCACAGGTTGGCGGCCGTCACCGCGCGGAAATCGGCCCCGGCATTCACCGCCATCCGATGCACCGCGACGCTGGACAAGGCGCACAGCCCGACCATGTCGGCGGTGATGCGCAAGGTATAGTCGTTGTCGTCGTACCAGATGAAGAACGCGGCCGCCGGCAGCCCCTTGCGCAGGATCACCTCCCGCGGGAGCAGCAGCGAGACGAAGGTTGCCGTCTGCACGCTCGCCACCGGCCAGTCGGCGCTGTACCAGCGATCCCAGTCCGCTTGTGGTGTGGACCGGTTCATCTCCGCCGCGCTGCCGTCGGTCCAGACCACACGGGAGCAGACGAAGCCGAGCGGCAGGATCGGCGCGAAATGGTCGTGGGTGGCGACCAGCCGGCCCAGCGCATCGGCGGCCGGCAGCACGTCGTCATCCATCAGCCAGACCTGGTCCGCGCCGTGATGCAGCGCGAGCCGGATGCCGGCCGCGAATCCGCCCGCGCCCCCCAGGTTGGCCTCCGTCTGGTAGAACCGGACCCGGTCATCTGCCGCGTGCCTCTCCCGCAGGGCAGCGCACACGGCGGGATCGTCGTTGTTGTCCACCACGACGGCAAGATCGACCGCTCGGCTCTGCCCCAGCACCGCGGCGAGGCATGCCGCCAGCAGATCCGTCCGCCCGCGCGTGACGATGACGGCGACGATCTTCATCGCCACCTGCACCGGACCCCCGCCCGGCGGTTCGCATGGCGCTGGTGCGGTGCGGAAGGAACGCGGTATCGTGGCCAGCCAAGCCACAGGGTTCCCTCCGCATGTTCCATCGCCGCGCGGCGTTCGCTCTCGCCGCCATTCTTGCCTGGACCAGTTCTCCCGTGGCCCGTGCGGCCGGGTCCGCGGGGCTTGCCGCGCATCGCGCCGCCTACCGCCTCGGCCTCGCCACCGCGCGCAACAACGATGTGGTGGATGCCACCGGCACGATGACTTTCAAGGTGATGAACGCCTGCGACGGCTGGGCGGTACAGCAGCGGCTGACGCTCGCGGTGGTGAACCGCCAGGGGCCAGATACCCGCACGATTTCCAATGACGTGACGTGGGAGGCGAAGAATGGCCTGTCCTTCCAGTTCCGGCTGACCGAGGCCACCAACGGCGGCACGCCCGACCGCCTCGCCGGCACCGCCACGCTCACCCGCCCCGGCGGCCCCGGCATGGCGATCTACACCGCGCCGCGATCCTACAGCGTGGCGCTGCCGGCCGGCACGCTGTTCCCGATGGCACAGACAGCCGCATTGATCGCGGCCGCGCATGCCGGACATCATTTCCTCGCCGTGCCATTGTTCGACGGCACATCGGCGCATGGCGCGCAGGACAGCTTCACCGTCATCACCAAACGCCGCCCACCCGGCCCCGCACCCTATCCCGCGCTCGCGAGCCTCGCCAGCCAGCGCGTGCATATCGGCTTCTTCCGCCCCGGGCCCGCGACCATGCTGCCGGATTTCCAGACCGCGATGCGCTACTGGGACAACGGCGTGGCCGACGGGCTGAAGCTCGATTTCGGCGACGTGGTGGTGGGTGGAAAGCTCACGAGCTTCCATCTGCTGCCCAGCCATTGCTGACGCCGACGATTCTATCGCAGGGCACGCCTATTCCGTCGCCACGCGCTGCTCCAGGTCCTGCGGCGTGGGTTCTGATGGCGGCAGGATGAAGCCGTAGGTCCGATAGGTGGAAATGCCCATCTGGTTGACCGGCGGATACCACACGCGCACCGCGCGCCACGTGTTGCCGGACGAGACATCGATCACCGGCTGGCCGGTGTTGATGCGCCCGCGGGTCCAGTTCGCATGCGCGACCAGGATCTCCCGCCGGGACAGCACGGCGGTCACCACCGCCACATGGCCGTCGGGCATGGCCGCCGTCGGGCGGAACACCAGCACGCTGCCGATCATGGGCGCATGGGCCCGCGCATAATGGCCGCGCGCCGCGGCCCACCACTGCCACGCATCGCCCGGCAGGCTGATGCCGGATACCTCGGCCGCGAACGGCACGCAGGTCAGCCTCGTCCGGGTGCCGATCGGCACCCCGACACCAGGGCCGCCCGAGGCGCAGGCCGACAGGCCAAGGCCCGCCAGCATGAGCAGGATCGGCGCCGCATGCCGCATTGCAACATTCCCCTCGATCCGCGCAGGTCAGCCAAGCGATTCGATCAGGGGAAAGGCTAATAAATCCTTGTTTCTTCTGCAATCACTCATTCTTTCCATGAAGGCCGGGTTGCCCGATCGGATATCCTTCCAAAACCTCACATTCGGGAAAGGCCGCCTTAACCAGCCGCCCCTGATCCTGTTCCCCGAGGCCGCATCGGTCTCGTGTTTCCTCCCCGATTCGGCGCCGGTTGCGCGCCGGACCTGCGGGGGCGGCTCCATCCGGGCAACAGCCTGCGTGGCGGAGCCGCCCCCATTTTTTTGCGCACGCCTTTTCCCTCTTTCGTCCCGCGCGAACCCGACGCAGCATGCAGCCCCATGAACGCCGATCTTATTGCTGCCCGCGCCCGCGCCGCCGGCCTGGACCAGGCCCTGGCCAACTTTCCCGATGACGTGATCGCCGCCGCCGAGATCGCCGGCGCCGCCGAACCCGCCCCGCCGGACAGCCCCGCCACCGAACCCTGGCCGCCGATGCAGCCCGGCACCGCGCTGTGACCGACCTGCATTGGCTGACGGCGGCGGAAGCCGCCGCGGCGTTCCGCGCCCGCACGCTCTCGCCGGTGGAGTACCTCCAGGCGCTGCTCGCCCGCATCGCTGCCGTCGACCCGCAGATCAACGCCTTCATCCGCCTGGACGCCGATGCCGCCCTGGCCGCCGCCCGCGCCGCCGAGGCGGAGATCGCCGCCGGCCGCGCCCGCGGCCCGCTGCACGGCATTCCGGTCGGCATCAAGGACATCATCGACGTCGCCGGCCTGCCCACCACCTGCCATTCGCGCGTGCTGCTGGACAATGTCGCGGCCGCCGACGCCGCGGTGGTGGCGCGGCTGCGCGCGGCGGGGGCCATTCCGTTCGGCAAGCTCTCCACCCATGAATTCGCCATCGGCGGCCCGAGCTTCGACCTGCCGTTCCCGCCCGCGCGCAACCCGTGGAACATCAATCACCACCCGGGCGGATCGTCCTCCGGCCCCGGCGCCGGGCTCGGCGCCGGGCTGTTCCCGCTCGCCATCGGCTCCGACACCGGCGGGTCGATCCGCAACCCCGCGGCGGCCTGCGGCGTGGTGGGGCTGAAGCCCACCTACGGCCTCGTCTCCCGCCGCGGCGTGTTTCCGCTCGCCTTCAGCCTCGATCACGTCGGCCCGATGGCCCGCACGCCGGAAGACGCCGCCTTGCTGCTGGATGCGATCGCGGGCCACGATGCGGCCGATCCCGGCAGCCGGCCCGGCCCGGCCCGCAGCTTCGCCGCCGACCTCGATCGCGGCGTGCGGGGGCTGACCATCGGCTACGTGCGCCACTTCCACGAAACCGACACGCCGGCCAACCCCGCCGTCTCCGCCGCGCTCGACGAAGCCGCGCGGGTGCTGGAGGCGGAGGGCGCGCGGATCGTGCCGATCGCCCTGCCGCCGCTCCCCGATTTCGCCACCGTCAACCGCACCATCCTGTATGCCGAGGCCTGGGCGGTGCACGCGCCCTGGCTGCGCACCCGCCCGCAGGATTACGGCCGGCTCGGCCGGCGCAACCTGATGGTCGGCGCCTTCCTCGATGCAGGCGCCTACGTGCAGGCCCAGCGCCACCGTGGCCGGCTGATCGCCGCCGTGCAGGGCGCGTTCCGCGAGGTCGATCTGCTCCTCTGCGCGAGCAACATGGAGCCGGCGTGCCGGATCGACGATCCCGAGACGATCGGCCGCACCTATTCCCGCCAGGCCCGCACCCCGTTCAACGTGACCGGCCATCCCGCGCTCGCCATGCTGTCCGGCTTCACCGCTTCCGGTTCGGCAGCCGAGGGGATGCCGCTGGCCCTCCAACTCGTCGGCCGGTATTTCGAGGACGGCACGGTGCTGCGCGCCGCCGCCGCCTTCCGGCGCGCCACGAACTGGCACACCCGCCGCCCGCCATTGGCCTGAACCCCAGCCACGCCTATATCCGGTCCCGATGGACCTGGATTTTTCCGAGGACGAAATCCGCCGCTACTCCCGCCACATCCTGTTGCAGGAAGTGGGCGGCACCGGGCAGGCGCGGCTGCGCGCCGCACGGGTGCTGGTGGTCGGTGCCGGCGGCCTGGGCAGCCCGCTCGCGATGTACCTCGCCGCCGCCGGCATCGGCACCATCGGCATCGTGGATGACGACGTGGTGGAAGTCTCGAATCTCCAGCGCCAGATCGCCCACACCACCGCGCGCATCGGCACCGCCAAGGTGTTTTCCGTGGCGGAAGCCGCCCACGCGATCAATCCCACCGTGCGGGTGGTGCCGCATTCCGCCCGCCTCGGCCCGGACAACGTCGCCGCGCTGATCGCGGAGTACGACATCGTCTGCGACGGCACCGACAACTTCGCCACCCGCTTCCTGCTGGCCGATGCCTGCGTGCTGGGCCGCCGCACGCTCGTCTCCGCCGCCGTGCTGCGCTTCGAGGGCCAGTTGTCCACCTTCAAGCCGCACGCGCACGAAGCCGGCCCGTGCTACCGCTGCCTCTATCCCGCCCCGCCGCCCGACGGCCTCGTGCCCAGTTGCAGCGAGGCCGGCGTGCTGGGCGCTGTGACAGGCGTGATGGGCACGCTGCAAGCAACGGAGGTGCTGAAGGAAATCCTCGGCATCGGCGAAAGCCTGTCCGGCCGGCTGCTGATCTGGGATGCGCTCGACACGCGCTTCCGCACCATCCGCCTGCGCAAGGACCCCGCCTGCCCGCTCTGCGGCCCCGCCGCGACCATCCGGGATCTCTCGGCGCACCGCGCGGCGGAAGCTGCCTGTGCCGTCTGAGCCGCTCGGCATCCTGCTGCTCTCGGGCGCGCATGACCGGGCGCATTATGCCTTCGTGCTCGCCGCCGGCGCCGCCGCGCTTGGCCGCACGGTGGTGCTGTTCGCCACCAACACCGGCTGCCGCGCGCTGATGGCCGACTGGTCCACCCTGGGCGATGCCGAACGGGACGCCACGATCCGCGCCCGCGGTGTGGCAGGGCTCGCGGAACTGCGCGACGCGGCCCGGGAATTCGGCGTGCAGCTTCTCGCCTGCGAGGCCGGGCTGCGGGCCGAGGCGATCGACCCCGCCGCGCTGCTGCCCGGCGTGGAGGTCTCCGGCATCGCCACCTTCCTCGGCGCGGTGGGCGCTGGCCAGATCGTGACCCTCTGACCGCCTGCCGCCTCTTGACCCGGCGCGGCCCGCCTTGGCACGCAGGCGGCATGGTTCCGCGCCGCATCGCCGCCCTGCTGTTCGTGACATCGCTGCTGGCAAGCCCTGCTCTTGCCGCCGCTTCAGCTACGTCCGTCCCCCATCCGGTGCCGGTGGCCACCCGCCCGGCCAACCCGCCGAAAGGCACCGTCACCCACCTGCCGCTGCCGCGCTTCGTCTCCCTGCGGTCGAACGATGTGAACCTGCGCGCCGGCCCCGGCTTCCAATACCCGATCAAATGGGTCTTCCGCCGTCGCGGCCTGCCGGTGGAGGTGGTGCGCGAGTTCGACGTCTGGCGCCTCGTGAAAGACCCGTTCGGCGCCGAAGGCTGGGTGCACGAAGCCACCATCACCGGCTTCCGCGATTTCATCGTGGAAGGGGCCGAACGCACCATGCGCCGCGCCCCCAGCAGCGGCGCCCCGGTCGTGGCCCGGCTGATGCCCGGCGTGATCGGCCGCATCCTGCACTGCGCCGCCGGGTCCGACTGGTGCGAGACGAAGGTGGACCAGCATCGCGGCTGGCTGCGCCGCCAGGATTTCTGGGGCAGCTACGCCGGCGAGAAGGTGAATTGATTGATCTGACAACCCATGCGATTTGTTTGACAAATTGAAGGCGCGCCGGTAGGCCTCCGCGGTCGGTGCAGGGAAGGGCAGGCCCATGAAGCTTTCGGATGTGCGCGAAGCCGATTTCGCCGCCTCGGTCCTTGCCGTTCCGCCCCTCGCCCGCCGCGCGGACGGCATGATCGACCGCGCGGCCAACGCCCGCATCGTCCGCCATGTCGAGGCCGGCGGCGTCACCACGCTGCTCTATGCCGGCAACGCGAACCTCGCCCACGCCCCCGTCTCCGAATACGCCGCCCTGCTGGACATGCTGGAGGAACTGGCCGGGCCGGATACCTGGATGATCCCGGCGATCGGCCCCGATTACGGCCGCATGATCGACCAGGCCGCCATCCTCGCCACCCGCCGCTTCCCCACCGCCACCATCCTCCCCGCCACCGCCCCGTTCGATCAGGCCGGTGTGGAGGAAGGCGTGCTGCGCGCGGCGGAAGCCGCCGGCCGGCCGCTGATGCTCTACCTGCGCTCCGCCCAGCCGCTGCGGCCCGAGCAGATCGGCCGGCTGCACCGGCGCGGCGCGATCTGCGGCGTGAAATACGCGGTGGAAGCCACCCCGCTCACCGCCGACCCGTTCCTCACCGCCCTGCTCGGCCACTTCCCCGCCGCACGGATGGTCAGCGGCATGGGCGAACGCCCGGCGCTCACGCACATGCGCGATTTCGGCCTCGCCGGCTTCACCTCCGGCTGCGTCGTCATCGCCCCCGCGCTCTCCCAGGCGATGCTCCACGCCGCCCGCGCCGGAGACTGGGCCCAAGCCGAAGCCCTGCGCGCCCTGTTCGCCCCGCTCGAAGACGCGCGCGAACGCATGGGCTTCATCCGCACCCTGCACGACGCCGTCACCATCGCCGGCATCGCCGACACCGGCCGGCTGCTCCCGCTGGTCAGCCCCCTCACCCCCGCCGAACGGGCCACGATCACCCCACTGGTGAACACCCTGCTGCAAGCCACCGCCCCCGCCTCGGCCGCCTGACGCCCGGGGGGTGGCTCGGGGCAGGAAGCAAGGCGAGGGGCGCTGCCCCTCGACCCCGCCAGAGCCCTGGCCTTCCTTCCCTGCGCCCCGACCCCCCGGGCGTCAGGGTTCGATGCTGGCGGCGAGGACGCGGTTTTTGGAGTTGGCGAGGTGGGCGCGCATGGCGGTGCGGGCGGTGTCTTCGTCTTCGGCGATGATGGCGGCGGCGATGGCGCGGTGTTCGGCGAGCACGAGTTCGGCGCGGGCGCGGTTGCGTTTCAGGGACAGCCGGCCGGCGAGCATCAGGCCCTGGAAGATGGGGGCGGCGATGGCGCGGAAGCTGGACAGGAACAGTTGGTTGCGGGTGGCGGCGAGGATGGCGACATGGAATTGCCGGTCGGCTTCGCCGGCCACTTCGCCGTTCAGGATCACCCGGTCCAGCGCGTCGTTGGCTTCGTTGATGGCGGCGATGTCGTCATCTGTCCGGCGGAGTGCGGCGAGGCCGGCGGCTTCGGATTCGAGCGCCATCCGCACTTCGAAGCAGCGCATCATGCTGGCGACCCCGCCGCTGGGCGCGAGGTCCAGCAGGTCGGTCCCCGGCCGGCGCTGCACGTAGGAGCCGGAGCCCTGGCGGGAGACGATGAGCCCGTCGCCTTGCAGGCGGGAGAGCACTTCGCGGATGACGGGGCGGGAGACGCCGTAGATATCGCACAGCCCGCTTTCGGAGGGCAGCCGCCCGCCCTCGGGGAAGTCGCCGGAGACGATGCGCTGGAGTATCTTCTCATAGAGCTGGTCGCCCAGCCGCACCCCGCCGGCGGCGCGTGCGCGCTTCGCGGGCGGGGCCGGGGCGGGGTGCTGCAAATCTGTCATACAACTCTTCTAGGACATTCTCGATACAGATGAAATCGTCCGGCGATTCCATTCAAGCCCAATTACTTCGGCAGTGTGGCAGGTTTCTCTTGCGATCAGGAGTTTGGGTACAATCGGGCCAGCCTCGCTCGTGAAGCCGGATCATTGGGGACGGTAAGTGGAACTTCCACAGCCGTCCTCTCGCGGCCGAACGTGACCCATTGGCTATTTCAGCCGCGGCTTGACGCTCCGAGAGGGTGGCCATGGCCAGAATCGGCTCGGCCATAGCCGCCGAATGGCTTTATTTGCGTTGAGAATCGAGCTGTTCGTGCTTGGCCACGACTTCCTGGGCCTTCGTGTAGCTCTCAATGAGCAGCCGGTAGGGCGGGAATATCTTCGTATAGACTTCCGCCCACTCCCGGGCGTCCTCACGATTCCAAGTCTTCTGCAGCTCCGATGCCACCGCCGCAGTGTCCATCGGCACCACGCCAGCCTGCACGACGCGGGCAAGCGTGATCTCCTGAGCCATCTTCGAATAGGTGCCGGAGGCATCGACGACGGCGAACACTTTATAGCCGTCATGCACGGCGCTGATCGCGGGGAAGGCCATGCACACGCTGGTGATCGTGCCCGCGATGATCAGCGTCTTGCGGCCGGTCGCCCTGACCGCGGCGACGAAGTCCGGGTTGTCCCAGGCGTTTATTTCGCCCTTGCGCGCGACGTATTGGGCGTGCGGGGCGTTCGCGTGGACCTCGGGGATCAACGGCCCGTTCGGTCCCTGCGGCACCGAGGCCGTGGTGATGACCGGGAGTTTGCAGAGTGAGGCGATCTTCGCCAATGCGGCCACGTGGGCTCGCAACTCCGTCATCGGCATGTCGCCGATAGTCTGGAACAGGCCGCTCTGGTGATCGATCAGAAGCATCACCGCGTCGTCGGCATCGATGGTCGGCTTCTCTCCGCCGAAGTTGGCGATCGTGTTCGGGGTGGCCATTGTCATTTCCTTTCACGCGAACGGCAGGCTATGAAGGCTGCTCGGGGTCTCAGTCTTCCTTGTCGTAAGAGAACTGGATGCCAGCGGTACCACCGGTTTCGATGAACAGGTTCATGAAGGCCGGAACGGTCGCGGATCGCTTCCAGTCGCGTTGCAGCTCGCAGAACAGCTGGACCACGCTGATCATCTTGGCACCGGCCTGCTCGACGCGGCGAAGCGCGGCCTCATGCGCGGCGACCGAGGTGCCGCCGACCGCATCGACGGGAACATAGACCTCGTAGCCTTCCTTGAGCGCGTCGAGTGCCGGGAAGGTCAGGCACGCCTCGGTCCAGAGCGCGGTCATGATAAGTTTCTTGCGGCCCGTCTCCTCCACCGCCTTGCGGAATTCGACATCTTCCCAGGAATTGATCGTCGTGCGGTCATGGGTGGGGTAGTCGCCCAGCGCCTTGCGGATCTGGGAGATCGGCGGCTTGTTGAGCCCTGTCTTCACGTTGACGGTCGAATGGACGATCGGCAGGCCATAGGCGACCGCGGCCTTGGCGGCGCCGGCGATGTTGTTGACGAGCAACTGCCGATCCATCGAGGCGATCGAGTTCACCTGGACAGGCTGGTAGTCGATGATGATGAAGGCCGAATTCTGCGGCGTGAGCAGATGATCGCTGGCCGGATCGCGGATTGCTTCGCTGGTCATGAGTTGTTCCTCCTTTGCAAGAACTCGCCGGATTGGGCGAAAGCCCTAGGCTTTCGCCGTTAGGGGCTGGCGAGCGGTTCGGCCCCGCTTACGCAAAGAAGGACTCCGGTTCGGCTGACCGGACCGGAGCCCTGTTTTCCTACGTTGCCGCGATTGCTCCGAA
Organism: Acetobacteraceae bacterium; assembly: GCA_035532755.1. Taxonomy (GTDB): domain Bacteria; phylum Pseudomonadota; class Alphaproteobacteria; order Acetobacterales; family Acetobacteraceae; genus DATKQI01. The sequence continues at coordinate 10,174 of DATKQI010000035.1, forward strand.
GCGACCGCCCTGGAAGTCGGTCATCGCCTGCCTGATCTCGTCGGTTGTGTTCATGACGAATGGCCCGTGCATGACTACCGGCTCGTCGATCGGCTCGCCGCTGAGGATCAGCAGCGACGCATCGCTGTTCGCTTCCAGCGTGACCTCGCCGCCTGTCTGATCGAGCAGTGCAAACTGCGCTTCCCGTGCGATGGTGTCGCCATTCACCTGCACCGTGCCCTTCAGCACGACGACGCCAACGGTGCGCCCCTCGGGCAACGCCAACGACGCCGTTCCGCTCTGGCGCAGTCGCACGTCCCACAGGTCGATCGG
>DATKQI010000036.1:0-6939 GCA_035532755.1 Acetobacteraceae bacterium
GAGCCCAGACGTTGGTTGGTCGGTGATCCGAACGGATCCGTCGGCTAATCTGCACCGGAGTTCTGCAACAAGAAAGCCCTTTGATCTCAACGACCTGATTTTGGTGCGAAATTCATAATTTACGCTCCACTCGCCTGCCTCGTCAGCGTTCTCAAGTCGAAGTCGCGACAAGCGTGGAGGGTCTGCTTTTCACCACCTTTGCGGAAGTTCAAACCGCCCGCAACCGCCAACCAGCAGCCCCGGCCCTACTACATCCGCCATCGCCGATGCATCCACAGCCACTGCCCCGGATGCTCCCGCACCCAGCCCTCCACCACCGCGGTGATCGCCGCGGTCGCGCCCACCACGTCGATCAGCCCTTCCGCATCGCGCGGCAACTCCATCGCCGGGGTCAGCTCCAGCCGGAACCGCACGCCGTCCAGCCGGATCGCGCGCACCCCGTGCACCGGGCAGTCGTAATGCCGGGCCAGCCGGGCGAGCAGCGTGTTCGTCGCCGCCGGGCGGCCGAAGAAGGGAATATGCGGCCCCCGCCCGAACCGCTGGTCCACCAGCATGCCCACATGCGCCCCGCGCGCGAGTGCCGCCGCCAGTTCCGGCGGCGCGGTCCGCCCGGCGCGGACAAGCTGCCCCATCAGCCCAGCCCGCAGCCGGCGGATGCGCCGGGCGACATAGGGGTTGTTGGGCGTGCGGTACAGCACCGCGCTGTCCATGCCGTAGCGATGGGCCATGATCGCCGGCACCTCCCAGTTCGCGAGGTGCGCGGTGAAGAAAAGGGCGGGCTTGCCGTCGTCGCGCAGGGCGATGAACTGGTCCGACGCACCCGTCTCGATGCGCTGCGGGCCGGTCATGGCGCGGTCGAACTCTGCGATCCGGTCCGCATGGACATATTCGCAGCTCATCCGGCCCAGATTGTCCCACGCCTCGCACAGGATCCGCGCCCGCGCCCGCGCATCGAGTTCGGGCATGGCGAGGCGCAAGTTCCTCGCCCCCACGCGGTGGGAAGGCAGCAGCGGGCCGATCGCGCGCATCACCGCCCCGCCCAGCGCGCTCGCCCGGTCCGGCCCCAGCGCGCGCAGCGCGGCGAACCCCGCGCCCACAACCAGATCGACCAGCCAGCAGATCGCGCGCGCCGGCCCGCCCAGAATGTTCGCCGCCCGGCTCAGAGCGTGACCAGGATCTTGCCGAACACCCGCCGGCTCTCCAGCCGTTCCAGCCCGAGGTGGAACGCCTCCAGCGGCACCACCATGTCGATCACCGGGCGGATGCCGGCCTGCATGTGCGCCAGCGCCTGGCCCACGTTGCGCAGGCTGCACCCGAAGGAGCCGATGATGCGCAACTGCCGCTGGAAGATCTGGAACAGGTTGGTCTCGACCGACACGCCGGAGGTCGAGCCGCAGGTCACCAGCCGGCCGCCCGGCTTCAGGCTGAACAGGCTGCCGGCCCAGGTGGTCACGCCCACATGCTCGAACACCACGTCCACGCCCTTCTTGCCGGTCAGCCGCCGCACCACGCCCTCGAACCGGTCGGTCGTGTAGTTGATGGCATGGTCCGCCCCCAGCGCGCGCGCCTTCGCCACCTTCTCGTCGTCACCCGCCGTCGCGATCACGGTGCAGCCCAGCGATTTGGCGATGCGGACGGCCGCGGTGCCGATGCCGGACCCGGCCGCCTGGATCAGGATGGTCTCGCCCGGCTCCAGCCGCGCGTTGTCGAACAGCATGTGCTCCACCGTGCCGAACGTGACGGACGCGCAGGCGGCATCCTCGGTGCTCACCCCGTCCGGCACCGGCACCACAAGGCGGGCGAGCGTGTTCACCCGCTCGCAGGCGAAGCCGTCCAGGTGGAAGCCCATGATGCCGGCCACCTGCTCGCACAGATTGTCCCGCCCCGCGCGGCAGGCGGGGCACACCCCGCAGGTGCGCGCGCTGTAGGGCACCACGCGCTGGCCCACGGCAACGCCGGTCACGCCCGGCCCGATCGCCACGATCTCTCCCACCGCCTCCACGCCCACCACCAGCGGCAGGGCGCGCTTGGCGAAGGCCATGCCGCGCCAGCCCCACACGTCGATATGGTTCAGCGCGATGGCGCGCATCGCAAGCTGCACCTCGCCCGGCCCCGGCGGCGGCGGCGGTGGCAGATCGACAACCCGCAGGTCGCGGTCGGCAAAAAGCTGCAACGCGCGCATCTCTACCCCGGTGCCGAAAAAACAAGGCAGGTGTTCTGCCCGCCGAACCCGAACGAGTTGGACATCGCATGCGCAACCGGCGCATCGCGCGCGACATTCGGCACCACATCCAGCGGAATCGCCGGATCGGGCTCGTCGTGGTTGATGGTCGGCGGCAGGCGCTGGTGCAGGATGGTCTCGATGGTGAACACCGCCTCGATCGCCCCGGCCGCCGACAGCGTGTGCCCGATCATGGATTTGTTGGAGCTGATCGGCACGCTGGCCGCATGGGCGCCGAACACCGCCGTCACCCCCAGCGTCTCCATCTTGTCGTTCTCCGGCGTGCCGGTGCCATGGGCGTTGATGTAGCCGATCTGCTCCGGCCGCAGCCCCGCATCGTCCAGCGCGTTGCGGATCGCGCCGATGATCGCCCCGCCGTCCGGGCTAGACCGGGTGCGGTGGAAATTGTCCGCCCGCTCGCCGCAGCCGGACATCACGGCGAGGATGCGCGCGCCGCGCGCTTGCGCCGCCTCCAGCCGCTCCAGCACCAGCGCGCCGGCGCCTTCGGCCATCACGAAGCCGTCGCGGTTCTTCTCGAACGGGCGCGGCGCGGCCTCCGGGTCGTCGTTGCGGGTGGACAGCGCGGAGAGCAGGGAGAAGCGGATCAGCGATTCGGTGTTCACCGAGCCGTCGGCGCCGATGGCGATGGCGGCATCGGTCTCGCCGCGCTGGATCGCCTCCACGCCCATCTGGATCGCGGTCGCCCCGGTCGCGCAGGCGGTGGTCAGCGCGATCGGCGCGCCGCGCGTGCCCAGCCGGTCGGCCAGGTGGTGGGCGATGCCGCCGAACAGGGCCATCTCGTACAGGTCTGTCCGCCCGCGCGCGGCGGCGATCATCGCCGCATAGCCGCCGGCCGTGTCGCCGCCGGCCTGCGCGAGCGCGAGGCGCTGCCGCCAGTCCAACTCCACCGGCGGGGTGCCCAGGAACAGCGGCCCGGGAAACGCGCCACGCCTGCCGATGCCGGCCCCGGCGATCGCCTCCTCGGCGGCCAGCATCGCCAGCGCCTCGGTCAGCACCGGCGAGGGCGCGCCCGATTCGGGCAGGAACTCCACCGCGCCGGCGATGGTGGTGCGGCAGCCCTCGGTCGGGAACCGGGTGATCCGGCGAATGCCGGAGCGACCGGCGGTCAGCGCCGCCCAGTTGTCGGCCCGCCCGATGCCGAGCGGCGTGACCACGCCGACGCCGGTGACCACCACGACAGGGCGCCGCCCGCTCATGCCCCGTTCTCCTCGATCGGCGAAACCAGCGCCAGCGCCTCGCCGCGCCAGACGCCGAACCCGGTCACCAGGATGTCGCGCACGGCGCCCGCGGCCGATCGTTCGAAGCGGCCGCCATCCAGCGGCGGATAGAATGCGCCCCCGCTGTTCGCGCTCCGGCTGATCGCAAGTGCCGCGAGCGCGATGTTGGCGGCGAACTGCGCCTCCACCCCGTGGCCCAGCAGGCTGCCGGTACCGCGCACCGAGATCGGCCGCTCGGCGGCCAGCGCGTCGAGGAACCGGGTTTCCTCCGCCAGCGCCGGCGCTGCGCCCGTCGCGCCCGAGAGCACGCCCAATGGAGCGCCAGATGAACCGTTGAGAGGCGCAAGCCCCTCCATCCCGTTCCACATGCGCCAGGCCGCCGCCGCGGCGGCACCGGGCGCGCGCCCGGAATCCTCGGTGGCGGTCGCAGTCAGCCGGGCGATGCCGCGGGCGCCGCGGGCGCGGGCATGGCCGGCGGCCTCCAGCACCAGGAACGCGCCCAGGCTGCCCATGATGAACCCGGCCCCCGCGCCGCCGCGCTGCCACACCGGCACCCAGGGCGCGCGCGACAGCGCGCTGCCGATCTCATAGGTCAGGATCAGGTCGGTCCGGGCCGCGCTGAACGCGCCGCCGGCCAGCGCCAGCACGCCCTGCCCCGCCAGGATGCGCCGCGCCGCCACGTCCACGGCCGCCGCGCCGGCCAGTTCCTCGCCCATGAAGGTGCGGGAGGAGCCGACGACGCCATGCACGATCGAGATGTTGCCGGCCATCAGGTTGGAAAGCTGGGCGAGGAACAGCGTCGGGCGCAGATCGTTGGACAGCCGCTCGTTCAGCACCCGGCCGGCCGTCGCGTCGTCCGGCGCGTCGGCCATCGCCTTCGTCACCGCCGCATCCACCGCCACGTCCCGCTCGCCGCCGCCGGCGGCCACGATCATGTCGGTGCGGGCCAGCAGGTCCGGGTTGCGGGCCACGCCCGCGTCGTCCAGCGCGAGCCCCGCCGCATAGGTGCCCAGCCGCTGCCACGGCTCCATCTGCCGCTGGTCGCCCTTGCGCGGGATCTGCCTGTCGAGATCGACCGCACAGAGCGGATGGATGGCATAGGGCGGCACCGCGCTGGCCGCCAGCACCGGGCGCGGATCGGCCGCCGTCAGCGCCTGCCAGTGCGCGTCGGCCCCTTCGCCCAGGGAGGAAATCAGCCCAATCCCGGTGATCCAGACCTCGTCCGCCATCACGCGGCCTCGGGCAGGCCGAGGCGGGCGGCGCGGGCGCGCATCTGCGCGGCCAGCTCCGGCGCGGGGAAGGGCAGGCAGCGGAACACCAGCTCGGCATCCGCCACGGCCGTCTCGCCGGCGCGGATCGCAGCCTGCGTCACCGCGAAGCCCGATCCGTCATGCATGAGCCGGGCGGAGATCGACAATGCGGCGCCGGGGGCGACGAAGCTCCGCAGCTTCGCGGTCTTCACCTGCGCCAGGAAGGGCATCGTGGCGAAATCGTGCAACGCCAGCAGCAGGAAGCCCGAGGTCTGCGCCATGGTCTCGATCAGCAGCACGCCGGGCATCAGCGGATGGCCGGGGAAATGGCCCTCGAACACCGGGCTTGCCTCCGGCACGCGGCTCTCGGCGACCAGCCGGCCCTCCGCGCGGAACAGCTCCACCACGCGATCGACCATGTCGAAATACTCGAGCCGCATGGCGGTTTCGGATCAGCCGGGGGTCTTGGCGGCGACAAGATCCCCGATCCGTGCGACCAGACTCTTCATCACGAAGAAGTCCTCCGCCTTCGCCTCCCCCTTGTCCACCTTCTGCATCCAGGATTCCACCGGGATCTTGATGCCGAACTCCTTGTCGAGCGCGAACACGATGTCGAGGAAATCCAGGCTGTCGATGCCCAGGTCCTCGATCACATGCGCTTCCGGCGTGATCTTCTCCCGCGGGATGCTGCCGGTCTCGGCAAAGATCTCGGCAACGCGGTCGAACACGGCAGCATCCATGGCAGGGGACTCCAGGGCCGGAAAACACAGGGGGGACGCGCCCGGCGCGATCACGCCGATGCGAGCGGACGCTCCCAGGATGGCTGGCATACCCTGCCCCCCTGGCTTGATCAAGCCGGGCACGATCACGCGGGCCGGGTCAGGCCGCGCGGGTCTCCATCGCCTCCCCGGCCGTCCTGGCCGGGCCGAGCACGGCGGCCAGGGCCGCGACCAGCCGGTCCATCATCGCCTCGGTATGCAGCGGCGTGGGGGTCAGGCGCAGCCGCTCCGCGCCGCGCGGCACGGTCGGGTAGTTGATCGGCGTGGCGTAGATGTCGAACTCGTCCAGCAGGCGGCGGCTGATCTCGGTGCAACGCGCGGCATCGCCCACCATCACCGGCACGATATGGCTGACGGAGGGCAGAACCGGCAGCCCGGCCGCCGCCAGCCGCCGCTTCAACTGGCCCACCCGCTCGAACAGCAGCGCCCGCCGCGCGGCGTCGGCCTTCACATGGCGCACGGAGGCGAGTGCGGCCCCAACGGTCGCCGGCGGGAGGGAGGTGGTGAAGATGAACCCGGCGGCCGCGGAGCGGATGAAGTCGATCACCACCGCATCGCCCGCCACATAGCCGCCGTGGCAGCCGAATGCCTTGGCCAGCGTCCCCTCGATCAGCGTGATCCGGTGCGCGATCCCGTCCCGCTCGGCCACGCCGCCGCCGGTCGGGCCATACATGCCCACCGCATGCACCTCGTCCAGATAGGTCAGCGCGCCGAAGCGGTCGGCCAGATCGCAGATCGCCCCGATGGGCGCGATGTCCGCATCCATCGAATAGACCGATTCGAACACGATCAGCTTCGGCGCGGCCGGCGGCGCGGCGGCCAGCAGCTCGGCCAGATGGCCGAGATCGTTGTGGCGGAAGATGTGGCAGGTGGCGGGCGCCCCCTTGATGCCCGCGATCATGGAGGCATGGTTCTTCGCGTCCGAGAACACGTGCCAGTCCGGCAACCCGCGCAGGATGGTGGTCAGCGCCGCCTGGTTGGCGACGAAGCCGGAGGTGAACAACAGCGCGGCCTGCTTGCCGTGCAGGGAGGCGAGTTCGGCCTCCAGCGCCGCGATCATCGGAGAGGTGCCGCTGATGTTGCGCGTGCCGCCGGCCCCCGCCCCCATGGCGCGCGCCGCCGCGCAGGCGGCCTCGATCGTCACCGCGTCCACCCCCATGCCGAGGTAGTCGTTGGACGACCAGACCGTCACCTCCCGCTCCCGCCCGTCCTGGCGCAGCGTGTACACGGGGAAGCGGCCGGCGCGCTTCTCGATCGGCGTGAAGCGGCGATAGCGGCCCTGGGCGCGGATCGCCTCCAGGCTGGTCTGGCAATGGGTCAGGAACGGATGCATCGGCACGAAGCCTCCCCGGCGCACGGCCACAGGCCTATCAGGCGCGCGCCGCGAGAAGAATACCCGAAAGCGTGAGCAGCAGCGCGATCCCCTCGCGCGGGCCCAGCGGCTCCCCCAG
>DATKQI010000037.1:0-7391 GCA_035532755.1 Acetobacteraceae bacterium
ACGGCCATCGTGAAGGATCGAAGAAATAGAAACGTTCGGCGGCCCCGAGCGCGGGCCCGATGCAGAGGCCCCACACGGCCTCGGCAGCAGCCCCACCACGATCTGCCCGCCAGGGCCGGCCAAGCCAATCCGCCGCGCCAGCCGGTTCGCGGCGGCATCGAGCCCGCCGGACGGCAGCGCGAAGCGGTGCTGCACGGTCGGCTCAATACCTCGGCGCGGAGCACCCCAAGGTGCACTGCCCCAGCCTCGCGGAAAACCAGGCCATCGAACCGGGCCGAAGCAATCGTCTCCGTCACTCAGCCGTTCGTTCTCTCGAACAACGCCCTCCGTAACCTTGATGCCTTTGGCGACGAACTATCATGGAAACCAGAGGGCTTGACCAGCAATGGCGGTGCGGGAGACTTCGGTCCGGAGTACGATCGACGCCAAGCGACCGCCGTCGCCGCGATCGATGTCGCATGACCACCATCGGCGCATGACCGCCATCGCCTGTGGTTGGCTCGGATCGCTCCTGGTCTCGGCATCTACGCTCCTCGGGGCGACGCCGGCACTTGCTGGTCCGGCGTCCGCGCCCGCGGGGATTTTGTCGTTGCAATGGGAGAATTCGAGCCTCGCGGGTGGTGGTCTTACGGACCGGAACTATACGAACGGCCTCCGTCTCGGCTGGACATCGCCCTCCGGACGGGTGCCGCAGCCGCTGGCATGGCTGGGCCGCGCGCTGTGGGGCGACGGTACGCAGAGGGTCAGCCTCGGGGCATCATACAGCAGATATTCACGCCGGCTGACACCCAGGCCTCGCCGCCCAGCCCGTTCGACCGCCCCTATGCGGGCTACCTCGCGGCCACACTCACGCTGAGCCAGGTGAACGCCAACACCCGCAACGTACTTGGCCTTGCTCTCAGCGTGATCGGCCCGCCCGCCGGCGGCGAGGCGGTGCAGAACGGGTTTCATCACCTGATCGGCCAGGGAACGAACAAGGGATGGGGCTATCAGCTCCGCGCCGAGCCGACGTTGGAACCGACCGCCGGCCGAACCAGGCGCATCCCGCTCGATCAGACCTGGACCCGGCGCCTCGGAGGGATCGAGACGGATGCCCTGCCCACGGTCCCGGTGGGGATCAATAACGTCCGCATCTATACCGAGACGGGTGTCATCTTCCGGATCGGTCAGGGGCTGGCCGCCGATTTCGGCCCATCGCGGTTGCCGCCCGGACCCAACGGCGGCAGTGCGTTTCGCCAGATACGGAAGCTGGCATGGTACGTCTTCCTCGGTGCCGACGGCTAGGCGGTGGGCCGTGATCTATTCCTGGACGGCAACACGTTCCAGTCGGGCCCACACGTGACGCGGGATCGCGTGGTCGGCGAAGCGGAGACCGGTGTTGCGATCATGTATCACGGTGTGCGCGTGAGCTACACCCAGGTGGTTCAGACGCGTTCCTTCCATGGCCAGCGGGGCGGACCATTCAACTTCGGCGTGTTCACGCTTTCAACCCGCTTCTGACTCCATGGGGCCAGGACCGCGGGCATAGTGTCCGCCGCGGTGCGCGGCCGGACCATCCTACGGCAAGGCGGGATTCCCCAAGATATCGGATCCAGCCTGTAACTTTCCAGCAGAGACAAACGAATCATCATTGATGAGGACCTGCTGCGTGACGCGCCCCCAATCTGCGAAGTGCGCCCCCGGGAGTGTCGGTCGCGCCCGCCATGACACCGCGCAATCGACCGGTCTTCGCAGCCGGTATCCGACCGCAGCGTCGGTCGCATATGAACAGGAGGAGCATGATGCCAGCCAAAGCGACGGCCCCGACGGCAACGCCAGCCGTACCGTATGACAAGATTGCCGCACTTGTTCTGCAAGGCGGCGGCGCACTCGGCAGCTACCAGGCCGGTGTGTACGAAGCACTCGCCGGATCGCACTACATGCCCGACTGGGTGGCGGGCATCTCGATCGGCGCCATCAATGCCGCGATCATCGCCGGCAACGAGCCGGAGAACCGTGTGGTCCGGCTGCGGGACTTCTGGGATTTGGTCACCGCACCCTCCTCGCACTGGCCCCGGCTGCCCGGGGTGTTCTTCGACGAGATGTATCGCCATGCCGGCGCGCTCTCCGCACTCGCGTTCGGCCAGCCGGGCTTTTTCGAGCGGTGGGATTCGGTCGCTTGGTTTTTCGGCGGATTCCCCGCCAGCTATTACGACACTAGCCCGCTCCGGTTGACGCTCGAGCGGTTCGTCGATTTCGACCGGATCAACGCGCGCAAGACCCGCTTCAGCGTCGGGGCGGTGAATGTGCGGACCGGAAACCTGACCTATTTCGACAACCACGAGATCGAAATTCGGCCCGAGCATGTGATGGCGAGCTGTGCCTTGCCGCCGGGATTCCCGGCTGTGGAGGTCGACGGCGAACTCTTTTGGGACGGCGGTCTGGTCTCCAACACGCCGTTGCAATACGTGCTGTCCTACTACCCGCGCCGCAGCAGGCTCACCTTCCAGGTGGATATTTTCCCCGCCCGCGGCCCGCTGCCCCGGACGATCGACGAGGTGCTGGAGCGGGCGAAGGAGATCCAATACTCCAGCCGCACCCGCATGGGCACCGATCAGTTCCGCGCCATGCACGACATCCGGCACAATCTCAATCTTCTGCTCGAGAAGGTGCCCGAGACGCTGAAGGCGCGGCCGGAGGCCAGGTTCCTGAGCGATATCGCCTGCGTCACGACGATGGACGTCGCGCAGGTGATCTATCGTCCCGACAATCTTCAGGGTGCCTCGAAGGATTTCGAGTTTAGCCGCGCTACCATGGAAAGCCGATGGGCGCAGGGGCTCGCCGACGCCGGGGAGGTCCTGCGTGCGGCGCCCTGGCTCGATGCTGCGCCGCCGGAAGTCGGCGTGCGGGTCTTCGACGTCATCCGCGATCTTCGCGCGGCGAGCCCCAGGCGCCTCGACTGAGCGCGCAGCAGGTCCGGCCGCTTCCGACCGATCGGGCCGGAAGCGGCCGGACCTGCTGCGGAGTGGGGGATGTGCGCCGAGGTCGCAGCGACAAAACGCCGCTCGCCCACCGGAGCAATTGGGATGACGCCGGTGCGTTTCCGGCAGACCGCCGGGAGACGGCCGGGCAACCCTGCCCGATCGCATAGCGATGGCAGCCTCGATCCTGTCTAGAATCGGGTGGTGAGTGCGATCAGCCAGCCCGGCGAGGCCTGCACCAGCGCCGCCTCCGCGGTCCGGTCCAGCCCGGTCAGGATCAGCACTGACACCGCCAGCGCCGCTCCCCCGAGCAGCAGCTTGCCACCTGCTCCGGCCCGCATGATCCGCCCGCGCCAGCGCATGAAGGCGGTTCGCGAGACCCGCCCGAGCAGCACGAGCGGCAGCGCCGTCCCCGCCCCGAAGGCGAGCATCACCGAGGCCACGCCCGGCAGATCCCGCCCCTGCGCGGCCAACACCGAAGCGGCGCCGAGTGTCGGCCCCACGCAAGGGCTCCAAACCGCGCCCAGCAGCATCCCCACCACGAACTGCCCACCAAGCCCCGCGGGCGCCAGGCGTCGCGCCAGCCGGTCGGCGGCGGCGCCGAAGCCGCCGGCCGCCAGAGCGAAGCGCTGCTGCAACGACCCGCTCAGCAGCACGACCCCGAGCAGCCCAAGCAGCACCGCCGCGCCATCGCGGAACACGGAGCCGCCGAGGCCGATTGAGAACCCCAAGGTGGCGACGAACAGGCCGATGGCGACGAAGGCGGAGACCAGCCCGGCAGCGAGCGCCAGCGCGCCGAACCGGTGCGCCGAGGCGGCGGGCGCGAACACCAGCGGCAGCACCGGCAGCACGCAGGGCGACAGCACCGAGAACAGCCCGGCCAGGAAGCCGAAGCCGAGCGAGGCGACGGTCATCGCCGTTCACCTCAGGGTCTTGGCGAGCAGCGCCGCGATCGATGCCGGATCGGTGTCCCCGACCGAGACGCCTTCCAGCGTCTTGCCGTGGAAGGCGATCAGGGTGCTCTGCATGCGCGCGCCCATGGCGTGGACCACTGGCTTCTGGGTGTCGAAATTGACGCGCAGGATCAGCAGGTCGTGGAACGCCGGCGCCTGGGTCAGGTGTTCGATGATCGGCTTCTGTGCGGCGCAGACCGGGCACCAGGTGGCGAAGATATCGACCAGGATCGGCCTTCCCTGCACCTCGGCCGCGGAGAATGCCGCCTCGGTGAACGGCGCCACGGTGGCGGCCCGGGCGGCGGCAGGCAGCAGGGGGGCAAGGCCGGCTAGCAAGACAGCGAACACGGTGGAGCGGAGCGGACCCATCGGGCAGAGTTCCTCGGTTGGGATGATGTGCGCCGCGACCGGGTGGCCGTGGCGGTGGCGGCCTCTCGATCCCCTTTCGGCCCACCGGCGGCGGAGGTTACCTGGCCGCCCCGGGCGTCGGCCCTCCGCGACCGGGTCGCGCTCCCCTTCCTGCCCGCGGTTCGGGGCGCTACATCCTGCCCCTCGTGCACTCAGGATCGGCGGTATGGCGGAAGAAGACCCATCCTGGCGGGAGTGGATGCGTGCCGCGCAGCAGGGCGACCGTGCCGCTTATGCCGCCCTGCTGACCGCCGTCATCCCGCCACTGCGGCGGTTGGTCCGGGCGCGCTGGCCGCGTGCCGGCCTGGCCGAAATCGAGGACGCGGTGCAAGAAACCCTGCTCGCGCTGCATGGCTCGCGCCATCTCTATGACCCGGCGCGGCCGTTTATGCCCTTTCTGTTCGGGATCATGCGGTTTCGCGCGTCGGACGTGATGCGCCACACCCGGCGTGCCGCGGCGCGGGAGACCCCGATCGACGATGTGCCTGAAACCTCCGGCGCACTTGCGACGAATAGTACCGTGGATCAGACCCTGGACGCCGGGACGCTCCGCGCCGCGATCGCGCGCCTGCCCGCCGGCCAGCGGCAAGCCTTGGAGATGACCAAGCTGCGGGAGATGTCGCTGGAGGAAGCCGCGACCGAGAGCGGCCTGAGCGTGACGGCCCTCAAGGTTGCCGCTCATCGCGGGATTAAGGCGTTGCGCAAGCTTCTGGATGGATCGAAATAGGATGGAGACCGAACGACTGATCGACTGCCTTGCCGGGGACCTGACACCGGTGCGGCGCCTCCCGCCGCCTTCGGTGCGGCTCGGCACCTGGCTGCTGGTTTCCCTGCCGGCGGTGGCGCTGGTTGCCTGGGGGTCGGGCCTGCGGCCCGACTTGGCGTCCCGCCTCGCCGATCCCCGGTTCCTGCTGGAGGAAGCGGCGGCGCTGCTGACCTCGCTGGTCGGCGCATACGCGGCGCTGTGTGCGCTGCTGCCGGACCAGCCGGGATGGAAGCTGTGGCTGCCGCTGGCACCGATGGCGCTGTGGCTGGGTAGCCTTGGGCAGCAATGCCTGGAGGTGGTGCTTCGGTTCGGCCCGGCCGGGCTGCGCGTGACCTCGGATGCGATGTGCCTGCCGGCGATCGCGCTGGGCGGGCTGGTGCCGGCGATCGCGATCGTCGTACTGCTGCGCCGGGCCCGAGGGTTCCGCACCACCCATGCGTGTTTCTGTGGCGCGCTCGGCGCCGCGGCGCTGGGGGCGACGGCGTTGCGGCTCTATCACCCGCAGGACGCCGCCATCATGGTGATCGTCTGGCAGCTCGGCTCGGTCGCATTGCTCAGTCTGGTGGCGGGCGGCATCGGGCGCTTGCTGGTCAGGACGTCGGAGCACGGGCATCTCGCATAGCCCTGTAACTTCCGTGCCCAATGCGTCGAACTGTCAAATGACGCTCCACTGCCGGAGCGCATCACACTCTGACGGAGATGACGATGAAGAAGTTCCTTGCGGCGTTCCTGATGCTCGGCCTGCTCGTGTCAGCCGGTGCGACGGTGGCCTCGGCCGCGCCCACGGCCCAGGCCCAGGGCAACTACTCCCCCGGCGGCAACGGTTGAACCGCTGGCCCCGATCTGCATAGGAGGGCCAGGGGGTAGGTGCCCCCTGGCCCTTCGCGCGTAGTAGAGAGTGCCCGGACCCGTTCCGCCCCATCATCATCCCCGACCGGACGGCGCAAACCTGGATGTGATCGCGCCAAGAGGGTTCCGCAGCCCCCGTAGCTGTCGTCGCGGTGTGCTCGGCACCGAGGTCCTGCGGGCAGCATCCTGCGGCTCTACCTCCCGCAGGATGCTGCCATCACGGTGCTCGTATGACAGTTCGGCTCGGTCGCGCTGCTCCGCCTGGTGGCGGGGGCCTGATCGGCCGGGGGCCGATTGCAGCGGGCGCGCAGCGATCGCGTTTGACAGGGATGTAACTTTTTGCGAGGGGCGGGCGAACTGTCAACAGGTGAGCCGGTCCCGGCCGCCGCGTGCGAACAGGGGGTGGGCATGGTGATCCGCAGTCTGGCTGGATCGGTCGCCGCGGCGATCCTCGTCGGTGGTGCCCTTGCCACCTCGCCGTTCGCACGCGTCGTGATGCCAGGGGTGCGGGCAATCGCTGGCGCGCTGGAAACGGCAGCGCCGTCGGTGTCCGGACGTCAGGAACAGGGAAGCGGCAGCGGGGTTCGTGCTTCCGCCTTCGCCACGCCGGCACAGCGCCGGGTGTTCCAGCCTGGTACCGCGATATGGATTGCTCGGGATACCGAGGATTCGATCCAGGATGACCTCTGCCGCCGCGGCTGAAGCGAAATCCTGCCCGCGCGCTGGCACCACAATCCTGCTTATCAGCGGCCCGGAGGCCGCCGTCGTCCGCCAGAATGCGTGCGCGATACGTCGATTACTGCTGCCCGAAAGGCGGCCGACGCTCTCCACGCCTCGCTGGGGCGGGCACGACCGCGAAGCTGCGCGCGGCCGCCGGGACTGATTGCCGAAGGTATCGGAACTCGCGCAGCCGGAATACGCGCGATCCGAGTAACCTTTTGTACGTCACCGATGAAGTGATGTCCGTGCACCCGATTCTGGGGCATTCAATGGAAGGAAACCAGATCATGGACCGACGCTTGTTCGCAGCCTCCGTGTTCGCCGCCGCGGTGGGTCTCGCGGGTGCGACCGCCCTCACCGCGGTTCCCGCCACCGCGGCGACGATGACGAAGGCGCAGATGATGCAAGTGCAGCAGGCCAACCAGAAGCGGGCGATGGCCGAACACCTGCAGCGGTGCTACGGCATCAACGCAGTTGCCCGCAACGACTGCGCTGCCGGAGCTCATTCCTGTGCCGGCCAGGCCAGCATCGCGCGCGACCCCGCATCGTTCGTACTGCTTCCGGCCGGCGACTGCAGCAAGATCGCGGATGCCTCGCTCGCGCCGGGCGGGAACGGCTGACGCCGGTCCCGCGATACCCGGTCGCGCGGCGCCGGCTGGGTACGGGTCCGGCAGGTCGGGGTGGCCGGTCGGGGCTCCGACCGGCCACCGGGTCCACGGGGCAGAGTAACTTTTT
>DATKQI010000038.1:0-2816 GCA_035532755.1 Acetobacteraceae bacterium
CGCCCCGCCACGCCGCCCGCCGATGTGGCGGCGGCCGCCCACGCGCCGCTGCCCGCGGCGGCGAAGCTGATGAGCGAGCAGAACCTCGCCCCCGAACAGCTCGGCTCGGGCAGCGGAAAGGACGGGCGGATCACCAAGGGCGATGTGCTGGCCTTCCTTACCCGCCCCGCTCTCGCCGCAACCTCCCCGGCCCCGGCCGCGAAACCCGCCCGCGGCACCGATGCGCGGGAGGAGCGGGTGAAGATGACCCGCCTGCGCCGCACCATCGCCGCCCGGCTGAAGGAGGCGCAGAACACCGCCGCCATGCTCACCACCTTCAACGAGGTGGACATGTCGGCGGTGATGGCGCTGCGCAGCGAATACAAGGATGCGTTCGAGAAGAAGCACGGCGGCGCGCGCCTCGGCTTCATGAGCTTCTTCGTCAAAGCCACCGTCGCCGCATTGCAGGAATTCCCGGCGGTGAACGCCGAGGTCGATGGCGAGGAGATCATCTACAAGCACTTTGTCCACATGGGCATCGCCGTCGGCGGCCCCGGCGGGCTGGTGGTGCCGGTGATCCGCGACGCGGACCGGATGGGCTTCGCGCAGATCGAGAAGGCGATCGCGGATTTCGGCCGCCGCGCCCGCGATGGCGCGCTGAAGATCGAGGAACTGGCGGGCGGGTCGTTCAGCATCACCAACGGCGGCATCTACGGCTCGCTGATGTCCACGCCCATCCTCAACCCGCCGCAATCCGCCATTCTCGGAATGCACAAGATCCAGGAACGGCCGGTCGCGATCGGCGGCAAGGTGGAAATCCGCCCGATGATGTACCTCGCCGTCTCCTACGACCATCGCATCGTGGACGGAAAGGAAGCGGTGTCGTTCCTGGTGCGGATCAAGGACGGCATCGAGGACCCCCGCCGCCTGCTGCTGGATCTGTGAGCGGGAACGCGCCATGAGCGAGAGCTTCGATGTCATCGTCATCGGCAGCGGCCCCGGCGGCTATGTCTGCGCCATCCGCGCCGCCCAGCTCGGCATGAAGGTCGCCTGCGTGGAGAAGCGCGCCACGCTCGGCGGCACCTGCCTCAACATCGGCTGCATCCCCTCCAAGGCGCTGCTGCAATCCTCGGAGAATTTCCACGCCGCCGCCCATGCGCTGAAGGATCACGGCGTGCTGGTCGATGGCGTGAAGCTCGATCTCGCGCGCATGCAGGCCCGCAAGGGCGAGGTGGTGAGCGCCAACGTGAAGGGCGTGGAGTATCTGTTCAAGAAGAACAAGGTAACCTGGCTGAAGGGCACCGGCCGCATCGCCGCCCCCGGCAAGGTGGAGGTCGATGGCACGACGTACGACACGAAGCACATCGTCATCGCCACCGGCAGCGAAAGCGTGCCGCTGCCCGGCGTGGAGGTGGACGAGAAGACCGTCGTCACCTCCACCGGCGGGCTGGAGCTGGATGCCGTGCCCGGCCATCTGGTCGTGATCGGCGGCGGCTACATCGGTCTCGAACTCGGCAGCGTCTGGCGCCGCCTGGGGGCCGAGGTCACGGTGATCGAATTCCTCGACCGGCTGGTGCCGACGATGGATGCCGAGATCGCGAAGCAGTTCGAACGCATCCTGGGCCGCCAGGGCATGAAGTTCCGCCTCGGCACCAAGGTCACCGGCGCCGCGAAGGGCAATGCCAAGGGAAGCGATGGCGTCACCCTCACCGTCGAACCCGCCAAGGGTGGTCCCGCCGAGCAGATCAAGGCGGATGTGGTGCTGCTGTGCATCGGCCGCCGCGCCCATGCGGACGGGCTCGGCGCGAAGGAAGCCGGGGTTGCGATCGACGATCGCGGCCGGGTGAAGACAGATGCGCATTTCGCGACGAACGTCCCCGGCATCCACGCCATCGGCGACGTGATCGCCGGCCCGATGCTCGCCCACAAGGCGGAGGACGAGGGGATCGCGCTCGCCGAAATCCTCGCCGGCCAGGCCGGCCACGTGAATTACGAGGCGATTCCCGGCGTGGTGTACACGTGGCCGGAGGTCGCCTCGGTCGGCCGTACCGAGGAGGAGCTGAAAGCCGCCGGCATCGCCTACACCGTCGGCAAGTTCCCCTTCACCGCCAACGGCCGCGCTCGCGCCATGGGCGATACCGACGGCATGGTGAAGCTGCTCGCCGACAAGACGACGGACCGGCTGCTGGGCGCCCACATCATCGGCCCGGATGCCGGCACGCTGATCGCCGAACTCGCGCTCGCCATCGAATTCGGCGCGAGCGCGGAGGACGTGGCCCGCACCTGCCATGCGCACCCCACGCTGAACGAGGCGGTGAAGGAGGCGGCGCTGGCGGTCGAAGGGCGCGCGATCCACATCTGAACACCACACAAGCCCCGCTTGCGCTGACCATGGGGGACCCCGCCGGCATCGGCGGGGAGATCGCCCTGGCGGCGTGGCGGGAATTGCGCGGCACCGCGCTGCGCTTCGTCCTGATCGACGATCCCGCCCGCCTCGCATCGCTCGATCCGTCCATCCCGATCCGCGTGGCGAACGATCCGGCCGAAGCGGCAGCGGCCTTCGCCGAATCCCTGCCGGTGCTGCCCCAGGCGCTCGCGGCCCCGGTGCGGCCCGGGCGGCCGGACCCGGCGAACGCGGCCGCCGTGATCGCGTCGATCGAGCGGGCGGTGCGGCTCGCCCAACAGGGTGCGGCCAGCGCCGTCGTCACCAACCCGATCAGCAAGGCCACGCTCTACGGCGCCGGATTCCCCCACCCCGGCCACACCGAGTTTCTCGGCGCGCTGACGGGTCTGCTGGAGCCGCCGGTGATGATGCTGGCAAGCCCGCTGCTGCGGGT
>DATKQI010000039.1:0-4351 GCA_035532755.1 Acetobacteraceae bacterium
TTGATGTAGTATTCCTTCGTCACCGCGAACCCGGCCTTGGCCAGCAGGTTCGCCAGCGCATCGCCCACCACGGCACCCCGGCAATGGCCCACATGCATCGGCCCGGTGGGATTGGCGGAGACGTATTCCACGTTCGTCCGCACCCCCTGGCCCAGCGAACAATCGCCATAGGCCGCGCCCGCACGCAGCATCACCGGCACCTGCGCAAGCAGCAATGTGGGAGAAAGGCGCAGGTTGACGAAGCCCGGCCCCGCCGCCTCCGCCGCCTCGATCCCGGGTGCCGCGCGCAGCGCCGCGGCGAGATCGGCCGCGAGATCGGCCGGCCGGCGCCGCGCCGCCTTCGCCGCCACCAGCGCGGCGTTGGTCGCCATGTCGCCATGCGCGGCCTCGCGCGTCGGCGTCACCTCGATCCTGCCGAGCAGATCGGCCGGCAGGTCGGGCACCAGGGGCGGCAATGCGGCCGCCACGATCCGCTGGATGGCGGTGTACAGGTTCTGGGTCATGGGGCTCAGCCGGTGATGGTGGGGTCGGTCAGGCGGCGATGTTCGTCGAGCGCGAAGCGGTCGGTCATGCCGGCGATATAGTCGCAGACGATCACCGCCGCGCGAACGGGGTCGCCGCCCTCGGAGCGGGCGCGCCAGTCGTCGGGCAGAAGGGACGGATCGGCATGCAGCAGCGCGAACAGCTCGGCCGCCACCTTGCCCGCCTTGCGCGTCATGCGGTTCACCCGCCAGTGGCGGTACATCCGCGCGAACAGGAACTCCTTGATCGCCCGGTTGGCCTCGGCCATCGGCAGGGAGAACCCCACCACCGGCCCCGGCGCCGCGCGCACCGCATCCGCGTCGGCGGGGTCGAGCGCCTCCAGCCGGCGGCGGGATTCGGCCACCACATCCGTCACCATCCGGTCGATCACCCGGCGGATCGTCTCGTGGCGCAGGCGGTCGGGCGGGATGCCCAGGCCGATCCGCCGCGCCGCCTCCGCCGCCTCGTGCACCACCGGCAGATGGGCGATGTCGTCGATCTCGAACAGCCGCGCGCGCAGCCCGTCATCGAGGTCATGGCTGTGATAGGCGATATCGTCGGCCAGCGCCGCCACCTGCGCCTCGGCGCCGGCATGGGTCGTGAGGTGCAGGTCATGCAGGGCCGCGTATTCGGCGATGTAGGGCGGCGGGCGGTGCAGCGGGCCGTTGTGCTTCGCAAGCCCCTCCAGCGATTCCCAGGTCAGGTTCAGCCCATCGAATCCCGCATAGCGGCTCTCCAGCTTCGTCACCACGCGCAGGCTCTGGGCGTTGTGGTCGAACCCGCCGAACGGGGCCATCGCCGCGTTCAGCGCCGCCTCCCCGGCATGGCCGAAGGGCGGGTGGCCGAGATCGTGGGCAAGGGCGAGGCATTCCGCCAGATCCTCGTCCAGTGCCAGCTCGCGGGCGATCGAACGGGCGATCTGCGCCACTTCCAGGCTGTGGGTCAGCCGGGTGCGGTAGAAATCCCCCTCGTGCGTGACGAACACCTGGGTCTTGTACTGGAGCTTGCGGAACGCCGCGCTGTGCACCACGCGGTCGCGGTCGTGCTGCCAGGGGCTGCGGGGGCCGCCGCCGGGCTCGGGATGAACCCGGCCGCGCGAGGCGGCCTGGCGGACGGCGTAGGGCGCATGGGTCACCGGGCGGGCTTAGCACCCGCGGCGTTCTCCCTTCAATCCGGGAGCCGGACGCTCTATCTATGTTCCGCCGCCATATCCGACCGGAGCCGCCATGACCTCCCTTGCCCTCACCGACCGCGCCGCCGCCCGCATCGCCGAGATCGCCGGCGATCGCTCCGCCCTGCGCGTGGCCGTTCTGGCCGGCGGCTGCAGCGGCTTCCAATATAGTTTCGAGCTGGACGAGGCCACGCAGCCCGACGATGTGCTGATCGAACGCGGCGGCGCGCGGGTGCTGGTGGACCCGACCAGCCTCGACCTGCTGGCCGGGGCGGAGCTCGACTACACCGACGAGCTGATGGGCAGCCACTTCGCGCTGCGCAATCCCAACGCCACCTCCTCCTGCGGGTGCGGCACCAGCTTCTCGGTCGATTAAGCTATATAAACATATCGTTATGTGCCGGAGATCGGCGTGAAGATCGCCACCTGGAACGTGAACTCCATCCGGCTGCGTGCGCCGCTGGTGCGGCGATGGCTGGAGCGGAACGCGCCCGACATCCTGCTGCTCCAGGAGATCAAATGCATCGAGGAGGCATTCCCCGGCCTTGATTTCGCCGATCTGGGCTATCGCGCCGCGGTGGTGGGGCAGAAGGCCTACAATGGCGTGGCTGCCCTGTCCCGCATCCCGGTGGAGGTGACGCACCGCGCCCTGCCCGGCCTGCCGGCCGAGGATGTCCAGGCCCGTTATCTTGAGCTGGCGGTGGGCGGGATCACCGTGATCGGCCTGTATCTGCCGAACGGCAATTCCGGGGGCGAGACTGGATTCACCTACAAGCTGGCGTGGATGGACCACTTGCGCGCGCGCGCCGCCGCGCTGCTGGACGCGGAGCGGCCGGTGCTGATCGCCGGGGATTTCAACGTCTGCCCGACCGAAGCGGACCTCGCTCCCGGCGCGCTGGGCCCGGGGGATGCGCTGGTGCGGCCGGAGGTGCGGGCGCGGTTCCGCAGCCTGATCTGGCTCGGGCTGACCGATGCGGTGCGGGCGCTTCGGCCGGATGGCTCTATCTATACGTTCTGGGACTACCAGGCCGGCGCGTGGGACCGGGATTGCGGCCTGCGCATCGACCACGTGCTGCTGTCGGCCGATCTGGCCGAACGGCTGGTGTCGGCTGTGCCCGACCGCGCGGAACGCGGCGAGCCGCAGCCCTCGGACCATGTGCCGGTGATGGTCGAGATCGCCTGATTCAGGCGATGCGGCGGAGTGCGGCTTCCAGCCGGGCGATCTCGGCGCGGGCGGCGCCCAGCCGTTCGCGATTCTCCTCCACCACCTCCTCCGGCGCGCGGGCGACGAAGTCGGCGTTGTCGAGCTTTCGGGCGATCTTCTCCGCCTCGGCCGCCGCCTTGTCGCGTTCGCGCGCGAGGCGGGCGCGCTCGGCCGCGAGGTCGATGATCTCGGCGAGCGGGAGCACGAGCGTTGCCTCGTCCACCACCGCCTGCGCAGCGCCTTTCGGGATATCGCCGGCCAGCGCGCGCACTTCGGAGGCACGACCCATGCGGCGGATCGCCTCGGCCCAGTTGCCGGCGCGGGCGAGCGTGGCCGGTGCCGCATCCTTCAGCAGAACCGGCGCGAGCGTGGAGGGCGGGACGTTCATCTCCGCGCGGACGGTGCGCAATTCAGTGATGAACCGCACCAGCCAGTCCAGCTCCGCCCGGGCTTCCTGCGGTGCGTGCACCGTCGCCGGCAGCGGCCAGTCCGCGGCGATCAGGCTCGCGGGCGCGCCGTAGCCGGACTGATCCCAGATCTCCTCCGTCACGAAGGGCATCGCCGGGTGGAGCAGGCGCAGGATGGTGCCCAGCACATGAGCGGCGACCGCGCGGGTTTCGGCGGCGGCCGCCGTGTCGGTCGCGAGCACGGGCTTGGCGAGTTCGAGGAACCAGTCGCAGAACAGGTTCCAGGTGAAGCGGTAGCATGCGGCGGCGTAATCATTGAAGCGAAACGCCTCCAGCGCCGCGGTCGCTTCCGCAATGGCCTGGTTGGCGGCATCGAGGATCCAGCGCGACAGCGGCAGCCGCGCGGCGGCGGGATCGAACGCCGGGTCTGGCCGGGCGCCGTTCATCTCGCAGAAGCGCGCGGCGTTCCACAATTTGGTGACGAAGCTGCGATAGGATTCCACCCGCGCCGGGCCGAGCTTGATATCCCGCCCCGGGCCGGTCAGCGCGCAGATGGCAAAGCGCAGCGCATCGGTGCCGAACTGGTCGATCAGCGCCAGCGGATCGACCACGTTGCCTTTCGATTTCGACATCTTCTGGCCGCGCTCGTCGCGCACGAGGCCGTGGATGCACACGGCGCGGAACGGCACATCGTCCATGAAATGCAGGCCCATCATCATCATCCGGGCGACCCAGAAGAAGATGATGTCGAATGCCGTCACCAGTACATCGGTGGGATAGTAGCGCGCGAGGTCCGCCGTGCGGTCGGGCCAGCCGAGGGTGGAGAACGGCCACAGCGCGGAGCTGAACCAGGTGTCCAGCACGTCTTCGTCACGGGCGAGCGGCTCGTCTCGGCCGTAATGGGCGCGCGCGGCGGCGATGGCTTCCTCCGCCGTGCGCTCGACGAAGATCGTGCCGTCCGGCCCGTACCAGGCCGGAATGCGATGCCCCCACCAGAGCTGGCGGCTGATGCACCAGGGCTGGATGTCCCGCATCCAGGCGAAGAAG